>NZ_JBVHQB010000007.1:0-380070 GCF_055567635.1 Streptomyces sp. NPDC026500 | reverse complement strand
GACTACCTGCGTGCCATTGTCAGACTCGCATGCGAACGTGAGGACCTGGGCCCGGACTTCCGGACCTGGCTCCGCAGTTACGTAGCCGAGGAGATCCCCGGCAACGCCTGACGGCGTCCTCTTCCTGACGCACATACACACATACGACGACGGACCGGCCAAGAATGGCCGGTCCGTCGTCGTATGTAAGCCCTACGCCCTACGCCGTGCGGTGACTGACGGAAAGTCTCCGAAGCCCGTGGACTCCGGAGACCGTCCTGTCCGTCACGGCCGCTGTCGGCCGGGGGTGCCTCAGAACGGCTCGAAGCCGTCGTACTCCTTCTCCGACTCGTCCCGCTCCGCCTGCTTGTCGCGGCGACGCTGGGTGGCGGGGCGAGGGGCCTCGAGACGGTGGTCCTCGCCACGGCGGCCGAGCATCTCCGCACCGGCCATGACCGTCGGCTCCCAGTCGAAGACGACCGCGTTCTCCTCGGGGCCGATGGCGACGCCGTCGCCCGAGCGGGCGCCCACCTTCATCAGCTGCGCCTCGACACCGAGACGGTTGAGGCGGTCGGCGAGGTAGCCGACGGCCTCGTCGTTGTTGAAGTCGGTCTGGCGGACCCAGCGCTCCGGCTTCTCGCCGCGCACGCGGAAGAGGCCGTCCTCCTCCTGCACCACGGTGAAGCCGGCGTCGTCGACCGCCTTCGGGCGGATGACGATACGGGTCGCCTCCTCCTTGGGCTTCGCGGCACGCGACTGCGCGACCATCTCGGCGAGCGCGAAGGACAGCTCCTTCAGGCCCATGTGGGCGACCGCGGACACCTCGAAGACGCGGTAGCCGCGGCTCTCCAGGTCGGGGCGGACCATCTCCGCGAGGTCCTTGCCGTCCGGCACGTCGATCTTGTTGAGGACGACCATGCGCGGACGGTTGTCCAGGCCGCCGTACTGCTTCAGCTCCTCCTCGATGATGTCGAGGTCGGAGATCGGGTCGCGCTCGGACTCGAGGGTGGCCGTGTCCAGGATGTGGACGAGCACGCTGCAACGCTCGACATGGCGCAGGAACTCCAGGCCGAGGCCCTTGCCCTGGCTGGCGCCGGGGATGAGACCGGGCACGTCGGCGATGGTGTAGACGGTCTCGCCCGCGGTCACCACGCCCAGGTTCGGGACGAGGGTCGTGAACGGGTAGTCCGCGATCTTCGGCTTGGCGGCGGACAGGACCGAGATGAGCGAGGACTTGCCGGCGCTCGGGTAGCCCACCAGGGCGACGTCGGCCACGGTCTTCAGCTCCAGGACGATGTCCTGGAGGCCGCCGGGCACACCGAGCAGCGCGAAGCCGGGCGCCTTGCGGCGGGCCGAGGCCAGCGCCGCGTTGCCGAGGCCGCCGCGGCCGCCCTCGGCGGCGACGTACGAGGTGCCCTGTCCGACGAGGTCCGCGAGGACGTTCCCGGCCTTGTCGAGCACGACCGTGCCGTCCGGCACGGGCAGGATCAGGTCCTGGCCGTCCTTGCCGGAGCGGTTGCCGCCCTCGCCGGGCTTGCCACTGGTGGCTTTGCGATGGGGTGAGTGGTGATAGTCGAGCAGCGTGGTGACGGACTGGTCGACGACCAGCATCACGTCACCGCCACGGCCGCCATTGCCGCCGTCCGGGCCGCCGAGCGGCTTGAACTTCTCCCGGTGTACGGAGGCACAGCCGTGACCTCCGCTACCCGCGGCGACATGCAGCTCGACGCGGTCCACGAAGGTGGTCATGTGGGGTGCCTCCAGCACTTCGGTTACTTCTGTACGTACGGAATGTCTCTTACGTAACACGCGAAAGGCGGACCTGCTTCCCCGTGGGGGAAGTGAGGTCCGCCTCGCGAAGAACTCTGTTCTACGGAGCCTGGGCCCCGAGGCACTGGATCCGGTCCGTGTGGAACCGGATCAGCCTCGACGGGACTGGATCAGGCGACCGGAACGATGTTCACGACCTTGCGGCCACGGTGCGTGCCGAACTCGACCGCACCGGCGGCCAGCGCGAACAGCGTGTCGTCCTTGCCACGGCCGACACTGACGCCGGGGTGGAAGTGGGTGCCACGCTGGCGGACCAGGATCTCACCGGCGTTGACGGTCTGACCGCCGAAGCGCTTCACACCGAGCCGCTGAGCGTTGGAGTCGCGACCGTTCCGAGTGGACGATGCGCCCTTCTTGTGTGCCATGTCTCAGTCCCTACCCTTACTTCGCAGCCGCGGGGATCTCAGTGACCTTGATCGCCGTGTACTGCTGGCGGTGGCCCTGACGACGGCGGTAGCCGGTCTTGTTCTTGTAGCGAAGGATGTCGATCTTCACACCCTTGTGGTGGTCCACGATCTCAGCCTGGACCTTGATGCCGGCAAGGACCCAGGGGTCGCTCGTCACGGCTTCGCCGTCGACAACGAGCAGGGTCGAGAGCTCGACCGTGTCGCCAACCTTGGCGGTGGGAATCTTGTCAACCTCAACGATGTCGCCGACAGCAACCTTGTGCTGGCGACCACCGCTGCGCACGATGGCGTACACGCGGATCTCTCTTTCGCTCGGAACGGACCCCGCAGTCCAGCCGCCGACTCACGCGAGCGGCCTCTCCCGGAGCGCGGAGCGCGAGGCTCGCAACACCAGGAGGAAGAGGTTTACGGGGGTGCGGCGCGTCAGGGGACACGCCGACGGTCAAGGTTACGGGGCCACGGCCGAAAGGGTCAAACCAGGCCGGGCCCCGCGGGTGTGCCACCGGTCACGCGACGTTCCGGGCCCGGCGGATGCGCGGGCCCGGGACGTCGGGTGGAGGCTCAGTCCTCGTCGGTGGACGCCGTGACGGTGGAGAGCGTCTGCTCCGCCGCCGCGGTCTTCTTCGCCGTGGACTTGGCGGCCGCCTTCTTCGCGGTCGCCTTCTTGGCCGTGGTCTTCTTGGCGACCGTCTTCTTGGCCGCCACGGCCTTCTTGGTGGCGGCCTTCTTCGCCGTCACCTTCTTGGCCGTCTTGCGGGCCGCCGTCTTCTTGGCGGCCGGAGCCTCGGCGTCGGCCTCGGGGGCCTCCGGCTCGGCAGGCTCGGCGACCGGCTCCGCGGCGGCCGACGGGACGACCGTGACGGCCGCCTCCGCGGACGCGGTGGGCGCGGTGGCCTTGCGCACGGCACGACGGCGCGGACGGGCCGGCGCGGCGCTCTCGGCGGGGGCCTCGGCCACCGGCTCGGGCGTCGGCTCGGGCGCGGTCTCGGCGACGGGCGCCGGAGCGGGCTCCGTGACCGTCACCACGGCCTCCTCGGCCGTCCTGGGCGAACCGGCCGGAGCCGACACCTTCCGGGTCGCACGACGACGCGTACGGCCCTGGGGAGCGGCCTCGGCCTCCGCCACGGCGGCCTGGGCGGTCTCGGCCGGAGCCTCGACCACCGGCTGCTCGGCGGCCGGCGCCTCGACGACCGGGTCCTCGGCCGCGAACGGCTCGGCCTCGGCGGCCTCACGGGACCGGGCGGCGGCCCGCTCGGCCCGCTCCTCGCGCCTGCTCCGGGGAGCGCGCTCCTCGGTCTTCGGCGCACCCGCCGGGGCGGACGCGCGCCGGGGGGTCCGGCGGCGCGAACGGCCTCGGGTCGCCGCGGCCTCCGCCTCGGCGGCGCTGCCGTAGAACTCCTCGTCCGGCTGGAACTCGGTCTCGACGAGCGCGACGGGCACGGCGACCTCGGCGGCCGGCTCGGCCTCCGTCTCGACCGTCTCCGGCTCCTCGGCACTCTCGTGCGTGAGCTCGTGGTCGTGGTCGTGCTCGGCACCGCCACGGCCGCGCTTCTTGCGCTTGCCGCCGCCACCGACGGACGTCGGCTGCTCCATGTGCACGATGACACCGCGGCCGTTGCAGTGGACACAGGTCTCGGAGAAGGACTCCAGCAGGCCCTGGCCGACCCGCTTGCGGGTCATCTGCACGAGGCCCAGCGAGGTCACCTCGGCCACCTGGTGCTTCGTACGGTCGCGTCCCAGGCATTCGAGCAGGCGCCGCAGCACCAGGTCGCGGTTGGACTCCAGGACCATGTCGATGAAGTCGATGACGACGATGCCGCCCAGGTCGCGCAGCCGCAGCTGGCGCACGATCTCCTCGGCCGCCTCCAGGTTGTTCCTGGTGACGGTCTCTTCGAGATTGCCGCCCTGGCCGGTGAACTTTCCGGTGTTGACGTCGACCACGATCATGGCCTCGGTCTTGTCGATCACCAGCGAACCGCCGCTGGGCAGCCAGACCTTGCGGTCCAGCGCCTTCATCAGCTGCTCGTCGATCCGGTACGTGGCGAAGACGTCGACCTCGGAGGTCCACTTCGACAGCCGGTCGGTCAGGTCGGGCGCCACGTGGGAGACGTAGCCGTGGATGGTCTCCCACGCCTCGCCGCCGCTCACGATGACCTTGGAGAAGTCCTCGTTGAAGATGTCGCGGACGACACGGACGGTCATGTCCGGCTCGCCGTAGAGCAGCGTCGGGGCGTTGCCGCTCTTCGCCTTCTTCTCGATGTCCTCCCACTGCGCCTGCAGACGCTCGACGTCGCGGCGCAGCTCGTCCTCGCTCGCGCCCTCGGCGGCGGTGCGCACGATGACGCCCGCGTCCTCGGGGACGATCTTCTTGAGGATGGTCTTCAGACGCGCGCGCTCGGTGTCGGGCAGCTTGCGGCTGATGCCGGTCATCGAACCCTCGGGCACGTACACGAGGTAGCGGCCCGGCAGGGAGACCTGGCTGGTCAGACGCGCGCCCTTGTGGCCGATCGGGTCCTTGGTGACCTGCACGAGGACCGACTGGCCGGACTTGAGGGCGGACTCGATACGGCGCGGCCCGTTGGCCATGCCGAGCGCCTCGAAGTTGACCTCACCGGCGTAGAGCACCGCGTTGCGGCCCTTGCCGATGTCGATGAAGGCCGCCTCCATCGACGGCAGCACGTTCTGGACCTTGCCCAGGTAGACGTTGCCGACGTACGAGGTCGCCTGCTCCTTGTTGACGTAGTGCTCGACGAGCACGTTGTCCTCGAGGACGCCGATTTGGGTGCGCTCGCCGCTCTGGCGGACGACCATCACGCGCTCGACGGCCTCGCGGCGGGCCAGGAACTCGGCCTCCGTGATGATCGGCACACGGCGACGGCCCTGCTCGCGGCCCTCACGACGGCGCTGCTTCTTCGCCTCGAGACGGGTCGAGCCCTTGATGGACTGCACCTCGTCGGAGGGCTGCTCCTCGCGCCTGCCGCGCGGCTCGCGGACCTTGACGACGGTGCGCTCGGGGTCGTTCTCGCTGGGCTCGGCCTCGCCACCGGAGTCACCGGCGCGACGACGGCGGCGACGACGGCGACGGCTGCTGCTGGAGCCGCCCGCCTCCTCGCGCTCGTCGGCGTCCTCGGCGTCCTCCTCGGTCTGCTCGGCGGTGTCCTCGGCGTCCTGCGCGGCCTGCTCGGCGGCGTAGTCGTCCTCGCCGGCCTCGCTGTCCGACTCGGCGGACTCGCCGCGGCGGCGGCGACGGCCGCCCCGACGGCGACGGCGGCGGGAGCCCGCGGACTCCTCCTCGCCCTCGTCACCCTCGACGGCGTCCTCAGCCTCTTCGGCGTCCTCCGCCTCCTCGGCGTCCTCGGCGGACTCCTCGGTCACCTGCGGCTGCGGCTCCTCGGCCGCGGTCACCGGCTCGTCCTCGACGCCCCGGCGACGGCGGCGCCTGCGTCCGACGGTGGGCTCCTCGACGGCCTCGACCGGCGCGGGGGCCTCGACGGACTCGGCGGCTTCCTCGGCGGCCTCGGCGGCTGCCGCGGCGGCGGCCCGCTCGGGCGTCTGGAACATCGGCTCGGTGAAGACCGGCGCCTGGAAAACGGCGACGGCCGGGCGGCCGGGGCGCCGCGAGGACTCCTCGGTCGCCTTCGGCGCGGGCGCCGAGAAACCGACGGCGGCCTTGCGGGTGGCGCGGCGGCGGGTGCGGCGCGGGCCGCCGTCCTCGGGCTGCGCGGCCTCAGCCTCGACGGCCTCGGGCTGCGCGGCCTCCTCGGACTTGTTCTCGCTGGCCACGGGCGCCTCCACACGCTCGTCGGCGGTGTCGCCCTCGGGCGCACCGGCGGGTGCGGAGACGCGCCGGGTGGCACGACGACGGGTGGTACGACGCGGGGCGGCCTCTTCGGCGGCGGGCTCGGCGGCGGGCGCCTCGGCCTCGGCGGGGGCGGCCACCGGCTCGGCGGCGGTCGTCACGACCTCGACGGTCTCGGCCGTGGCGGGCGCACCGGTGGGCGCGGAGACACGGCGGGTGGCGCGACGGCGGGTTCGGCCGGCGGGCGCGGTCTCCTCGACCGCGGCCGGGGCCTCCTCGACGGGCTGGGCCTCGGGCTCTGCGGCCGCGGCGGCGGGCACCACGGTCTCGGCGGTCTCGGCCGCCGCGGGCGCACTGGCGGGGGCGGAGACACGGCGGGTGGCACGGCGACGCGTACGGCGCGGTGCGGCGTCTTCGGTTTCGGTGGTGACGGCGGCCTCGGCCTCGGCCGGAGCCTCCTCGGTCTCTTCGACCGCGGCCGTCTCGACAGCCTCTTCGGCCTCGTCCGTCTCCTCGACCTCGGCATTCACAGAGGTCGCGGCGGAGGCTTCCTCCGCCACGAGGTCGGCGGACGCCACGGCCGGTATGGCCGGCGCGGTGGTCTCGGCCGCGGCCTCGGAGGCGGCGGCCGGCGGACCGGCGGGGCGCGACGCCGCACGGCGGCGGCGCCGCGGCGGCAGGGTGTCGCTGGGAGTGTTGTTGGTGTCGGAACCCTCGGTGGGTTCGGTCGGCTCGAGCATGCGGGTGGATCTCCCGTCAGGCTCCCGGGCGCCGCGCCTGGTCCGGCAATGCCGGTGACGTCCGCGGCTCGCGCGATGCGCGGTGCCGCCGTCCGGGGCGCGGGCGCCGCACGGAAGCTCTCTGTGTCCTGTCTCGCCGGTTCCGTACGCCATGTGTGCGTACGGCCTGGCGAAAGTCTTCTGGTCGGTGCGCTGCCCGACCCAGGTGGCTCCCGGATACGAGGGCGGCGTTACGACATCTGTCCTTACGCGGGACCTTCCTTACGCCGACGCCTTCGCGGCGGCAGTTTCGGCGGCCCCTGTGCGATCGGCTGGGGCGGCTGCGACTGCCTCGCGGTCGGGCGCGAGCGGGTCGGTCACCGTGCCGGTCTCTTCATCGAACAGCCCCTGCGCCAGCCTGGTCACCGCTGCGGCGACCGGCGGCGCCAGGTCGGCCACGGCGCGAAGACCGGACAGGACGTCGTCGGGTCGAACGGCAGGCGTCACGTGCCGAACAACCAGCCGCAGTATCGCACAGGGCTGGTCTGTCGGCCTATCAGCCTGTGGACTGTTCGTCTCAGGGGTCGTCTCAAGGCTTGCCACGGCACTGCGGGCATCGAACGTCCGCATGCCGTTCTTGGTCTTGCGGCTGACCTCGACGGTCTCGGCCGCGTTGAAGGCCTCCACCGCGCGCTCCGCCTCCGCCGGGTCCACGCCGTCGAGGCGCAGCTCCCACACGGAAGCGGTGAGCCGGTCGGCGAGACCCGAGATGCGGGCCTCGACCGCCTCGATGATGTCGAGACCCTGGGGCATCGACTCGTCGAGGAGCTCGCGCAGCTTCTCGGGGTCGCGCTTCGCGGTGAGCGCGATCTCCAGGTACTCCGCCTCGCTGCCCGTGCCGGTGGGTGCGGCATTGGCGTACGACACCTTCGGATGCGGCGTGAACCCCGCCGAGTACGCCATGGGTACGGCGGCACGGCGCAGGGCACGCTCGAAGGCGCGCTGGAAGTCACGGTGGCTGGTGAACCGGAGGCGGCCGCGCTTGGTGTAGCGCAGTCGGATGCGCTGCACCGCGGGTGCGGGCGGCGGGCCTTCGGGCTGTCGCTTGCCCAGTGTCGCTCAGTCCTTCATGAGTGCGGTCGTACTGCTACCTAGAGTACGTGTCTCACCGGCCGGTGGTTCCCGCCGGGCGACCGGCTCCGGTTCCGGGGGCGTCCCGAAGAGCACCCGCCGGAAGTCGGCGCGGGCCTGCCGGGCGCTGTCCCGGGCGGCGTCCAGGGCCTGCCGTGTCGCCCGCCGGACGCCGCGCGCCACCTCGGCCGCGGGCTTGAGCACCAGGTCGCGCACGGCGTGCCCGACCGGCGTCAGCACGGTCCGGTAGGCCCAGCGCGCCGGTTCCACGAAGGTCCACCGGAAGAGGCGCGCGAGGAACCGTCCGACGGCGAGCGAGATGTGCCCGGCGACCCGCCACGCGTGCCCGAGGGCCTCGCCGATCTCCCTGGCGACGACGGCGAGAATCCGCCCGACCGGCACGAGGACCCAGCGCCACACCGCGAGGACGGGCAGCACCAGCAGGACGCGCGCCGTCCAGTAGAGCGCGGCACCGATGCCCACGAAGATCATCCGTATGATCCAGGCGAGCCCCCCGGCCAGCAGGGCGATCGCCCTGCCGACGGGCGTGAGGACCCGGGCGTAGAGCCACAGGGCCGGGACGACGAGCAGGTACCGGGCCAGCCAGGCGACGGCGGTGTACGCCCCGACCCCGATGGCCGCGAGGACCAGCCCGACGCCCTTGAGCAGCCACCTGACGGATCGTCCGACAGGCGTGAGCAGCCGCACGTACACCCAGTCGAGCACGGTCACGACACCGCCGGCGATCCAGGTGACCACGGCCGCGACACCCCTGAACAGCAGGGCGAACCCGGCACCGATCCCCCGGACCGCCCAGGCGACGGCGTGACCGAGCGGGGTAAGGACCGTGCGGTACAGCCACACCGCGGGCACGACGAGCAGCACGTAGCCGAGCCGGGCCAGCGCTCCGCCGACGGGCAGGACGACGTACCGCCACAGCGCGACCCAGGGCCAGACGAACAGCGCCCGTGCCACCCATCCGAGCGCCCACCCGAGCGCTCGCCCCAGCGGGCGGAACAGGGTGTCCCGAAGAAACCTTCCGCCGACGGCGAGCGCGTCCCACACCATCCGTACCGGCACGACGAGGACGAGCACCACGATCCGCACCGGAATGCGGATCGCGACGACAAGACATCCCTCGGCCTGTGTGCCGGGCCGCCCAGGGGGCGGCTTTTCCAGATCCATACCTGCGTAGACGCACCGGGCACCGCGATGGATGCGACAAATCGACACCCGGCGGCACGACTTCCCGTCACACCTGCCGACAGGCGGTGGGTCCGACGTCGGTCCACCGTCGGCCGACGGGCCGTGCCGGGCCGATCAGGTCCGGCACGGTGCCCGCTACCTCCTCGCGGCCCTGCCCGCCCGGGATGCCCTCGCCCCGCCGGGAACGGAGGCCGGCGGCGGGACGGTGGCGAGGCGCTGGACCGAGAACTCGCGGTTGATTCCGGTCTGGCGCCGGATGGCCTCGGGCAGGTCGGGCAGGCCCAGCAGCCGGTCGCAGGCCTGGACCGAGCCGGCGTGGTCACCCACCCAGTACGCGGTGATCGAGTACTCGAAGAGCAGACCCCAGCGGTACACCCAGCTCCGGGTGAAGAGCAGGTCGTCGGGTTCGGGCCGGTCCAGGGCGGCACCGAGCAGGGCGTGCGCGGTGTGGTGACGGCCCTGGACCCGCAGCCGGGAGGCCAGTTCGTAGCAGGCTTCGAGCCGCTCCGGACGCTCCTCCCAGGCACGGGAGAACGCGTCCATCGCCCCCGGCCAGTCCCCGGTCCTCTCGGCCTTGAGGAGACCGGCCTCCAGCAGGGAGCAGTAGACCTCCTCCGGCCAGCCGCCCATCGCCGCGCGCCGCTCGTACAGCGCGATCGCCTCTTCGGCGTGCCCGAGGTCGCGTTCGGTGTTGGCGAGATAGAAGACCGTGCGGGTGTTGGCGGGATCGCGCTCGAGCTCTCCCCGGAGCAGGCGGGCGTCGCGTTCGAACTTGTCGGCGCGGCAGCCGCCGTCGGCGTGGTCCTCGATCACCAGCGCGTCCAGGTTCTCCTGGACGTCGGGCTCGTCGGTGCACGGGTACTCGTGGGTGACGCCGACGTAGCGCCAGGTCCGGTCCCCCCGCATCAGGTGCTTGAAGCGGTGCTGGGTGCCCGGAGTGTCGTAGCGCAGCATGTACGAGGTCGCCGTCAGCCGGGGCAGCGGGGCGTCCTGGCGCAGGACGTGGTCGGCGTCGACGGTGAGGAGGAAGTCGGCCTTGCCGCGGGCGTGCCGGATGTTCCGGGTGCGATTGTGGCCGAAGTCGACCCAGGGGTCCTCGTGGAGTTCGCCCGGGATGCCGGCGAGTGCCGCGCGGATCAGGTCCTGGGTGCCGTCCGTCGAGCCGGTGTCGGAGATCACCCAGGTGTCGATCAGGTGGCGGACCGAGCCGAGGCAGCGTTCGATGACCCGCGACTCGTTCTTGACGATCATGCAGAGGCAGATGGTCTGCTGCTTCACGGCTGCCAATGTGGCACACGCCGGGTGCCCAGGATCGTAAGGCGCGGGTCGCGGAGCCGAACAGCGCCCGATCGGGCGCAGCAAGTCCAACTTCGAACCACTGGCGGAGAATTGACCCATCAGGTTGCCCACAATTAAGCTGATTTGATGATAGACATGGCGCGTTAGCCGGAATGTGACGGTCTGACGGTCATCCGCGGGTCAAGCTCGCGATCGGCTTCGGGGAATCCCCCACCGATCGATTCAAGGAGCGCGCCCGTATGAATCCTGAGTCCAGGACCGCCCGCTTGCTGGGCCCGCCGGGCCGCGGCCGGTTCAAGAAGGCCGGCGCGGTCGCCTCACTGGCGCTGGTGATGACGTCGGGAGTGGTCAGCCCCGCGACCCCGGCGACCCGAAGCGCGTCCGATCGCACGACGGCGGCGGACGGCGGCGACAGGTGTCGGCCGCACGACCGGGAGGTCCGCGCCGCCGCGGGCGGGCCCGCCGACGGCAGGTGGGGGTGCAGGGGTCCGCGGGGCCCGCGGGGCGCCACCGGTGCGACCGGGCCCACCGGACCTCAGGGACAGCCCGGCGCCACCGGAACCACCGGCCCCCCGGGCCAGATCGGCGTGACGGGCCCGACGGGACCGACGGGCCCGTGTATCGGCATCGACGCCGATCAGGCGTCGGAGGACTTCGAGATCCGTGTCGCGCTGACCGGCGGAAGGACGTACGCGGGCATCCGCGACCAGCGGACCGGCGAGAAGCAGAACTTCCTGTGGACCGACCTCAGCGGCCGTCCCGACTATCCCGCGGGCGGCGCGGCCGGCCTGCCCTGCGACGTCTCCGTCAACGCGCACAACCGGAGCACCACGGTGAAACGCATCAAGTTCGACGTCGTCACCACCACGGGCCAGGTCTGGGAAGCGGCCTGCGTCGCGTTCACCACCACCCACCCCGCGACCCTGAACTGCGCCGACCGCACGGGTCACCCCAAGCCCTGGATCCTGGTCGCACTGCAGCCGACGCCCGGCGCCGTCAACGGCGGCGTATGACCATCGGCTCTCCGCCACCGGTTCCCCGTACGCCCCGTATCTGAACCGGCCTGACAACCGCCACGCAGAAGGGGTGTCCGACGGGTCGCCACCCGACCCCCAGGACACCCCACGCGACGGACGACCGCCGCGCCGCCTCAGGCCTCGGTCCACTCCCCCACGTAGAACAGCTCCAGCTGGCCGTACGGTTCGTCGATGTTCGACAGCTCCTCGGACAGACTGTGCAGCACCGTCACGGACCGCACGAAACTGTGCACGTCCGCGCGGAGGAACGAGTGGGCGCTCGTGAACACGATGGCGATGAGCCACGGACGGCTCTCACCGCGCTGCTGGAGAAGGTCGCGCAGCGCGTCCCAGTTGTCGGCGTATCCCTCCGGCTTGACCAACGCCCGGCCCAGCGCGGACTTGAGCTGCCGCTCCTCGCGCACCGCCGCCAGGTCGATCTCCAGTACGGAGAAGCCGGAGCGTTCCAGTTCCTCCACCAGGAGGCCGTGCCGTTCCTCACCCACGAAATAGGGGTCGAGCGGCAACCAGGGCAGCCGTTCCTCAACGTCCACCCAGGCGTCAAGCATCTCGTCCTCGGTACTCACCAAGTCCCCCGCACGCAGTCTTGTGATGATCGCCGGACGAGTACACCACACGCGGCCTGCCGGGATCCGGTGCTCTGGAACGACCAGGACGGAGCGCCCTGTCTGGCATGACGAAGCCGTCCACCGGGAATTTTCGTGGCGGACGGCTTGTGTCCGGGTGTTCAGAGATCGAAGTCGGCGGCGGCAACGTAAGCATCCTGGGCCGCTGGACGACACCGGCCGGGGCCGGCGGCGGGATTCGAACCCGCGTCGCTCTCTTGAAAGGAGAAGTAGCCGCAACCTGCGCACCTGAACGACGCCCACGGTAACGCCGGCCGGCGGTTCGGGCATCCGACTTAAAGCACGACAGGTTCTAGGCGGTGGTGCCGCCCTTGTAGTCGCTGTTGAAGGTGGTCTCGATGGTGGTGGCGACGGATTGGGCCACGCCGGTGCCCGTGAGGATGAGACCCAGTTCCCGGTTGTTGCTCAGCGAGTTGCTGCTGATGTTCATGGAACCCGCCTCCACTTCCTGGGTGGACAGGCCATAGTCGGCGACCATCGCCTTGGCGTGGATGTAGAAGCCGTCGGGGTCGGAGTATCCGACGACGGTGCCGCCGGCCGCCTTGATCGCGGACACCTGGCTGGAGTAGCTGGACGGGCTCTCCAGGACCACTCGTACGGCGACGCCCGCCTTCGCCCTGGCCACGATGGCGTTGACCACCGTGCTGTCGCTGAACTCCAGTTCCTCGACGTCGAGCGTCTTGGTGGCGCTGTTGATCACGGACACCAGGCGGCTGCGGGAGTCGGTGGGGGACCAGAGCAGATGGTCGCCGTCGGTCGGGGTGATCGCGGTGCCGGTGTAGTCCGCGTTGAAGACCTTCTCGATCGAGGCGACGTCACGGGTGTCGTCGTCGAAGACGCCGTAGTCACGGCCGGTCGGGTAGTACTGGGAGGTGAGGTTGCCGGTGAGGATCAGCGACTTGGTGCCGTCGACCGTGATGGTCTTCTGGTGGGTGTAGACGAAGGTGGACGACGACCAGACCACTCCCGCGCCCGCGCTCGTCAGGGAGTTGTACGCCGACTGGTTGGCGGACTTGTGCGCGCTGTCCAGGATCACCCGTACCGCGACGCCCTTGTTCTCCAGCGCTATGAGGTCGTTGACGGCCGTGGTGTCCTCCAGCTCGTACATCGTCATGTCGAGGGAGGTGGTGGCCGAGTTGATGAAGCCGTAGATGGTGGGCTGGCTGCTGCTCTGCGAGGAGGCGAACGCCGTGTAGCTCGCGGCGTTCGCGGGGACGGCGGTGGCGAGCACGGCGGCGCCCGCTGCCAGCGTGACACCGGCGCGGCCGAAGACCTTCCACAACATGCGTGACTCCTGGTCGAGTTGGCGCCCACCCGGGGGACCGTGGGCGTGTGCATGACACCACGCGCGTAGACAGCCGAGGAAGAGAAGGTCGGTGAACGCGCAGTTAGCGGTCGGCCGTAGAGCCGGGCAAAGGGGACTCCGCCAGATGGAAAGCGGTTCATGCGATGCCCGTGCGTTCGCAAAATCTTCGTAGCGAGCCCTGGGAGGTACGCGAGTCCGGCCCTGGAGTCGCCCCAACTGCCCCGTCTCACCGGCTCGCAGGGCAGGACGGCCACCCCTGGAATCCGTTCGGTGGGTTGCCCCACAGCTCTGGCGCGAGTAGTCCACGGCTGGGCCGAGCCCCTACCTGTCGCCCACCGCCGCAGCCCGCTTAGGGCACGCTCCTTGTGGAGCAGGCCGGCAGGGATTTCGTCCGGGCCCGTCATGAACCCCGCAATGGGGTGCACTCGTTGCACCCCTGCGAGTCGTCCTGCCGGGAACGGCGCGCCCCCCAACCCGGTACCGGCCGATCCCCCGCCGGAGACATCGGCTCGACCGTGGCCCGTGTCGTGAGGTGATCGACTACGCGACGGAACGCCAATGAGCCCCCTCCCGACGGGGAAGGGGCTCTATGGCCACACGGCGGTGCACAAGCCTGGACCGGGCCTCGGGCCCACTCCACCGCGAAGGCGATCCGCGAGGCGCCGACCGTGGCCGGCGCGGAGGCGGCCTCGTCCTCGCTCGGTCCCGCAAGGGCCTCGATCACCGGATCGAGCTCCACCGCTCACCTCAGTGGGCGTGACCGCTCGGGGTCGGAGCCGCGTCCTTGGACGTCAGCGACAGCAACTTCTTTCCCGTCGGGCCGATTTGGATACTGGTGTCCATCTCTCGACCAGGCCGAAGGGGTCCTTCTCCGCAGACGGAAGGGGTGCGTACCGCTCGACGCGGAGGGGCTGCCGGAGCTTCTTCACGGGAGCCGGCCGGTGTGCAATCGGGGGCGGAGGTGCCTCAGTAGCCGGTGCCGCGCTTGACCCGGGCCCGCTCCTTCTCATGGGTCGCACCCTTGTCGTCCAGAGTGCGACACGCGTCGGCGATGTCCTGGCCCAGGCGATCGATCTGCTCGCGGCTCAGGGTCTCCTTGACCAGGGCACGCATGATCTTCACCCGCTCCGCGTTGGGCGGGAGCGTGTACGCAGGCACCATCCAGCCGCGCTCGGCCGAGAGTTGCCAGGCGACGTCGGACTCGTCGTACGCGTGCTTGCCGGCGAGACGGAAAGCGACCAGCGGCAGCTGCTCGAGGTCGCTCCCGATCACTTCGAAGCGGCCTCCGCTCCGCAGGTTGTCCGCCAGCGCGTGGGCGTTCTCCTGCATCATCTTCATGACGTAGGTGTAGCCCTGACGACCGAGCCGGACGAAGTTGTAGTACTGCGCGAGCACCATCGACGCGCCGGTGGAGAAGTTCAACGTGAACGTCGAGTCGGTCTTGCCCAAGTAGTTCTCCTCGAACACGAGGTCCTTGGGCAGGTCGGACTCCTCGCGGAAGACCAGCCAGCCGATGCCGGGGTAGACCAGGCCGTACTTGTGTCCCGAGACGTTGATCGAACGGACCTGCTCGAGCCGGAAGTCCCATTTCGAGTCCGGGTAGAGGAAGGGCCACACGAATGCGCCGCTGGCTCCGTCGACGTGGATCGGGATGTCGAGGTCCCGCTTCTGGCGGACGTCCCGCAGGAGCTTGTCGATCCCGACGACGTCGTCCTTGTGGCCGGTGAACGTGGTGCCGAGGACGGCGACGACGCCGATCGTGTTCTCGTCGAGGTGAGGCTCCACGTCCTCCGGACCGATCGTGTACTTGCCCTCGGCAAGCGGCACGATCCGCGGTTCGACGTCGAAGTAGCGGCAGAACTTCTCCCACACGACGTGGACGTCCCCGCCGAAGATCAAGTTGGGGCGGTCGACCGACAGATGGGCCGCCTGCCGGCGCTCCCGCCACTTCCATTTCAGCGACAGCGCACCGAGCATGATCGCCTCGGACGAACCCTGGGTCCGACATCCGGTTGTCGTACCCGGCGCGTTGAAGAGGTCGGCGAGCATGCGCACGCAACGCTGCTCGATCTCGGCGGAAATCGGGTACTCCGCATGGTCGATGAAATTGCGGTGGAGATTCTCGGCGATCAGCCGTTGCGCCTCCGGCTCCATCCAAGTGGTGACAAACGTGGCGAGGTTGCGCTGCGGGTCGCCCTCCATGGCGAGATCCACATCCACGAGCCTCATTGCATCCGTCGCGGCCATGCCCTTCTCGGGGAAGGTCTCCGAGGGAGCGGGCATGGTCAGGAAACGGTTGCCGAACAGAGCCTCGGCGTCACTCTTGGTCATACCGGCGACTCAACCACGGTCGGAGAGGGAGCCATGCCCAGCACCTACGGACGGGGCGCGGGATGCACGCGAACGGCGTACCTTCCCGAGCGACCGACAACACTCGCCGACCGCACGGAACACCAGCTGCCCCACGACAAGCGACCGAGCCGGGCCGCGCCCGGGTCGGCCGAGCCGGCAAGTCCGGCGGCCGGAAACACGACCGAGCCCCGTCCCGGGTCCGGGACGGGGCTCAGAGCGAAGCAGGGGCCCGCCGGACGTCTGTTGAGGGCTCAGGCCCGCTCCACCTCGGAATGAATGCCCGAGACGGTCCGGGGCCCGACAGTGGCGTCCGAGGACCACTCTCGGGCTCCGAGGGCCGGCGGCTCGGCGCGCCGGAAGCAGCCGGCGCGGCCGGCACCTCGTCCTCGCCCGCCCGCGCCAGGGCATCAGTCACCCGATCGCGTGCCTCGCCCACGTCAGTGCGCGTGACCGCTCGGCGTCGGACCCACGTTCTTGACCGTCCGCGGCAGCAGCTTCTTGCCCGTCGGGCCGATTCGGATGCCGGTGTCCAGCTGGGGCCAAGCAGTGTCACTCAACTCTGGGAGGTCGGCTGTCATCCGCGGGTCATGCCCCGTCATTCCGGCCGGCCGTGGGGGCCCGCCTCGAGGGTCGCGCGAAGACCGGCCAGGGTTGAGCCGATGCGGGCCAGGTCGTCGGGGGGAACCGCCACGGTCAGTGAGATGAGCTCGCTTTCGACAATGGGGCGGGATGCAGACAACCGCTCCTCACCCGCGGATGTGAGGCGGAGGACGGACGAGCGACGGTCCTGGGGGTGCGCGACCCGCAGGCACCAGCCCGCAGCCACCAGCCGGTCGACCGCCTTGCTGACGGCCCCCACGGTGATCGCCACTTCGCCGACGATGTCGAGCACGCGACACCCGGGCACGCGGTCGATGATCTCCAAAAACTCGAACTGTCCCAGGCTCAGCCCTTGTTCGGCGCGCAGCCGGGCGCTCACCGCGTTGTAGAGCCGGGTCTCGACGCGGACCAGGTCGATGAAGATCGGGGTGATGTGGCTCACATTGGCCTTCCAGTAGATTCCTGGGAATCATCTTCCTTGGAATCCGGTTGAGGCGGGCAGGTGGATTCCCAGGAATCCATCCTCGCACCCCGCCCCATGGAGGCCCCACATGTCCCGACAGCAGCGCGAGGCCCTGGACGCCATACTCCGTTCCGCGCCTCGCAGCGAGAAGCGGCCCACTCCCGAGGAGCAGCGCAGGGGTTTCGCCGCGGCCCTCACCCGCCCCGCGCCGGAGGGCGTGGTCACCCGCAGGACCGTCCTGGGCGGGCGGCCGGCCCTGGAGCTGGAGCCGGCCGGAGCAGCCGGCCGCGGCCGGCTGCTCTACCTGCACGGCGGTGGCTACGTCATCGGCTCACCAGACACCCACGCAGGGCTGGTCGGTGAACTGGCCCGCCGCACCGGGCTGCGGGCGACGTCGGTGGACTACCGGCTGGCGCCCGAGCACCCGTTCCCCGCGGCTGTCGACGACGGGCTCGCGGCCTACCGCGAGCTGCTGGCGTCGGGCACCGACCCACAGGACCTCGTCATGGCCGGTGACTCCGCCGGAGGCGGGTTGAGCATCGCCACGCTGCTCGCCGCCCGGGAAGCCGGGCTGCCGCAACCGGCCGCCGTGGTCGTCTTCTCCCCCTGGGTCGACCTCACCCTCGCTGGGGAAAGCATCCGTTCCAAGGAGGGCGCCGATCCCGTTTTCACAGCGGACGACGTGCGCGCCTGCGCCGATCTCTACGTCGGCGCAGGCGACCGGGCGCATCTCCTGGCCAGCCCGGTGTTCGCGGACCTCACCGGACTGCCCCCACTCCTTGTGCAGGTCGGGGCGAACGAGGTCCTCCTCGACGACGCGGTCCGACTGGCCGGCCGCGCGGGCGCCGACGGCGTCGAGGTCACGCTCGAAGTCGGCCCCGGCCTCCCCCACGTATTCCAGCACCACTACGGCCGCCTCGACGAGGCGGACGCCGCACTCGACCGCGCCGCCCGCTTCCTCACCGCCCACCTGAGCGCCGGCCGCCCGGGCGCCGACCATCTCGAACCGGTCCACTGACACCCGTGATGTCGGCGACGGCCACAGGAGCACCGTCGCCGACATCACGGGTTCAACTTCAGTAGCCCATGGACTCTCTCGCCGACGAACGCCAACGAGCCCCCTCCCAGTCAGGGAAGGGGGCTCGCAGTCACACAGTCACGCACCAGCCGATGCGGCCCTCAGACCCACTCCACCTCAGAGACCATGTGCAGTGAGGCCTCAGGGCCCGGCAGCGGCGTCCGAAGGGGCGCTGACGGCGCCGATGGGCGCGGGACCGAGACGCCGACCACAGACAACGCAGTCGTCACCTCGCCCTCGCCAGCCCCCACCAGCGCCTCAACCACCCGATCGAGTGCCCCGCTCACGTCAGTGGGAGTGACCGCTCGATGCCGGCGTCGGGCCCGCTTTCTTGACCGTCAGAGGCAGCAGCTTCTTGCCCGTCGGGCCGATTTGGATGCTGGTGTCCATCTGCGGGCGAACACTTCTGAGGATCCATCCACTCGGTCGCCTTGGGCATGCTCGTAATGGCCCCACCTACGGCAGGCCGCCCACAGGGACGGTCAGCGCGGTCGCTTCGGCCTCGGTCTCCGGGGTCACGGGGCTTTCCGGTGTGCGGAAGCGGTAGAGCAGGACGAGGGCCACGGCGGGGATGACGAGGTAGAGGAGCAGGACGATCAGGGCCTGGGTGGTTCCGTGGCCGTCGAAGTAGATCGAGTTGCGGAGCAGGATGTAGGCGTTGCGGGGTGGCAGGTACGGGCCGATCGCTCGCCAGAAGGCCGGCAGGTAGGGAACTCCGTTCGCTCCGCCGGACGACGGATTGCCGAAGAGCATGACCACGACGACGGTCACGAGGGTTCCGGCGGCGCCGAGGAGTTTTTGCAGGACGGCGGCGACCAGGGCGACGGCCGCGATGACCAGGGCGAGAATCGGCCAGACGATCCAGAACTTGGGCGCGGGGTAGCCCTTGAGCCAGGTACAGACGACGACGTTGACCAGCAGGGCGGCGAGGACGGCGAACCCGGCGAGTGCGGGCAGACGCCAGCGTCCGACCGAGGTTCCGGTCGTTGCTCGGAGCATCGTGGCGCCCATGTAGCCGCCGACGAGCAGCGGGATGAGCATCAGCGACGAGACCAGGCCGAAGGGGTCCTTCTTCGCCAGGGGATGGGGCGCGTACTGCTCGACGTGGAGCGGCTGTCGGAGCTTCTTCGCGGCTTCCTCGAAGTTCCCCGCGAGGTCGAGGGGGGCGACATCGCTGAGGGTGGGGACGACGAGGAGCGTGGTCGATGTCGGTCCGGGGATGAGCGCGCCGTAGATCTTGGCCTGGTCGATCGCGTCCTTCACCGCGGTTTCGTCGGGGTACTGGGTGACCTTGAGGGAGAGGTTCCGCTGGGCCGCGTTCAGGATCGGGGACGCGCCGGTGGAGCCGATCGGGAGGTCGGTCGCGACGGGCTCGTGCGCGGAGCTCATGTAGTTGACCGTGAACAGGCACTGCATCACGGCGGCGACGGCCAGAGCGGCCAGGACCGCCACGACAGGGCGCCCGGAGGAGGGCTCGGGCGTGGAGCCCGCTCGGTGGGAGGGGGCTGTGCCGCCGACCTTCTTGACCGGGCGCCAGCGGCCCAGGTAGCCGATGATGACGCCCCCGACCAGTGTGTACAGGCCGAGGACGATGAGCGGCGTGGTGATGTTGTTGCCGTCGAAGTAGATGACGTTGCGCAGCAGGGTGACGGCTTGCTGGGGCGGGAAGATGGCGCCGATGTGCTGCCAGTAGACGGGGAGGAGGAAGAGCCCGATCCCGCCGGCGGCGGAGCCACCCACGATGATGAACAGGGTCGCCACCAGGAGAGTGCCCAGAGGCCCGACCAGGCGTTGGAAGGCCGCGGCGGCGAGGGTGACGGAGGCGGCGATCAGGATGAAGCAGGGCAGGAGCGGCCAGAAATGGCTGTTCTCGTAGGCGCCGATGCCTGGCCCGGCGATCAGGTCGGTCAGTACGGCGCCGATGGTCGAGTAGCCGAGGAGCATCGCCACATGCCAGGGCGCGGCGGCCGTCCTGGTCGCTTTGAGCACCAGGACGGCGGCGAGATATCCGCCGATGAGCAAGGGGATCAGGAGCAGCCCGACGACACCGCCGAGTCGGTCGCTCTTCGGGAGCGGTTTGACGGTCTTCACCGTCATGGGCTTGCCGAGCTTCTTGGACGCGTCACCGAAAGCGGCTTCCAGCTCCACACGGCCGAAGAAACTCTTGGTCGGGACCACGATCAGGGTGTCGCTGCTGGGGCCGGGCAGGTAGGCGCCATACAGCTTGCTCTGGCCGATCGCATCGAGCACCGCGGGCTCGTCCGCATAGTTGATCGTCTGAAGCGACACCTTCGATCTCACCGCGTTCACGACCGGGGACGAGCCGGTCACGCCGATCGGGGCGTTGCGCAGCACCAGCAGTTGCAGCGAACTGACCAGACAGAGCGCGAAGAGGCTTTGCAGGACCAACACGATCCCGAGCGCGACCAAGATCTTCTTCATCACGGGAACACCACCTGCCCCACGACAAGCGACCGAGCCGGGCCGCACCCAGGTCGGCCGCGCCCGCGTCGAACCGGCAGCCCACGTTTCCGTGAGACGTCTCCCGCTCCGACCCGACAGCCACGTATCGCGCTCATATGGGCACGCTACGTTCGCCTCCTGCGGTGGGCACGCCGAGCGCGGCAGATGAGTAGGCAGGCCGGTCCAGACCCGAGCCGTCGCTCTCACGGCACGAACGGCAGCCGAGCCGTGATCAGCGTTCCCGAGCCACGCCATGCACCACAGAGGGCGGCCGGAAACACGAATGAGCCCCGTCCCGGGTCCAGGACGGGGCTCAGAGCGAACCAGGGGCCGCCGAACGTCTGCTGAGGGCTCAGACCCACTCCACCTCGGAATGAATGCCCGAGACGGTCCGAGGGCCCGGCAGTGGCGTCCGAGGACCACTCTCGGGCTTCGGAGTCCGACGGCTCGACGCGCCCGAAGCAGCCAGCGCGGCCGGCACCTCGTCCTCGCTCACCCCCGCCAGCGCCTCCATCACCCGATCGAGTGCCCCGCTCACGTCAGTGGGAGTGACCGCTCGATGCCGGCGTCGGACCTGCGTTCTTGACCGTCAGGGGCAGCAGCTTCTTGCCCGTCGGGCCGATTTGGATGCTGGTGTCCATCTGCGGACACACACCGCAGTCGAAGCAGGGAGTCCAGCGGCAGTCCTCGACCTCGGTTTCGTCGAGGGAGTCCTGCCAGTCCTCCCAGAGCCAGTCCTTGTCGAGGCCAGAGTCGAGGTGGTCCCAGGGCAGGACCTCCTCGTAGGTGCGCTCGCGGGTGGTGTACCAGTCGACGTCCACGCCGAAGGCGGGGAGCGTCTTGTCGGCGCAGCTCATCCAGCGGTCGTACGAGAAGTGCTCGCGCCAGCCGTCGAAGCGGCCGCCGTCCTCGTAGACGGCGCGGATGACCGAGCCGATGCGCCGGTCTCCGCGGGAGAGCAGGCCCTCGACGATGCCAGGCTTGCCGTCGTGGTAGCGGAAGCCGATCGAGCGACCGTACTTCTTGTCGCCGCGGATCTTGTCGCGGAGCTTCGTCAGGCGGGCGTCCGTGTCCTCGGCGGAGAGCTGCGGCGCCCACTGGAAGGGGGTGTGCGGCTTGGGGACGAAGCCGCCGATGGACACCGTGCAGCGGATGTCGTTCTGGCCGGAGACCTTGCGGCCCTCGGCGATCACGTTCATCGCCATGTCGGCGATCTGCATGACGTCCTCGTCCGTCTCCGTCGGCAGGCCGCACATGAAGTACAGCTTCACCTGGCGCCAGCCGTTGCCGTAGGCGGTGGAGACGGTCCGGATGAGGTCCTCTTCCGAGACCATCTTGTTGATGACCTTGCGCATGCGCTCGGAGCCGCCCTCGGGGGCGAAGGTCAGGCCCGAGCGCCGGCCGTTGCGGGTCAGTTCGTTGGCCAGGTCGACGTTGAAGGCGTCCACGCGGGTGGAGGGGAGGGAGAGACCGATCTTGTCCTCCTCGTACCGGTCGGCCAGGCCCTTGGCGATGTCACCGATCTCCGAGTGGTCGGCGGAGGACAGGGAGAGCAGGCCGACCTCCTCGAAGCCCGTCGCCTTCAGGCCCTTCTCCACCATCTCGCCGATGCCCGTGATGGAACGCTCGCGCACCGGGCGGGTGATCATGCCCGCCTGGCAGAAGCGGCAGCCGCGCGTACAGCCGCGGAAGATCTCCACCGACATGCGCTCGTGGACCGTCTCGGCCAGCGGCACCAGGGGCTGCTTGGGGTAGGGCCACTCGTCGAGGTCCATGACCGTGTGCTTGGACACGCGCCACGGGACGCCCGACTTGTTCGGGACCACGCGGGCGATCCGGCCGTCGGGGAGGTACTCGACGTCGTAGAAGGCCGGGATGTAGACGTTGCCCGTCTTCGCCAGGCGGAAGAGGACCTCTTCGCGGCCTCCGGGGCGGCCCTCCGCCTTCCAGGCGCGGATGATCTCCGTCATGTCGAGCACGGCCTGCTCGCCGTCGCCGATGATCGCCGCGTCGATGAAGTCGGCGATCGGCTCGGGGTTGAAGGCCGCGTGCCCGCCGGCCAGGACGATCGGGTCGTCGAGCGTGCGGTCCTTGGACTCCAGCGGGATGCCGGCCAGGTCGAGGGCGGTGAGCATGTTCGTGTAGCCCAGCTCCGTGGAGAAGGACAGGCCGAACACGTCGAAGGCCTTCACCGGGCGGTGGCTGTCGACCGTGAACTGCGGGACCCGGTGCTCGCGCATCAGCTCCTCGAGGTCCGGCCAGACGCTGTACGTGCGCTCGGCGAGGACGCCCTCGCGCTCGTTCAGTACCTCGTAGAGGATCATGACGCCCTGGTTGGGCAGGCCGACCTCGTAGGCGTCGGGGTACATCAGCGCCCAGCGGACGTCACAGGTGTCCCAGGGCTTGACCGTGGAATTGAGCTCTCCGCCGACGTACTGGATCGGCTTCTGCACATGCGGGAGCAGAGCTTCGAGCTGTGGGAAGACCGACACGGCGGTTTCGGCAGGCATCTCGCGAACCTTCGTGAGCTGATGGGGGGTGACCATCTAGCGTAACGCGACCGGAGGGACCCGCCGCACCGCCGGACGAACACCGGGCCTCGGCCGCCTCCCTGCGTACGGCAGCCTGTCGGCATCTGTCAGACCGCCGCCTGTGCCTCGATCGCCTCCCAGGCCCCCGGCAGCGCCGCCTCGGCCGCCGCCGCGCGCTGCTCCTCACGGCCGTAGAGCACCCCGTAGGTGAACGAGCTCTCCCCCGCCGCGTGCGCCAGGGCGGACAGTTCCCGCAGGGCCTCGCGGGTCATCACGCTGTCCTGGTGATCGCCGAGCAGGCTTTGCAGCGACTTCATCGACTTCACCAGGCCGGCGGCCGGTCCGCCCAGGGCCGGGGCGGCGGCCTCGGCGGCGTAACGGGTGCGCTTGGCCTTCTTGCGGGCCTCGTGCATCGCGTGGTCGCGGTCGGCGCCCGGCGGCCGGTCGAGGGCCTGGACGACGAGGTCGGAGACCTTGCCGAAGTCCTTGCGGACGGCCTGCGCGATCACCTTCGCGGGGTCGCCCGCCGCCGCCTTGAGCAGCGGCGGGTCGGCCACGAGCGCGTCGAGCGCGGTCAGCAGCGCCATATAGCGCTTTCCGTCCAGGACGGCGATCAGGCGGCGCCGGGAGCCGCCGTGGCGGGCGTGCGCCCAGGTGCGCATCCGGGTGCGCACGGGTCCGGAGAGCAGGGTGCGGGGCAGCTCGCCGAGGGCCTCGGTGAGTCGCTCCGTGAGGACTTCCTGGTCGCGGTCGACGCCGAGCTCGCCGGCCAGCCATTTCAGCTCGTCGCCGATCGGGTCGGTGACGCCACGGTCGAGGATCTTCCCGTACGAGCGGAAGGTGCTGCGCATCCGGCGGGTGGCGACGCGCATGCTGTGCACGGAGTCGTGGACTTCACGGCGGACGGCCGGATCGAGTTCGACCATGGCGTCGTACTGGACGCGGAGGTAGGCGAGGACGTGGTCGCCCGCGGTGACCGGCTCCTTCTCGGGGGCGGGCTTCTTGGCCCGCTTCCCGGTCTCGCCGAGCGCCTTCGCCAGTTTGGAGGCCGAGGCGGAGCGGCTCAGACCGGCTTTGCGGAGTTTCTTCTCGACCGTGTCGAGGAAGGCGGGGTCGCCGTCGTCCGCGAGTTCCACCTCGATCTCGGTCCATGCGGCGGTGCCCTTGCCCCCGCTGAGCCGCTCCGCGCGGACCCGGTCGAGGCTGACCTCGGCGAGCAGGGCGCCGGAGTCGTCGACGAGGTGGCGGATGTCGCGGGCCGACCGCAGGCGTACGAGGGGGACGAGTTCGGCGTCGCGCACGCGGGAGCGGACGAGGCCCGACAGCGCGCGGGGCACGGTGTCGGAGAGGGGGGCTTGGATCTCGTCGCGTACGCCCTCGGAGACGGGGAGTTTGAGGTGCCAGCCGGCGTCGTCGCCGCCGGTGCGGCGGCGCAGGGTGAGGGAGGCGGCGGCGAGGCGCTGGTCGGGCGTGTCGTAATAGGTGGCGTCGAGTTCGGCGACGCCCTTGTCGACGATGCCCGCGACTCCGGGGACGCCGCTCAGATCTGGCAGTTCGGTGCCACCCTCGGCCGCGGGACCTTCGTACTTGCGCTCGATCTCGCGCTTCGTGTCCGCCATGAACCGAATCTAGACGCGTTTACGGGCCGTGGGCAGTACCCAATCGGCCCCGGCTTGGCCAGAGGTCGTCTTTTCCCGTTGGGCCGGGTGTCACCTCGAGTTCTCCGAGGCGACACCCGGTCTCCGCTCGGCCGGGTCTTGGCTAGGCCGACATCGGGCGTTGCACTCTGATCGACTGCAGGAGCCCGATCGCGACCCAGACCGCGAACATGGAGGATCCTCCATAGGACACGAACGGGAGGGGCAGACCGGCGACCGGCATGATCCCCAGGGTCATGCCGATGTTCTCGAAGGCCTGGAAGGCGAACCAGGCGATGATCCCGGCGGCGACGATCGTGCCGTACAGCTCGGTCGTCTCGCGGGCGATGCGGCAGGCGCGCCACAGGACCACGCCGAGGAGCAGCAGGATCAGGCCCGCGCCCACGAAGCCCAGTTCCTCGCCGGCGACCGTGAAGACGAAGTCCGTCTGCTGCTCGGGCACGAACTGGCCGGTCGTCTGCGAGCCGTGGCCGAGGCCTGTGCCGAAGAGGCCGCCGGACCCGATGGCGATACGGGCCTGGTTGGTGTTGTAGCCCACGCCGGCCGGATCGAGGTCGGGGTTGGCGAAGGCCGCGAAGCGGTTGATCTGGTACTCGTCGAGGACGTGCAGCCGCCAGGCGGCGACCGCGCCGAGGGCGCCCGCGCCGATGAGACCGAACACCCAGCGGTTGGAGGCGCCGGAGGAGAGCAGCACACCAAGCACGATGACGACCGCGACCATGATCGTGCCGAGGTCGGGCATGAGCAGCACGATCATCATCGGGACGGCGGCGAGGCCCAGCGCCTGCAGCACCGTGCGGTGGTCGGGGTACTGCTTGTCGCCCGCGTCCACCCGTGTGGCCAGCAGCATCGCCATGCCCAGGATGATCGTGATCTTGATGAACTCGGCCGGCTGGAGCGACAGGCCGCCCGCGACGAGCCAGTTGCGCTGGCCGTTGATCGTCGCGCCGAGCGGGGTCAGCACCAGCAGGATCATGAAGACCGAGAGCCCGTACAGGATCGGCACGGCCGTGCGCAGGGTGCGGTGGCCGAGCCAGATCGTGCCGATCATCAGGCCGAAGCCGATGCCGGCGTTCATCAGATGGCGGATGAGGAAGTAGTACGGGTCGCCCTGGTTGATCTCGGTGCGGTTGCGGGTCGCCGAGTAGACGAGGGCCGCGCCGATCAGCGAGAGCGCCACGGCCGACAGCAGTATCGGCCAGTCGAGCCGGCGGGCGAGCGAGTCGCGGGCGAACAGACGTGTCCAGCCCGCGCGCTCGGGTCCGTACCCGGAGACGGAGAAGTTGTTGGCTCCGGTCATGTCAGGATCCTCAGCACCTTGGTCGCCGCCCTCGTCATGTCAGGATCCTCTTCCCCCGCCTCCTGGGCGGGCGGGCCGTACGCCTTCGGGTGACGCGGTTGACGGCCGTGGGCGAGGCGGTGGTACCGGCGGGCAGGTTCGGGTCGGTGGTGCCGTCCTTGGGGGCCTGGCTGGCCTGCTGGTCCTTGGCCGGGTCCTTGGAGATGGCCGGGGCGTCGATCGAGCCGTCGGTCTGAATCTTCGGCAGGCTCTTCTGCGGGGTCGGCAGCAGGGCCTTCTTCTTGTCGATGGCGCCGTCGGCGGAGACGCCGTAGAGCGCGTTGTAGATCTTGCGCACGGCCTCACCGGACGCTCCCGAACCCGTACCGGCCTGGGAGATCGTCATGATGATCGTGTAGTCCTTGGAGTACGTGGCGAGCCAGGACGTCGTCTGCTTGCCGTAGACCTCGGCGGTACCGGTCTTGGCGTGCAGCGGGATCTTGTCCTGCGGCCAGCCGCCGAACTTCCAGGCGGCGGTACCACGGGTGACGACACCCGCGAAGGCCTCGTTCATGCCCTTGAGCGTCGCCTTGCTGACCGGCAGCTTGCCGTTCACCTTCGGCTTGATGTCCTGGACGGTCCTGCCGTCGGCGCTGACGATCGCCTTGCCGATGGTCGGGGCGTACAGGGTGCCGCCGTTGGAGACCGCGGAGTAGATGGCGGCTTCCTGGACGGGGGTGACGAGGGTGTCACCCTGGCCGATGGAGTAGTTGATCGAGTCGCCCTCGCGCATCCTGTTGCCTTCGAGGCAGTTCTCGTACGCGATCCGCTCGACGTAGCTGCCGTTCTTCTTGCCGCTCTTGCACCAGGCGTCCTTGTTGGCCTTCCAGTAGCTGGACTTCCAGTGGCGGTCCGGGACGCGGCCGGTGACCTCGTTGGGGAGGTCGATGCCGGTCTCCTTGCCGAGTCCGAACTGGTGGGCGGCCTTGTAGAAGAAGTCCTTGGGGGTCTTCTTCGGGTTGATCCCGCCGTCCTTCTTCCACTCGTTGTCGGCGAGTCCGTAGAAGACGGTGTCGCAGGAGACCTCCAGCGCCCGGCCGAGCGAGATGGGGCCGAAGCTCTCTCCCTCGAAGTTCTTGAAGACCTGGCTGCCGACGGAGTACGAACTCGTGCACGGGTAGTGGCCGTCGAAGGCGTAACCGGCCTCGACCGCGGCGGCGGTGGAGACCACCTTGAACGTCGAGCCGGGCGCCGACTGGCCCTGGGTGGCCCGGTTCAGCAGCGGGTAGTTGGACTTCTTGCCGGTGAGCGCGGTGTAGTCCTTGCCGGAGATGCCGCCGACCCAGGCGTTCGGGTCGTACGTCGGCTGGGACGCCATGGCGACGACGCGGCCGGTCTTGGCCTCCATCACCACGACCGCGCCGGAGTCGGCCTTGTAGTTCTCGCCGGTGATCTTGTCGAACTGGGTCCGGGCGACCTTCATCGCGTAGTCCAGCTCGTACTCGGCGACGCGCTGGACGCGGGCGTCGATGCTGGTGACGAGGTTGGCGCCGGGTTCGGCCTTGTCGCTCTTGGCCTTGCCGATGACGCGGCCGAGGTTGTCGACCTCGTAGCGGGTGACACCCGCCTTGCCGCGCAGCGCCTTGTCGTACTGGCGCTCCAGGCCGGAGCGGCCGACCTGGTCGGAGCGGAGGTAGGGCGAATCCGTGTCCTTGGCCTTGGTGATCTCGTCGTCGGTGACGGGCGAGAGGTAGCCGAGCACCTGCGCGGTGTTGGCCTTGCCGGGGGCGGCGTAACGGCGTACCGCCTCCGGCTCGGCGGTGATGCCGGGGAAGTCCTCGGAGCGCTCGCGGATCTGCAGGGCCTGGCGCGGGGTGGCCTTGTCGGTGATGGGGATCGGCTGGTAGGGCGAGCCGTTCCAGCACGGCTGCGGCGTCTTGGCGTCGCAGAGGCGGACCTTCTGGATCACGTCCTTGGCCTTGAGACCGAGCACGCCGGCGAGCTTGGTGAGGACGGCCTTCCCGTCGTCCGGCATCTTCAGCAGGTCGGTGCGCGAGGCGGAGACCACGAGCCGGGTCTCGTTGTCGGCGATCGGAACGCCCCGCGCGTCCAGGATCGAGCCCCGTACGGCGGGCTGGACGACCTGCTGGACGTGGTTGCCGGAGGCTTCCTTGGCGTATTCGTCGCCGTTGCGGATCTGGAGGAACCAGAGGCGTCCGCCGAGGGTGCCGAGGAGGGAGAGTACGAGAATCTGGATGACGACGAGCCGGATCTGGACCCGTGGGGTCCGGCCGGTCTCCGGGATATTGGTCACTGCTGCTGCCTCCCCCTCTCAGTGCGTGTACGAGTCATACGAGTACACGGCGAACCTGTGCGCGCCGACACCGCGGTCGGTCAAGTCGTGTGACCCGTGCGGCGCTTGAGTCGTCCGCCGGACGGCGCTCGTCGCTGTCGTCACAGCCGCTTGACCCCCTTGATGCGTCCGGCGCGGGCCACCCGTGCCTTGGCCGCCTTCACCCGCAGTCCGCCGCGCTGGCTGCCGATGCGCAGGCCGGTGCCGCCGGAGGACAGCCAGCCCGACGCGACGTCGGCCGCCTTGGACGCCGAACCACCGTCGGAGAGCGGATCGTTCTCGGCGCGCCGGGCCAGCGCCATCAGCACCGGGACGACGAAGGGCGCGAGCAGCAGGTCGTAGACGGCGGCGGTGAGAAGCAGGCTGTTGAGCCCGACGTGGCGGGCGGCGGTGTCGCCGACGAGGGCGCCGACACTCGCGTACAGCAGGGTGGAGCCGATCGCCGCGGCGACGACCACGGCCATCGGTCCGGTGGCCGACTTGAGCCGACCGTTCTCCGGCTTGGCCAGGCCGGCGAAATAGCCGATGACGCAGAGCACGAGCGCGTAGCGCCCGGCGGCGTGGTCGGCCGGCGGGGCGAGGTCGGAGAGCAGACCCGCGCCGAAGCCGATGAGCGCGCCGCCGACATGGCCGTAGACCATGGCGAGGGCGAGGACGGTCAGCAGCACCAGGTCCGGGACGGCGCCCGGGAGATGGAGTCGGGCAAGGACGCTCACCTGGATCACCAGGGCGACGACCACCAGGGTGACGGAGAGCAGCATCCGGTTGAAACGCATGGGATTCGGCTCCTCCTGCTACTGCTGCTGGCCGAGGACGGGGGCACTCGCCGAGGGGGTGACCGTCACGGTCACGGTCGGCGTGGGCGTCGGTCTGGGTTTCGGTGGCAGCACGGTGTCGCGCGGATCGCTCTTGGGCGCCGCGACGACGACGCCGACGATGTCGAGCTTGGTGAACGAGACGAACGGCGTCACGTAGATCGTGCGGGTCAGGTCGCCGCCGGACGGGTCGACCCGGGAGACGACGCCGACGGGAACGCCGGGCACGAACGGCTTGTCTGCCTGCGAGCCGAAGGTGACCAGCCGGTCGCCCTTCTTGATCTTCGCCTTGGCGTTGAGGAGTTCGACGCGCAGCGGGCGGTCGCCCTGGCCGGAGGCGAAGCCGAGTTCGTCGGTCGACTCCATGCGCGTGCCGACGGTGAAGTCGGGGTCGTTGGCGAGCAGTACGGTCGCGGTGTCCGGACCGACGGTGGTGACCCGGCCGACCAGGCCGTCGCCGTTCAGGACGGTCATGTCGCGCTGGATGCCGTCCTGGGCGCCGACGTCGATGGTGACGGTCCAGGAGAAGCCCTGGGCCGCCCCTATGGCGATCACCTCGGCGCCCTTGATGCCGTACTGCCCCTCGCCCGCCACCTTGATCATCTTGTCGAGCTGCTTGAGGCGGCTGCGGTTGCGGTCGTTGCTGCCGAGCCTCGCCTTCAACGCCGCGTTGTCGTGCTCCAGTTGGGCGATGCGATCATGCCGTCCGCCCGAGTCGCGGACCGCGGAGATCGCGTTGCCGACGGGGTCGACCGCGGACGACACCCCGTTCTCGATCGGGCCGAAGACCGTCGCGGCGGCCTGGCGGGCACCGTCGACCGGTGAGTCCTGCCCGCCGCGGATGTCCACCGTGATCAGTGCGAACGCGATGGCGATCAGCAGCACCAGGAGCAGCCGGCTCTCTCGTGTGTCCCTCACGTGCGGCGGCCGTGCCTTCCTCGTTGTATTGGGTCAACAGGGGCGCACCCTGGGCCAAAAGGATGCCCACGGTGCGATGAGGCTGGAGTGGGGGGGTGTGACGGGATGGCTGTTATGGGGGAGGTTATGACTCTATGTCGCAGGAGTTTATGCCTCCATACCAACGATCCGCCGCACGAGAAGGGGTGATCTCGTACGGCGGAATCGAAGTGTTACTTCATCTGCGCGGCTGGGCGTCCAGAACCTGCTGGAGCGCCTCGAACTCCTCGACACACTTGCCGGAGCCGAGCGCCACGCTGTCCAGCGGGTCCTCCGCGATGTGGATCGGCATGCCGGTCTCGCGGCGCAGTCGCTCGTCCAGACCGCGCAGCAGGGCTCCGCCGCCGGTGAGGACGATCCCGCGGTCCATCACGTCACCGGAGAGCTCGGGCGGGCACTTGTCGAGCGTCGTCTTCACGGCGTCGATGATCGCGTTGACCGGCTCCTCGATCGCCTTGCGGACCTCCGCCGCGGAGATGACGACCGTCTTGGGCAGTCCGGACACCAGGTCCCGGCCGCGGATTTCGGTGTGCTCGTCATTGTCGAGGTCGTACGCCGAACCGATCGTGATCTTGATCTGCTCGGCCGTCCGCTCACCGAGAAGGAGGCTGTACTCCTTCTTGATGTGCTGGATGATCGCGTTGTCCAACTCGTCGCCCGCGACGCGGATGGACTGGGCGGTGACGATGCCGCCGAGCGAGATGACAGCGACCTCCGTGGTGCCGCCGCCGATGTCCACCACCATGTTGCCCGTGGCCTCGTGGACCGGCAGGCCGGCGCCGATGGCCGCGGCCATGGGCTCCTCGATGATGTGCACCTGGCGGGCGCCGGCCTGGGACGACGCCTCGATGACGGCACGGCGCTCGACGCCCGTGATGCCGGAGGGCACACAGACGACGACACGGGGGCGGGCGAGGTAACGCCGCTTGTGGATCTTCAGGATGAAGTAGCGGAGCATGCGCTCGGTGATCTCGAAGTCGGCGATGACGCCGTCCCTCAGCGGGCGCACGGCAACGATGTTGCCCGGCGTCCGCCCGATCATCTTCTTCGCTTCCGCGCCCACCGCGAGGATCCCGCCGGTGTTGGTGTTGATCGCGACGACGGACGGCTCGTTGAGTACGATCCCGCGACCCCTGACGTACACCAGCGTGTTGGCGGTCCCGAGGTCGACAGCCATGTCACGGCCGATGAACGACATTGAGTTCCCCATCAGGATTCGTCTGGCCTTCCCAAGTGGAGCTTTGACGGCTTTTTAGGACGGCGAGGTTGGTGCAGCGACGTGAACGCTTCCATCGTAGACGCGCATACACGAACACTGCGCGAGGGTCTTCGCCATTGTCAGCAGATGGCGGGCCGACTCGCTTGTGGAGACGGGCCATCGGGGTCACGCGTTCCCTCGATCAGAGCGCATATGCCACGGGACGGCCGGATTTTTCACGGCCGTCCCAGGTCAGACTGTCCGGGCGGCGCTGACGCCGTCTCAGAAAAATTCTTTGAAATCCGTCGGCCGACGCGCTCCGGAGATCGTCCGGGCGGCCTCGCCGAGACCGCCCGTGACCTCGGACGCGACCGTCCGTACGCCCCTCCGTGACCGTCCGTGCGCGCGGGCGCGCCCGCGAGGCCGGCGTCCGTACGCTCAGGCGCGGCCGGGGAAGAAGATCTTCACCTCGCGCTCGGCGGACTCCTCGGAGTCGGAGGCGTGGATCAGGTTCTCGCGGACGATGACGCCGTAGTCACCGCGGATGGAACCGGGGGCGGCGGCGATCGGGTCGGTCGGGCCGGCCAGGGCGCGCACGCCCTCGATGACCCGCTCGCCCTCGACGATCAGGGCCACGACCGGGCCGGAGGCCATGAACTCCACCAGCGGCTCGTAGAAGGGCTTGCCCTTGTGCTCGCCGTAGTGCTGCTCCAGCGTGTCCTGGTCCAGGGTCCGCAGCTCCAGCGCGGTGATCTGCCAGCCGGCCTTGCGCTCGATACGGCTGATGATCTCGCCGGTCAGGCCGCGACGGACGGCGTCGGGCTTGAGAAGGACGAGGGTGCGCTGGCTCACGGGATGGCTCCTTCGGGTCACACTTGTGCGGATGACCGAGGCTACAGGGCGTGTCCGGGTGGCTGTCGCACAGAGTCAGGTGATACGGGCACACGCTTCCGCCCGCCTGCGCCGCGCGCCGGGGGGGCGCCCCACAGGGCCCGCGCAAGCCCCCGCCGATGCCCCCGACGACGCCAGGCCGGAATACGCCCCCAGGCCGCCCGCGTCGGGCCGGAACACGCCCGCGCCGGCGCCGGACTGTCAGATACCGGGCCCGCCGAGTCCGGACCGTCACCCGCCCGCATAGGCCGCACCGTCACCCGCCCAGGGACTGTCTGACACTTCGCGTCGGATCAGGCCGCGGCGTCCGGTGCCGTGCGTCGCAAGGCGGAGGGTCGCCCTCGTACCGGGCGTACTCGGTCCTGCCCGACAACGCGGCGTGGGGGTCCCCCTGCTCGAAGAGCTTGGGGGAGTGCGGTGCCAGGCGTCGCGGGCCAGGCGGGAATGGTCAGACAGGCCTAGGCCAGCCCTAGGCCGGATTGCCGCCCGGCTCGGCCTGTGCCGGGGGCTGCGGCTGAGACTGCGCCTGCGCGGCGAACCTGGCCTTGGCCTCGTCGATCTTCCGGCCGTAGTGGACCGAGGCCCACCACAGGGCGGCGAAGGCCGCGCCCAGGACGAACATCGAGGGAACGACGAAACCGCCGGCGATCAGCAGGATCTGCAGCGCCCAGCCGAGCTGGACACCGCCGGGCCGCGTGATCATGCCGCACAGCAGCACGCTCAGCACCATCAGGACCCCGCAGACCGTCCAGACCGTGGCCGTGGACAGATCGGGTTCCTTCATGGCGACGAGCCCGGCGAAACCGATGACGAAGAACTCGCCGATCAGCGTGGAAGCACAGAGCGTACGCACGAGAGTCAGCCCCTCCCCAGGAGCAGTCGGACCTCGCCGACCGTGATGACGGATCCGGTGACCAGCACGCCCCCGCCCGCGAACTCGCCCTCTTCCTCGGCGAGCGTGATCGCGGCCTCCAGGGCGTCGTCGAGCCGCGGTTCGACCTGTACCCGGTCCTCGCCGAAGACCTCGACGGCGATCCCGGCCAGTTCGTCCGCGTCCATCGCGCGATGGCTGGAGTTCTGGGTGACGACGACCTCGGCGAAGATCGGCTCGAAGGCTTCGAGCAGCCCCCGGACGTTCTTGTCACCGCTCGCGCCGACGACCCCGATCAGCCGGCTGAAGTCGAACACCTCGCTGACCGCCTCGGCGGTCGCGCGGGCGCCCGCGGGGTTGTGCGCGGCGTCGAGCACGACGGTGGGCGAGCGCCGCACGATCTCCAGGCGGCCCGGCGAGGTGACCGCGGCGAACGCCTTGCGCACGGTGTCGATGTCGAGCCGCTGGGTGTGTGCCGAGCCCACGCCGAAGAACGCCTCGACCGCGGCGAGCGCCACGGCGGCGTTGTGCGCCTGGTAGGCGCCGTGCAGCGGCAGGAAGACCTCTTCGTACTCCCTGCCGAGGCCGCGCAGGGTGAGCAGCTGCCCGCCGACGGCGATCTGCCGTGCCACGACACCGAATTCGAGCCCCTCGCGGGCCACCGTCGCGTCGACCTCGACGGCCTTCTTCAGCAGCACCTGGGCCGCGTCTACCGGCTGCTGCGCGAGGATGACGGTGGCGTCCTGCTTGACGATGCCCGCCTTCTCCGCGGCGATCTCGCCGGGCGTCTCACCGAGCCGGTCGGTGTGGTCCAGGTCGATGGGGGTCACCACGGCGACGTCCCCGTCGATCACGTTGGTGGCATCCCAGCTGCCGCCCATGCCGACCTCGACGACGGCGACGTCCACGGGCGCGTCGGCGAAGGCGGCGTACGCCATCGCGGTGAGCACCTCGAAGAACGACAGCCGGTACTCCTGCTGCCCGTCGACCATCTCGACGTAGGGCTTGATGTCGTTGTACGTCTCGACGAACCGCTCGGCAGAGACCGGCGCCCCGTCCAGGCTGATCCGCTCGGTGACCGACTGCACGTGGGGGCTGGTGTAGCGCCCGGTGCGCAGGTCGAAGGCGCCGAGCAGCGCCTCGATCATGCGGGCGGTGGAGGTCTTGCCGTTCGTGCCCGTGATGTGGATCGAGGGGTACGCGCGCTGCGGCTCCCCGAGGACATCCATCAGCGCCGCGATCCTGCTGACGGACGGCTCCAGCTTGGTCTCGCCCCAGCGGGTGGCGAGCTCGGCCTCCACCTCGCGCAGCGCCTTGTCGACCTCGGGGTCGGAGGGCCGCCCGGGTACGTCGGCCTGCGGGCCGCCTGCGCCCTGGGTTCGCAGGGTACGGCTGCCGGCCTCGATCACCGCGAGGTCGGGGTCGCGGTCGGCCTCGGCCGCCACGATCTCATCGAAGAGACCGTGCGGGTCAGGGTGTTCCGACTCGTCGGACGCGCTGCTGTCGTGCGGGGGGAGGTCACTCACGGGGCCAGTCTACGGAGACGGCGGGGTGTGGGGACGTGTGGGGGCGTATGGGGCCGTACGGGGGTTTCGCCCGCCTCCGCCCCGGACTGCTCGGCTACGGGGCGGAGCGGAACAGGTCCGGGTCGGACGGCACGCGAGGGGTGGACGGGCCCTCGTGGCCCGGGCGGGGACGGTCCTGGGCAGAGCCGGACGGAAGCCGGTGCCGGGGGGGGGAGGGACGACGGAAGCCGGCCCTGGGCAGGGCCGGACGGAAGCCGGTCCTGGGCAGGGCCGGACGGAAGCCGGTCCTGGGCAGGCGCCGACGGAAGGCCGTCCGGTACGCGCCCGGGCGCCGCCCTGGTCGGTGCGGGCCGGGCGGCGGAGGGTCGGGGACAGGGCGAAGGCCCCCGGGACCTGGTGGTCCCGGGGGCCTTCGTCACGTGCGTACGACCGGCGGTTACGCCTCGGGCATCCGGTTCAACTGCTCCTGGATACGGGCGATGTCCTCGTCCGCCTTGGCGAGCCGCCCGCGGATCTTCTCCACGACGTTGTCCGGGGCCTTGGCGAGGAACGCCTCGTTGCCGAGCTTGCCGTTCGCCTGGGCCTTCTCCTTCTCCGCGACGGCGAGGTCCTTGGCCAGACGCTTGCGCTCCGCGGCGATGTCGATCGTGCCCGACAGGTCGAGCGCGACCGTGGCACCGGCCACCGGCAGCGTCGCCGTGGCCGAGAAGCTCTCGCCCTCCGGCTGGAGTCGCAGCAGCTGACGGATGGCGGCCTCGTGCGGGGCCAGCGCGGTCCCGTCGAGGGTCAGCCGGGCCGGGACCCGCTGGCCCGGCTGGAGACCCTGGTCGGCACGGAAGCGGCGGACCTCCGTGATGACCTGCTGGAGCTTCTCGATCTCCTGCTCGGCGGCGGTGTCGCGGAAGCCGCCCGGTGCGTCGGCGCCGGGAACGGACACGGCCTTCGGCCAGTCCGCGATGACGACCGACTCGCCACCGGTGAGGGTGGTCCAGAGGGTCTCCGTCACGAACGGGACGATCGGGTGCAGCAGGCGCAGCGTCACGTCCAGGACCTCGCCGAGGACCCGGCCGGAGACCTTCGCGGGCTCGCCGCCGGCCATGAACGTGGTCTTGGACAGCTCGACATACCAGTCGAAGACCTCGTCCCACGCGAAGTGGAACAGGGCGTCCGACAGCTTGGCGAACTGGAAGTCGTCGTACAGGGCGTCGACTTCGGCGACCGTGGCGTTCAGCCGGGACAGGATCCAGCGGTCGGTGGCCGACAGCTTCTCGGCGGGCGGGAGTTCACCCTCGACCGTCGCGCCGTTCATCAGCGCGAAGCGGGTGGCGTTCCAGATCTTGTTGGCGAAGTTGCGCGAGCCCTGGACCCAGTCCTCGCCGATCGGCACGTCGACACCGGGGTTGGCGCCGCGGGCGAGCGTGAACCGCAGCGCGTCACTGCCGTACTTGTCCATCCAGTCCAGCGGATTGACCGCGTTCCCGAAGGACTTGGACATCTTCTTGCCGAACTGGTCGCGGACCATGCCGTGCAGGGCGATGGTGTGGAACGGCGGGGTGCCGTCCATCGCGTACAGGCCGAACATCATCATCCGGGCGACCCAGAAGAAGAGGATGTCGTAGCCGGTGACCAGGACGGAGTTCGGGTAGAACTTCGCGAGGCTCTCGGTCTGCTCGGGCCAGCCGAGCGTGGAGAACGGCCACAGGCCGGAGGAGAACCAGGTGTCGAGGACGTCGGTGTCCTGGTGCCAGCCCTCGCCCGTCGGGGCCTCGTCGTCGGGACCGACGCAGACGATCTCGCCGCCGGGCCCGTACCAGACCGGAATCCGGTGACCCCACCACAACTGCCGCGAGATGCACCAGTCGTGGAGGTTGTCGACCCAGTCGAAGTACCGCTTCTCCATCTCCTGCGGGTGGATCTTGACGCGGCCGTCGCGGACGGCATCGCCCGCGGCCTTCGCCAGCGGACCGACCTTGACCCACCACTGCATGGAAAGCCGCGGCTCGATGGTCGTCTTGCAGCGCGAACAGTGGCCCACGGAGTGGCTGTACGGCCGCTTCTCGGTGACGATCCGGCCGTCGGCGCGCAGGGCGGCGACGATGGCGGAACGGGCCTCCAGACGGTCCAGGCCCTGGAAGGGACCGGGGACCGTGATGACCGCGTGCTCGTCCATCACGGCGATGTTGGGCAGGTTGTGGCGCTGCCCGATCTCGAAGTCGTTCGGGTCATGCGCGGGCGTCACCTTGACGGCGCCGGTGCCGAACTCGGGGTCGACGTGCTCGTCCGCGACGACCGGGATGAAACGTTCGGTCAGCGGCAGCCGGATGAGCTTGCCGACGAGGTGCTTGTACCGCTCGTCACCGGGGTGAACGGCGACGGCGGTGTCACCGAGCATGGTCTCGGCACGGGTGGTGGCGACGACGATGGAGTCGTCCCCCTCCCCGTACTTCATGGAGACCAGCTCGCCGTCGTCGTCCTGGTACTCGACCTCGATGTCCGAGATGGCGGTGAGACAGCGCGGGCACCAGTTGATGATGCGCTCGGCGCGGTAGATCAGCTCGTCGTCGTAGAGCTTCTTGAAGATGGTCTGGACGGACTGGGAGAGACCCTCGTCCATGGTGAAGCGCTCACGCGACCACGCGACGCCGTCACCGAGGCGGCGCATCTGCCCGGAGATCTGCCCGCCGGACTCCGCCTTCCACTGCCAGACGCGCTCGACGAACGCCTCCCGGCCGAGGTCGTGCCGCGACTTGCCCTCCTTGCCCAACTCCCGCTCGACGACGTTCTGGGTGGCGATGCCGGCGTGGTCCATGCCGGGCTGCCACAGCGTCTCGAACCCCTGCATGCGCTTACGGCGGGTGAGTGCGTCGATGAGGGTGTGCTCGAAGGCGTGCCCGAGGTGCAGGCTGCCCGTGACGTTCGGCGGCGGGATGACGACCGTGAACGGAGGCTTGTCGCTCTTCGCGTCCGCCTCGAAGTAGCCGCGCTCCACCCAGCGCTCGTACAGCGGCCCCTCTACATCGGCCGGCGCGTACTGGGTCGGCAGTTCGGCGTTGGGCTCTGGTGGCTGCTGCTGAGCGTTTTCGGTCACGGGATCAGTTTAGAGGCGTCATGCCCCTGTCCCGAAACGCGATTACTTCGTAACGGTGCGGCCCCCGGGGGCTTGGGGGCGTGACCTGTACGCCAGGATGTTCGGAACACATAAGTATCTGGAGGGGAACCCAGGAATGAGCTACAACCAGCCGGGCCCGTACGGCGGGCAGCCCGAGCAGCCCGGACCGTACGGTCAGCCGGGCCAGCCGGGCCCTTACGGCCAGCAGCCGCAGGCCCCTCAGCCCGGCTACGGCTACCCGCCCCAGGCTCCCCCCGCGCAGCCCGGCTACGGCTACCCCCAGCAGGCTCCCGGCGCCCAGCCGCCGACCCCTCCGTACGGCCAGCCGCCCGCCTACGGACAGCAGCCTCCCTACGGCACGGTCCCGATGCCGCCCGTACCGTCCGGCGGCAAGAAGCGGACGGGCCTGATAATCGGCAGCGTCGCCGTGGTGGCGGCCATCGCGGTGGGGGCGTACCTCCTGTTCGCCGGAAGCAACGGCGGAAGCACCGTCGCCGACGACGGCCCGCACAAGCTGACGACGCCGGCGACGGTCCTCGGCGGCGAGTACAAGAAGTCCACCGACGCCGGCGGCGCCGATGACGGCATGACCAAGGACGACCTGAAGGACGCCGAAGGCTGGGGTGTGAAGAACCCCAAGGACGTCAACGCGGCGTACCAGTCGGGCGACAAGAGCAACCCGCTCGCCATGAAGCAGGTCACGTTCGGCGGTGTCTGGGGAACCATCGACAACCCGGAGACGACTGTCGACAACATGTTCGCCGGCATGAAGAAGAGCCAGCAGAAGGAAGGCACCAAGGACGGCGAGTTCGTCGGCAGTCCGAAGGCGTACACCCCGAGCGGGCTCGACGGTGCCGTCCTCAAGTGCCAGGAAATCAAGATCAAGGGTGACTCGTCGACTGCGGGCGCCGGTCCCAGCTCGTTCACGATGCCGATCTGCATCTGGGGCGACCACAGCACGCTCGGACTTGTGATGCCGATCGACTACGCCAGCATGATGGCCGGCAAGGGCAGCACCCCCGAGGCCGCGGCCGACATCGCCGCGAAGCTGCGCAAGGACGTCCGGGTCCCGGTCTCCTGACCTGACGCCGACCGTCCTGCGGACGGGCTCAACCGGTCTTGGCGCGTGGGAGGTTCGGTCATCGGCCGGGCCCTCCACCGCAGAAGACAGCGAACGCAGGACGCGGTGAACGCAACAGACAAGGGGCGCCCGGCGATTGCTCGCCGGGCGCCCCTTCGTCGTAGATCGTGGACGTGTCGCTACGCCGTCTTCTGTTCCCCCGGTCCCCGGCCTCGCGCGTCGCGCGGGATCAGGGTCGGGTTGACGTTCCGCAGGACCACGTCGGCGGTGATGACGACGCGGGCCACGTCCTTGCGGGACGGGACCTCGTACATCACGGCCTGGAGGACTTCCTCCATGATGGCGCGCAGGCCTCGGGCGCCGGTCTGGCGGAGGATGGCCTGGTCGGCGATGGCCTCCAGCGCCTCGCGCTCGAAGTCCAGCTCCACACCGTCGAGTTCGAAGAGGCGCTGGTACTGCTTCACCAGCGCGTTGCGCGGCTCGACCAGGATCTGGAGGAGTGCCTCGCGGTCCAGGTTGTGGACCGAGGTGATGACCGGGAGACGGCCGATGAACTCGGGGATCATGCCGAACTTGACCAGGTCCTCCGGCATGACGGCCTCGAACTGGTCCTTGGACTCCAGCTCGCGCTTCGAGCGGATCGTCGCGCCGAAGCCGATGCCCTTCGCGCCGGCCCGGGACTCGATGAGCTTCTCCAGACCCGCGAAGGCACCGCCCACGATGAACAGGACGTTCGTCGTGTCGATCTGGATGAACTCCTGGTGCGGGTGCTTGCGTCCGCCCTGCGGCGGCACCGAGGCCGTCGTGCCCTCGAGGATCTTGAGCAGGGCCTGCTGGACGCCCTCGCCGGAGACATCGCGCGTGATCGACGGGTTTTCGCTCTTACGAGCCACCTTGTCGATCTCGTCGATGTAGATGATCCCCGTCTCGGCCTTCTTGACGTCGTAGTCGGCGGCCTGGATCAGCTTCAGCAGGATGTTCTCGACGTCCTCGCCGACGTATCCCGCCTCCGTCAGCGCCGTCGCGTCGGCGATGGCGAACGGAACGTTCAGCATGCGCGCGAGAGTCTGGGCGAGAAGCGTCTTGCCGGAGCCCGTGGGGCCCAGCAGGAGGATGTTGGACTTCGCCAACTCGATGGCGTCCTCACGGTTCTGGCCCGTGCTGTTCTCACCGGCCTGGACGCGCTTGTAGTGGTTGTACACCGCGACCGAGAGGGCCTTCTTGGCCGACTCCTGACCGACCACATAGCCCTCGAGGAACTCGTAGATCTCGCGGGGCTTGGGGAGTTCCTCCCAGCGCACCTCGCTCGTCTCCGCGAGTTCTTCCTCGATGATCTCGTTGCAGAGATCGATGCACTCGTCGCAGATGTACACACCGGGGCCTGCGATGAGCTTCTTGACCTGCTTCTGGCTCTTGCCACAGAACGAGCACTTGAGCAGATCGCCGCCGTCACCGATGCGTGCCACGGTGTGCTTCCCCTTCGCCTGGGAGACGCCTAGGTCCAGCGGCTCCTGGTGCTGCCTTATGTCCGACGGTACCTTGCCGAGCCCCTCGTCCGGGCCCCCCTTGGCACGGTTCACTTTGTCGTGAACCGTGCCAAGGAGCGGCAGACGATACAGCGATACGTCACACGACCGCGGAGTTGTTCATTTTCCGGGTGGAAATGATCTGGTCGATCAGGCCGTACGCCAGGGCGTCCTCGGCCGTGAGGATCTTGTCGCGCTCGATGTCCTCGCGGATCTTCTCGATCGGCGTGGTCGAGTGCTTGGCCAGCATCTCTTCCAGCTGCGCGCGCATCCGGAGGATTTCGTTCGCCGCGATCTCGAGGTCCGAGACCTGCCCGCGGCCGGTCTCACTGTACGGCTGGTGGATCAGCACACGGGCGTTCGGAAGTGCCATGCGCTTGCCCGGGGTTCCGGCGGCCAGCAGGATCGCGGCGGCCGAGGCGGCCTGGCCCATGCAGACCGTCTGAACGTCCGGCTTCACGAACTGCATCGTGTCGTAAATGGCCGTGAGGGCCGTGAACGAGCCACCGGGGCTGTTGATGTAGACGGAGATGTCACGGTCGGGGTCCATCGACTCCAGGCACAGCAGCTGCGCCATGACGTCGTTGGCGGAGGCGTCGTCGATCTGCACGCCGAGGAAGATGACGCGCTCCTCGAACAGCTTCGCGTACGGGTCGTACTCACGCACGCCCTGCGAGGTGCGCTCGACGAAGCGCGGGATGACGTAGCGGGACTCCGCGCGAGGACCGGTGTACTCGGCCTGCGTGCGGGCGAAGAGGCCGCTGCCGGGGAAGTCGTTCACTGTGTCTCCTGAAAAACCTGAAAGGGCTGAGCGGTCGGCTGAGAGCACGCTGGGGGCCCGGCGCCACTCCGGGGCGGGAAAGGGCCCTGCGCCGCTCTCGGGGGCGCTGGAGGGGCTTACGCCGCCCCGGTGCCGCCGCCGCCCGGCATTCCGGCAGCGGTGGGCATGATGTCGTCGATGAGGCCGTACTCCTTGGCCTCGATCGGGTCGAACCAGCGGTCGCGGTCCGAGTCACGAGTGATCTGCTCGACGGTCTGACCGGTGTGGAAGGAGGTCAGCTCCGCCATCCGCTTCTTGGTGTGCAGCAGCCGCTCGGCGTGGATCTTGATGTCCGACGCGGAGCCCGCGAGACCCGCGGAGGGCTGGTGGATCAGGATCTCGGCGTTCGGCAGGGCGAAACGCTTGCCGGGCGTACCGGCGCTGAGCAGGAACTGGCCCATCGAGGCCGCCATGCCCATGGCGATCGTCACCACGTCGTTCTTGATGTACTGCATGGTGTCGTAGATCGCCATGCCGGCCGTGATCGATCCGCCGGGGCTGTTGATGTAAAGGTAGATGTCCTTGTCCGGGTCGGAGGCAAGGAGCAGCAGCTGCGCCGTGATCTTGTTGGCGATGTCATCGTCGACCGCCTGGCCGAGGAAGATGATCCGCTCGCCGAGCAGTCGGTTGTAGACCTGGTCGCCGAGGCCACCACCGATAGGGTCGCCGGCAGCTGTGGGCATCAGATTCGTCACGTATCCACCTGCTCGTCTTACGACGGCGCCGGGCCGTCTCACGTCTTCTGCAGGGACCTGGGACCCCGGGTTCCGCGCCGCCTCCCGACGGCGTCCGGGGACTCCCCTGCCCTCGTATTCATGGACCCTAACGCGCGGGTCCCTCCGGGGAATCCCGCAGAGGGAACTGTTCGCTGTGAGCGCATGCGCTGCGCCGGCCCGACCGGGCTCTCGGGGCCGCCCCTCAAGGGGCTGGGTGCCTCTGTGCCCGGCCCGCCGGAACTGGCCGCGTCACCGGCGCGGGCCGGTGACGCGCACCCCCGAAACACCGCACCCGTGGGGGTGCCAGAGCCCAGGAACGCGACCGCGGCCGGGTGGGGGTTGCTCGCGCAGTTCCTCGCGCCCCCAAAGCGGACGGGCCCCCGGGGACATGAAGTCCCCGGGGGCCCGTCAGGCGTACAAGAGAGGCGATCAGGCCTCGGTGTTCTCCTCGGCCTCGGCCTCGGCACCCTCGGTGGCCTCGACGGTCTCGGCCGTCTCGTCCTCCTCGTCGTCGAGGTCGACGACCTCGCCGTTGGTGTCCTTGACCGTGGCGGCCTCGACGACGACCGCGAGGGCCTTGCCGCGGGCGACCTCACCGACGAGCATCGGCACCTGGCCGCCCTCGACGACGGCCTGGGCGAACTGGTCGGGGGACATGCCGGAGGAGGCAGCGCGCCGCATGAGGTGCTCGGTGAGCTCCTCCTGGTTGACGTTCAGCTTCTCCTTGTTGACGAGCTCGTCGAGGACGAACTGCGTCTTGATGCCCTTGACCGCGGCTTCCTTGGTCTCGGCGTCGAACTCTTCCTCGGTCTTGCCCTGGATCTCCAGGTACTTCACGAGGTCGAGGCCCATCTGGCCGAGCTGGTGGTGCTCGAGGTTGTGCTTACGGGTGTTGATCTCGTCCTCGAGCAGCTTCTCGGGGACGGGCACCTCGACCAGCTCGAGCAGCTTCTCCAGGACACGCTCCTGGGCCTGCGTGGCCTGGTCGTACTGCTTCATGTTCTCGAGGCGCTTGCGGCTGTCCGCCTTGAGCTCGTCGAGGGTGTCGAACTCGGAGGCGAGCTGCGCGAACTCGTCGTCCAGCTCGGGCAGTTCACGGGCGGCGACCTGGGTGACCTTGACGGTGACCTCGGCCTCCTTGCCGGTGGCGGAGCCGCCCTTGAGCTCGGAGGTGAAGGTGGCCTCGCCACCGGCCTCCAGGCCCTTCACGGCCTCGTCGATGCCCTCGAGGAGCTCGCCGGAACCGATGGTGTACGAGACACCGCTGGCGACACCGTCCTCCAGGACCTCTCCGTCGACCTTGGCCTCGAGGTCGAGGGTGACGACGTCGTCGTCCTGGGCGGCGCGCTCGACCGGGGAGGTCGAGGCGAAGCGCTCGCGCAGGTCGGCGACGGCCTTCTCGACGTCCTCGTCGCTGACCTCGATGGCGTCGACCTCGACCTCGATGCCGGAGTAGTCCGGGATCTCGATGGTCGGGCGGACGTCGACCTCAGCGGTGAAGTTCAGCGTCTCGCCGTCCTTCAGCTCGGTGATGTCGACCTCAGGCTGTCCGAGGACATTCAGCTCAGCCTCGTTGACCGCTTCGGTGTAGAACTTCGGGAGCGCGTCATTGACGGCCTCTTCGAGCACGGCGCCGCGACCGAACCGCTGGTCGATGATGCGCGCCGGGATCTTGCCCTTCCGGAACCCCTTCACCGTGACCTGCTGGTTGATCTTCTTGTACGCCGCGTCGAGGCTGTCCTTGAGCTCCTCGAAGGGCACCTCGACAGTGAGCCGAACCCGAGTCGGGTTCAGGGTCTCCACGGCGCTCTTCACGGTTCGGTCTCCTTGTGGCTGACTTCTTGGGGGGTTCTGCTGCGTGCTGCTGCCGGTCGGGCAGAGCCTTGGGCGGATTCGCGCGGCCCTTGAGAGACGTAACACTGCAGACATACGGGCACGCAGCTTGCATAGTAACCGCAGGCGGTACACGCCCCAAAAGGCGATCTTGTCCGGGCGGATCCCTGGCGGGTCGTGTCGGTGGTCGGGGTGGCGGGATTTGAACCCACGGCCTTCCGCTCCCAAAGCGGACGCGCTACCAAGCTGCGCCACACCCCGTCGGTGCGACACGTAGGGTACATGCCCGCAGGCAGCGCGGCTGCCGCATTTCCCGAGCGCCGACGCGAGCGGGAACGGGGTGTGCGATGTGGGCGGTCGACCCGCTACGATGCATTCTGTGCCGCGGTCGCTGACCTGCGGCGCGCGTTGTGCGGGCGTAGCTCAATGGTAGAGCACTAGTCTTCCAAACTAGCTACGCGGGTTCGATTCCCGTCGCCCGCTCCATATGGCGTAGGGCCAGGCCAGAGGTTGGATTCTCTGCCTGGCCCTGAGTCGTTTCCGGGGTCGTGTCCGGTCCGCCGCGGCCCCCATGTGCCCCGCGTGCCCCTTGGCTTCCGGTCTTTCTTCTTCGGCCTCCCCTTCGGCCTCCCCGCGCGTCCTTCCTCTTCGACGGCGGGCAGCACAACCAGTGAGCCCCCTGAGGAGTCGTACGCGGCATGATCAATCTGCGCGCACGGCACACTCTCGGCGCCCCGACGCTCGTCGTGGCCCTGGCGTCCTTGCTGCTCTCCTGCTCAGGCAGTCCGGGCACGACTCCGAGTGACGCGGCTTCGCCCGTCCGTGATGTCCGCAAGACGGCATCGGCCCCGGCGACCGAGGAGCCGCCCGCCCCGAGCACGGCAGAACCGACACCGGGAGTCGAGAAGGTCCGCGATGTGTTCGCGGGGCTTCAGGCCACCTACAACGACGGGTGCACGACTCCGGGGAACTGCGAGTACTTCCTGGGGCGGGTGCTCGATGAGCTCAGCAGCCTCGACGAGTCGATGAAGGCCGACCCGCAGGGCCCTGGACACTTCAAGGAACCTCTCGCCTGGATCGCGAAACTGCGGGCCGAACTGGGCGGCGACAGATCCTTCGAGAACCTCAAGAAGCACCAAGCCCTGCTCACCGGAACGCGGGACAGGATCAATACCTGGATGCAGGGTCACCCGGAGGACTACCGATGAGCCCCGGGCCGAGCGTGGGCTTCACGCTTGTTCGGCACCGGTGAACGGGCCCGGCGGGGGTCGGGCAGGGATGGGCAGCCGGCGTCGGTCGTCAGATCCGCCAGGTCTCGGCGTGCTCACGCAGGTACGCGGCGAGTTCGGGAGGCTGGAGTTCGAGGGCTGCCAGGGCCGACGCCTCCGGTACGACCCGGACGGCCGAGAAGTCGCCCGTGTCGGGGTCGTCGAGTTCGGGGCCGCTCCGGCGGCTCGGGTCCCTGTCCAGCACATCGGCGCGGAAGTGGTGCCGTACGACGGTCGTCCGCTCGCCCGGTTCGGTCAGGGTCAGGAACTCGACGGCGGGGCCGATGGTGGCGCCGATCTCTTCCATGACCTCGCGGCGCAGGGCCGCCTCCAGGCCGGCGTCGTGGGCTCGACGCCACCGCCGACGGTGGTGCAGTAACGGGTGCCACCGGGCCACTCGCGACGCAGGAACACCAGATGGCCGGCTTCGCACAGGACCGCGCGGACGTTGTGGCGGACCTTCGTCATGACGACCGGCCCTTCGGACACGGTGTTTCGGGCGCAGTGGGGTGCGTGACCGGCGCGTGGAGCCGGTGACACGCGCCCGGCGCAGGCCGCGCCACGCGCCCCGCGCACGTCCGCGATCCGGCGATGGGCATCTTTCGCCGTGTCCCGTTCAGAAGCTGATCGAGTTGATGGTCTGCGCTATCGAATCGAGAAACCGGTTGATGGACGGAGCCATACCGGTCGACGCGAGAAAGAAGCCGAAGAGCACCGCGACGATGGCAGGTCCCGCCTTGATAGATCCTCCTCGGATCAGCACCACGAGGATGATCGCCAACAGCAGCACCACTGACAGCGAAATGGCCACAACTGATCACACCCTACGGTCGGTCCGCTCTCCCGGCCCGGAGGTGCAGCCCCGCACACCCCCGCCAGAACCATCGTGCCACCAACCGGCCACTCGTATGCGACAGGTGACGCATCGTTGGCCAGGGGCAGACCCGGGAGCGAGTCGGCGGCGCACCGGAACAGTGGGGTACCGCCCTCCCCCGGCCCCGCGAAAACATGTCAACCGCGCTGCCCCGCACCGCAATTCGGGAGTGTTCCCGGACAGCGAATTCACGGCGATCGTTGCCATGTCCACACATCCTGTTCGCAGGCAATTCGAATTGCCGCCACAGGCACACCGCGAGCCCGGAACGCGGGCAACCAAAGCCCACCCGACCGGACATATCCTCGGATTCGCCTTCGGGTGCTATGTACCGCTTAGTCGGCATGAAGTAGGACAGAACACCCGCCGCCAGTAAGGGAATCGATTACAGAACCACCTGCGGATCGACAGGCACACATCTCCGAATCCGGGGTAGGCGCAGGCGATAAGCAGGAATGAGATCGAGCGTTTTACGAGAACGTGCTGACAACGCTAAGGTGCCTCAGATGTTCCACGCCGCCACGCCCCCCATACGCGCAGCGAGGTCCAGAATCGTCTCCCGGAGTTCTTGGCGGGAGTGCCTGTGACCGACTCGCCCCGACCCCATGGCCACCACGGATCACCGCTCCCACCGGCCCAGCGGCCGGCGGACCGATTGCCGGGCCCGCGCTCGCCCCGGACCCCTGCCGCGGCCGTCGCCACCGCACCGGGCGGCAAGCCCGCCAAACCGCGCGACGCCTTCTTCGACAACGCCAAGTACCTGGCGATCGTGCTCGTGGCCATGGGCCATGTGTGGGATCCGCTGAAGGGCCAGAGCCGCTTCCTGGAAGCGCTGTACATGGTCGTGTACGCCTTCCACATGCCGGCCTTCATCGTCATCTCCGGCTACTTCTCGCGCAGCTTCGACATGCGCCCCGACCGTCTGAAACGACTGGTCACCGGCGTCGTCGTACCGTATGTCCTCTTCGAGACGGCGTACTCCCTCTTCAGTCGCTGGGTCGGCGGCTCGGACCTGACGATCAGTCTGCTCGACCCCTGGTACCTGACCTGGTTCCTGGCCGCGCTCTTCGTCTGGCGGCTGACGACCCCCCTGTGGAAGGTGGTCCGCTGGCCGCTTCCGCTGACCCTGTGTCTCGGCCTGATCGCGTCCGTCTCACCGGAGATCGGTGACGATCTGGACCTCCAGCGGGTGCTGCAGTACCTGCCGTTCTTCGTCCTCGGCCTGAACATGAAGCCCGAGCACTTCCAGCTGGTGCGCCGCCGCGAGGTACGCATCCTGGCGGTCCCGATCCTGGCCTCGGCGCTGGTCGTGGGCTACTGGGCGGCGCCCCGGATGAACATCGCCTGGTTCTTCCACCGCGACAGCGCACAGGAGATGGGCGCCCCGTGGTGGGCGGGTGTCTTCATGACGCTCGCGCTCTACAGCTGCTCACTGGTGCTCACCGCCTGCTTCTTCGCCTGGGTGCCGCGGCGCACGTTCTGGTTCACGGCGCTCGGCGCGGGCACGCTGTACGGCTATCTGCTGCACGGCCTGGCCCTCAAGGCGTGCGCGTACGGAGGCTTGTTCGACGAAGGGTGGGTGCGCGATCCGCTCGGCGAGGTCTTCGTGACGGTCGTCGCGGCCGCGCTCGTCACCGCCCTGTGCACGCGGCCCGTGCAGCGGATCTTCCGCTTCGCGATGGAGCCGAAGATGGCGTGGGCGTTCAAGCATGACGCGACGGAAGTCGCCCGGGAGCGGACGAAGGCCAACGTGCAGCCGGGCGCCGCGCAGCCTGCCGCCGCACAGCCGGCCAACGTATAACCGGCCGCCACGCAGCCGGCCGATCGGCATTCCAAGAGGGCGGGCCCGGAGTCTCCGGGCCCGCCCTCTTCGGCTCACGCCCGCGCAGAAGACAGCGGACGACGGTGGACGACAGCGCACAACGGCGGAAGGCGGTGGAAGGCACCGCGTTCAGCTGGGCGGCAGCCCCAGCAGGGCGCGCATCGTCGTGTACTTCTTCGTCAGGCGGGCCCGGGTGTGCTCGTCGAGGACCGCGAGGCGGCTCGGGTCGGCGTTGTGCGCCAGGTCGGACGCCTTGACCAGCAGGGCGCCCCGTGTGGTGCGGATGCGTCGCGCGTACGACTCCGGGGACTCGCCGTCCTGTTTGGTGAGCGCCAGCACGATGTCCTTCGTACCGGGGGTCAGCGCGGCTTCGTTCAGCCAGTCCTCGGAGAGGGCGTCGTCCTCGACGGCGTCGTGCAGCCAGGCCGCCGCTATCTGCTCGTCGTCGCCGCCGCGCTCGCGGACGCCGTCCGCCACGGCTTGGAGGTGCTCGGCGTACGGCCGGCCGGCCTTGTCGGTCTGGGCGGCGTGCGCCGCGCGGGCGAGCGCTTCGACTTCGGCCAGGGTCAGGAGAGGTTGCGTCACGCGATCAGTGTCTCCTCGGTACGGGCCGCTGCCGCCGCGTTGCCGAAATCCGTGGGGCGCGGTCAGCGTACCGGGGTCAGGCCCTCGCGGCAGATCAGGAGGAGGGCCCGGTCGTCGTTGACGTCCCTGGCCACCGCCTCGATGAGGTGCCAGGCGGCGCCGTGGAAGCCGCCGGCGACGTAGCGGTCGGCCGCGCCGGTGAGCCGGTCGATGCCCTCGACGATGTCCCGGTCCGCGGTTTCGACCAGACCGTCGGTGAACAGCATCAGCACGTCCCCGGGCCGCAGTGAGCCCTTCACCGGGTCGAACTGGGCGCCGTCGTACACCCCCAGCAGGGGGCCTTCCGCCGCCTTCTCCTCCCAGCGGCCGCTGCCCGCGCTGAGCTGAAGACCCGGCGGGTGTCCGGCCGAGAAGAGTTCGTAGTCGCCCGAGTCGAGATCGAGCACCAGATGGATCGAGGTGGCGAAGCCCTCGTCCCAGTCCTGGCGCAGCAGATAGCCGTTCGCGGCGGGCAGGAACGCGTGCGGCGGCAGTGAACCGAGGAGACCGCCGAAGGCTCCGGACAGCAGGAGGGCGCGTGAACCCGCGTCCATGCCCTTGCCGGACACATCCGTGAGGACGACTTCGAGGGTCCGGCCGCCGTTCGTCCGAGCGGCCACGACGAAGTCCCCGGAGAAGGACTGTCCGCCCGCCGGGCGCAGTGCCATCTCGCGGTGCCAGCCCAGCGGCAGTTTCGGCAGCTTGCTCTGCACCCGGATGCGTTCGCGCAGGTCGAAGAGCATGGTGCCGCCGCGTCGCCAGGGCACACCCACCCGGCTGCGGAACTGTGCGATCAGTAGTCCGAAGAAGCCGCAGGCCGCGACCACCAGGACCACGCCCGGGGTGACCCGGGACGGCCCCTCCGTGTACGGCCCGAGCTTCACGGACTCCACTATCAGCGCGGTGGCTGCGGCCGCGTACAGCCCGAGCAGGCTGGCGGGCCGGAGCAGCAGTCCGCCGGCCACGATCGGCAGGACCAGGGCGGACGGCGAGCACCACACCGAATTTACCAGGGTCGTGGAGGCGATCACCGGGATCGTGATCAGCAGACCGGCCAGCGCGATCCAGTCCGAACCGTCCCCGCGGAAGTAGTCGACAGCGGATCTGCGCAGCCCTGTGCGGGCCCGGTGCCATTGCTTCTTCAACCGGGCCGTGAACGTGTCGGCTTCCGCGCGCCGCTGTCGTCCTGCTGCCATTAGTTCGGGACCCTATCCATCGGACCAGGTGCTTGGCACGGGAGGTCCCACTTGTCCCCCCTCCGAGCGCTCAACTTCACAGAGAACTGCACAGGTGTATTCCGGTTGGGGGCTGTGGCGGCCGGGCGAAATTCCCTCGCTCGTGCCGCATTGCCCTGGTAGGCATGGGCTATGACGACTGACGTTCGGGTGCTGCGGCAGGCCGACTGGGACAAGTGGTACGACAACCTGATCCGCGCGTTCGGAGGTGTGGCGGAGTCGTCCGAGGAGCGCGAACTGTGGAACGCGCTCACAGAGTACGACCGTTCGCTGGGGGTGTGGGACGGCGAGCAGTGTGTGGGTACGGCGGGGGCCTTCTCCTTCCGCGTCACGGTCCCGGGCGGCGCGTCGGTACCGGCGGCCGGGATCACGGCGGTGAGCGTCGCGGCCACCCACCGGCGGCGCGGGGTGCTCACCGCGATGATGCGCCGCCAGCTGGACGACATCCGTGCCGGGAGCGAGCCGCTCGCGGTCCTGACCGCGTCGGAACCGGCGATCTACGGGCGGTTCGGCTACGGCATCGGGACCCTGCAGATCCGCGCGGAGATCGACACCAGCCGCGTACGTCTGTCCGTTCCGGCCGGGACCGACGACGTACGGCTGCGCTACGCGGTGCCCAGGGAGGTGCTGGACGCGTGCGAGGCGGTGTACGCGCAGCTCGTACCGGAGCGTCCCGGGATGCTGGCCCGGCAGCCGGGCTGGCAGCGGCTCGGGGTGCTCGACACGGAGGACCAGCGGAGCGGAGCGTCACCGTTGCAGTGCGTGGTGGCCGATCGGGACGGCGAGGTCGTGGGCTACACGCGCTTCCGGGTCAAGCCGGACTGGGGTCCGGCCGGGCACAACGGGGCGGTCATGATGGTGGATCTGGAGGGAGTGGACCCGGCGGTGCGGGCCGCGCTGTGGCGGTTCCTCTTCGACATCGACCTGACGACGTCGCTGCACACCCGGGGCCGCCCCGTGGACGAGGCATGGCAGCACATGGTCTCCGACATCCGCCGCTGCCAGGTGCAGATGAAGGACGCGCTGCATGTACGGCTCATCGACGTCGGGGCCGCGCTGGAGGCACGGACCTATCAGGCCCCGGTGGACGTGGTGTTCGAGGTCGAGGACTCCTTCTGCCCCTGGAACGAGGGGCGTTGGCGGCTCACCGGCGACGCGAAGGGAGCGTCGTGCGTCCGGACCGAGGACACCCCCGATCTCGCCCTGTCCGTAAAGGAGTTGGCCATGGTCTATCTCGGCGGGGTGTCGCTGGCCTCGCTCGCGGCGGGCGGCCTGGTGCGTGAACTGCGGCAGGGGGCGCTGGCGGAGGCGTCGTTGGCGTTCACCTCGGTGGTCGCCCCATGGCTGCCGCACGGTTTCTAGGAGCTGGTGACCGCGCTTCGGGCGGCCGGCCGGGGTCCGGCGGACAGGCAATGGCGCCGGGTCCCGACTCGGCCCGGATTCAGGCCTTTTGGCAGGCCGGGCACCAGAAGAGGTTACGGGCGGCGAGATCGGCGGTGCTGATCTCGCCGCCACAGATGTGGCAGGGCAGGTTGGCCCTGCGGTACACGTAGACCTCGCCGCCGTGGTCGTCCACGCGCGGCGGGCGGCCCATCGCCTCGGGGGTGTGCTCCGGGCGGACCGTGTCGATGCGGTTGTTGCGGACGCCCTCACGCATGAGATCCACGAGGTCGGCCCAGATCGCGTCCCACTCCGTCGCGCCGAGGTCCTTACCCGCGCGGTACGGATCGATGCCGTGCCGGAAGAGGACCTCCGCGCGGTAGACGTTGCCCACGCCCGCGATGACCTTCTGGTCCATGAGCAGCGCGGCGATCGTCGTACGACTGCGGGACACCCGGCGGTACGCGGCCGCCGGGTCGGCGTCCGGGCGCAGCGGGTCCGGGCCGAGGCGGTCGTGTATCGCGTGCTTCTCGTCGTCCGTGATCAGGGCGCAGGTCGTGGGGCCGCGCAGGTCGACGTACGCGGTGTCGTTCGTGAGGCGGAGACGGACGGTGTCCGTGGGCGGCACGGCGGGCACGGCGCCGAAGCCGACCTTGCCGAAGAGGCCCAGGTGGATGTGGATCCACTGCGCCGGACGGAAGCCGAGGAAGAGGTGCTTGCCGTGGGCCTGTGCCGCGGTAAGGACCGATCCGTCGAGGAGGGCCGCGGCGTCACTGAACTTGCCCTGGGGGCTGGTCACACGGACGCCGCGGCCACCGAACGCGGCGAGGTAGTCCTCCGCGAGCCGGTGAATGGTGTGCCCCTCGGGCACCGTTCCTCCTGCTGTCTCTCGTCCTGCGGCCCGTCGGCCCGGCGGTGCTACGCCTGCGGCTGCTGCGGGTGATGGGCCGGAATCGGCGGGAGTTCCCGGGTCGTCTCGTAGTCCGCGAGCATGTTGATGCGGCGGACGTGACGCTCCTCACCGGTGAAGGGGGTGCCGAGGAAGGTCTCGACGAACTTCGTCGCCTCTTCCTGGGTGTGCATACGGGCGCCGACGGACATGACGTTCGCGTTGTTGTGCTCGCGCCCCAGCGCCGCCGTCTCCTCGCTCCAGGCGAGTACGGCCCGTACACCGGCGACCTTGTTCGCGGCGATCTGCTCGCCGTTGCCGGAGCCGCCGATCACGACGCCGAGGGCGCCCGGGTCGGCCACGGTGCGCTCCGCGGCGCGGAGGCAGAACGGCGGGTAGTCGTCCTGGGCGTCGTAGATGTGGGGCCCGCAGTCGACGGGCTCGTGGCCGGCGGCCTTGAGCCACTCGACGAGGTGGTTCTTCAGTTCGAGACCGGCATGATCGGAGCCGAGATACACGCGCATGGTCCGAGTGTGACACGACCGTTTCCGGTCGGCCTCGCCGGGGGCTTCCCTGGAAAAGCGCAAGCAATCCTACAGAACCTCAAGGAAACCTCAAGTAACGATCTGGATTCAAAGGTTCACGAATCTCTTCGCCTCCGTTTCACTGGACCAACTCGTACGCCGGTCCACACGATGGATCAGTGCGTGCCCCGTACACCGCTCGTACGGGTTGGGCGCTCTGTACGGGAATCTGCTCATCCGGCGCAAAGGAATCCCCCTCATGACCTCGCAGCCGACCCCCACGAAGGCCGCACAGGCCCCTGGAGGCCCCGGAGAACCCGGTGGCGGCCTCCAGGCCGGGCTCAAGAACCGTCATCTGTCGATGATCGCCATCGGTGGCGTCATCGGCGCCGGGCTCTTCGTGGGCTCCAGCTCCGGCATCGCCACGGCGGGCCCCGGCATCCTGCTCTCGTACGCCCTCGTCGGCACGCTCGTGGTGCTGGTGATGCGGATGCTCGGTGAGATGTCCGCCGCCAATCCGACCTCGGGTTCGTTCTCCGCGCACGCCGACCGCGCGCTCGGCCGCTGGGCGGGCTTCTCCATCGGCTGGCTGTACTGGTTCTTCTGGGTGGTGGTGCTGGCCGTTGAGGCCACCGCCGGAGCCAAGATCCTCGAAGGATGGATGCCCGGCGTACCGCAGTGGGGTTGGGCGCTCATCGTGATGGTGGTGCTCACGGCCACCAACCTGGTCTCGGTCGGCTCGTACGGCGAGTTCGAGTTCTGGTTCGCCGGGATCAAGGTCGTGGCGATCGGCGCGTTCATCGTGGTCGGCGCTCTCGCGATCTTCGGGGTGCTGCCGGGTGTGGACGCCCCGAAGGCAGGCATGGGCAATCTGACCGAGCACGGCGGCTTCCTGCCGCACGGGCCCGGCGCGATCCTCACCGGTGTACTGCTGGTCGTCTTCTCCTTCATGGGCAGTGAGATCGCGACCCTCGCCGCCGGTGAGTCCGAGAACCCGCAGCGGGCCGTCACCAAGTCGACGAACAGCATCATCTGGCGTATCGCCGTCTTCTACCTGGGCTCGATCCTCGTCGTCATCGCCCTGCTCCCGTGGAACGACCCGTCGATCAAGGCCAAGGGCTCGTACGTCGCCGCCCTCGACTCCCTCGGCATCGCGCACGCCGGTCAGATCATGAACGTCATCGTGCTGACGTCCGTGCTGTCCTGCCTCAACTCCGGCCTCTACACCGCCTCCCGGATGGCCTTCTCGCTCGGTCAGCGCGGAGACGCGCCGAAGGCGTTCGCCCGGACCACACGGCGCGGTGTGCCGATGACCGCCATCGTCGTCTCGGTCGTGTTCGGCTTCGTGGCCGTCTTCTTCAACTACAAGTTCCCCGACTCGGTCTTCCTCTTCCTGGTCAACTCCTCCGGCGCGGTCGCCCTGTTCGTGTGGCTCGTCATCTGCTTCTCGCAGCTGCGGATGCGGAAGATCATCCAGCGCGAGGCACCGGAGAAGCTCGTCGTGCGGATGTGGCTGTACCCGTACCTGACCTGGGCGACCGCCGCGATGATCGTCTTCGTGCTCGGCTACATGCTGACCGACACCGAACACGACGGCCGGGAGACCGTGCTGCTGTCGCTGCTCGTCGCGGCGATCGTGCTGGTCATCGCGGTCGTCCGGCAGAAGGTCGGCGCGGGAGCCCGGCCGTCCGCGCCGCCGTCCGCGAGCGGCTCCCGCGATGAGACCCAGGCCAAGGTCGGCGCCTGACCCGCCACCGAAGCCTGAGCGAAGAGGGGCCCGCGGCACATCGCCGCGGGCCCCTCTCCGTTCCCCTTCTTCCGTTCTTCCGCCGGGCGGCCCACGGTGGCGGCCGTCTCCTGCCGGGTCCTTCCGGCCGCCCCCGGCGGCGGCCGGCTCACAGCACGGTGAAGCTGTTCTTGACCTGGTTGTAGACCGTGAGGGCCCGGTCCTCGATGTCCTGGTGGTACCAGGTGTTGATCTGGTACGACTTCCCGTCGGCGTCGAAGCCGAGCAGCCGCGCGTGCCAGCTCACCCCCTTGAGCGTGAAGGTGTACTCCCAGACGACCGCGGTCCGGCCCCGGAACGTCGTCTCCTCCAGCCGGATCTTCCGGTAGTCCTGCCCCTGGCGGGCGTTCTGCTCGGAGGTCGTCCAGGTGTCCATCAGATTCCCCTTGGCGAGGGAGGACTTGGCGGCCAGTTCCTGGGCCCCGTCGGGCGCCGTGTAGTGCACCTCGGAGCCGGTCTGCAGATCGCGCCGCCAGCCCTTGGGCGTCACCCACGCGTATCCGCCGGCCTCCCGGTGCGCTCCCGGGGGCAGGCTGGGCGGGCGTGAGGTGCCCTCGACGGTGGGAGCCGGGGACGAGGGGGCGCCGGTGGTGGAGGCCGTCGACACGGACGGGCCCGTGGAGGCCCCGGTGCCGGCGCCGTGCGATCCGCCGGCCATGGCCACGACGGCCCAGGTGACGGCTCCCGCCGCGACCACCCCGGCGGCGGCGAATCCGATCCGACGCCTGTCGCGGCCCTGGCTCCAGCCCTCTTCGGAGCCGGACGGCACGGCTGGGTCCGGGAGTTCACGCCGTGGCCGCACTACGGGCGCGGGTGCCGTGGGCAGTTGGGAGGGCGTACGCACCCCGGCCTCCGCGCGCGGCTCGGACGGGGTCTGTGAACTGGGCTCCGTGCGCGGCTCGGAGGGGACTTCGGTGGAGGCGTTCGCCGTCGCGCGCGGGTCGGGGCCCCCGGTGACGGCTTCGGGTCCGGAGACCACGGGGTGTTCTGGGGAACGCGCCCGAGGATCCTTCCGGAAGTCGGGCGCGCTCTTCAGGGTCGGAGTCGGCCGTATCGGAACGGCATCGTGCACGGAGGGGTGATCCGACTCGTTCCCGTCTTGGGATTGGGATTGGGATTGGGATTGAGTTTGGGCTTCGGGTTCGGCCTCGGGTTGAAGTTCGGGTTCGGATTCGGGTTCGGGTTCACGTCCGGGTCGGGGTCCGGGTCCGGGTTCTGCTCGGGTCGCGGGCCCCCGCGCCGGCCCCCGCAGATCGCTCGTGTCGCTGTGGCGTTCGTCCGGAGTCGGAGCGACTTCGGGAAGGTCCGCCGGGGGGTGCCGCGCCGCGCTCACGGACTGGGCGTCCAGCAGAGCGGGCGTGGCCGCCTCGGCCGGGTCACGCCCCGCGGTCGGCCCGGTCTGCTCGTGGTCCGGGGTCGGATCGGACGCCGGGGCCGGATCGGACGCTCGCCCGACCACCGGCCCGACCACCGACTCGGGGTCCGGCTCGGGATTCGGCTCGCGATCCGGATCCGGACTGGGTATCGGCAAGCGCTCCGACTCGGGGAGGGGGTGGGGTGCGGGGCGGTTCTCGGGAGCGGGCTCGTGCGCGGTCCCGAACTCGAACGCGGAGGCGAAGTCGTACTCGGGCCCCCCTGTCGGCGGCCCGGCGGGACTCGGTGTGCCCGTCCTCCGCGGACGGACGACTCCCTCAAGTCCCGCCTCAAGTTCCTCCAGACCGGGCCGTACGGTCGGGTCCTTCTCCAGGAGGGTGGCCAGGATTTCCCTCAACTCGCCCGCACCAGAGGGGAGTTCGGGTTCCTCGTAGAGAACCGCGTGCAAGGTCGCGAGGGTGGTCGAGCGCGAGAACGGGGAACGGCCTCCGAGGGCCGCGCAGAGCGTGGCGCCGAGGGACCACACGTCGGAGGGCGGGCCCTGGGGGCGGCCGGAGATCCGCTCGGGCGCCATGTAGTCGGGGGAACCGACCAGCATGCCGACCATGGTGAGCGCCTCGGCGTCCTGAAGCGCCGCGATGCCGAAGTCGGTGAGGACGACACGGTGCCGTCCCGCGCGCTCGACCAGTACGTTGCCCGGCTTGATGTCGCGGTGCAGCACTCCCTGGACGTGCACCTGGCGCAGTGCCCCGACCAGTTCGAGGCCGACGCGAGCCGCCTCGCGCACGTCCAGCGGGCCGTCCTCGACCACGATCCGTTCGAGCGAGCGGCCTGCGACGAGTTCCATGACGATCCACAGCCGCTCGCCCGCGTCCACGACGTCGTAGATGCGGACGACGTTGGGATGGTCGATCCGGGCCGTCGCCCTCGCCTCGCGCAGGGTGCGTTCCCGGCGCGTGCGGGTGTCCTCGGGATCGAGTCCGTCTATGCGCATTTCCTTGACCGCGACCTGCCGGTCGAGCATTTCGTCGGCGGCTCGCCACACCCGCCCCATTCCTCCCTGACCAATACTCTCGACCAGCCGATAACGTCCGGTCACCAATAATCCCGGAACACCACCCTGTACGTTCGCCGACAATCTCTGCACCCCCTCAACATCAGCCACAATCGCCCGTCACAGCAGAAACACAATGGTCACACTTCAGGCCGTACCAGCATAGTGCGGAGAAATCTTGTGGTACCTCTTCAAGTACTGCGAATTCAGGCGCAGCAAAGGGGGGCGAACATGAGTTCTCGTCGGACGACGACCATTACGGGATCGCTGCTCACGGCCTGCTTCTCGACCGTGATGATCCTTTCCCACACTGCCGTCGCGGACGACCAGGGACCGGGGAGCGGCAAGGGCGGAAAGGCGATGGACAAGCCGCCGGCGGGCGTGAGGGTGACCACGCTGCTGCCGGAGAAGATCTCGGTCGACAACAGTACTCAGAAGACGGCGATTACCGCCACGGTAAAGAACGAAGGGGCCAAGGAAAGCGGCGACATCAGGCTGTTGGTGGTCGGCTTCGACGGCCTGAAGGTCAAGAACGTCAAAGGCTGCACCGCCATGGCCGAAAAAGATCTCCCCAAGGGGTCGAACAGCGGTTTCATCTGTTCCACCGGAAATCTCGGGGTGGGGAAATCGAAATCGTATTCCGTCGACGCGACGTTCGATCTGAGCAAGACCGGAAAGATCTGTCTTCCGGTCCAGACGAGCGACGGGAAGAAGACGTACTGGCAGCAGGGCCCGGTTCCGTTCGGCACGACGAACCCGTCGCCGAACGCCCCCGCGACCCCGCTGCTGCTGGGCACCGACAACAAGCCGGTGGCACCGGGCGGCGACCGACTGCCGAAGACGGGGGCCGGAAGCGAGGTCCTGCCGCTCGGCATGGCGGGTGCGGCACTGATGTCGGCCGGAGCGGCGGGACTGTGGTGGGTGGGCCGCAGGCCCAGGCAGGAGAACTGACCGCCGGGCACGGCACAGGATGAAACGCGCAAGAGGCTCGCCGGTCGAGGTCGGAACACGACCCGGCGAGCCTCTTGCACGGAACGACGACGTCACGGACACGGGCGTCGTACGACCGGCGACCTCGTCACGTCACCGACGTGGGCGTCACCTGACGGCAGACGCCATCACGTCACCGGCGTGGATGTCACTTCTTGTCGACGAGCTTCCAGGCCGTGGGCAGGACGCCCATCGCCAGGGCGGCCTTGAGGACATCCCCGATCAGGAACGGGGTGAGGCCCGCCGCGACGGCCGCGCTCGCCGACATGCCGGTGGCCAGGGCCAGGTAGGGAACGCCGATCGCGTAGATGATCGCCTCGCCGAGCAGCATCGTGCCCGCCATGCGCAGCACGGAGCGGTCGGCGCCGCGGCGGGCCAGGGCACCCACGACGGTGGACGCGAGCAGCATGCCGAGGATGTAGCCGAAGGACGGTGCCGCGGCGCCGGAGCCGCCGTCCGCGAACCACGGGACGCCGACCATGCCGACCAGCGCGTACACCGCGAGCGACAGGAAGCCGCGGCGCGCGCCGAGCGCCGTGCCGACGAGCAGCGCGGCGAAGGTCTGGCCGGTCACCGGCACCGGGGAACCCGGGACGGGCAGCGAGATCTGGGCGGCGAGGCCGGTGAGCGCGGCACCGCCGAGCACGAGGGCGACGTCACGGACGCGGGAGGCCGGAAGGAGGTCGGCGAGGACCTCGCCGGGTCGGGAGGGCGTGGCGACAGCGGTGCTCATGAGGACTCCGGCGAACGGGATTACCCCCTTGGCTCACGGGGAGCTCGGGGGAGGACAGGTCGGGACACGGTGACGCTATCCCAGGGGCACACGGGTGATCACCGTCAGTGCTCGACAAAGCGCGGATCCGGAGATTGGTGGGCTCCTCACAAAGAGTGGCCGGTACACCTGTGCGGAGGTGATGCTGGTCACTGAGGTGAAGTCGTTTCCGCTACGGGACGGTTCGGGGCCGGGACTGTGGAAACTCACCAAAGAGGCTTTCGCGGCGCCGACCTCCGCCGACCCTCGCCGGGGCTTGCGTCCCGCGGGGCCCGCCGGGCTCTCCCGCCGCCGGACCGCCGCCCGTCATCCCCTCCGGGGGCTCCGCCTCGGTCCCGCCTCCGTCTCCACCTCAATCTCAGCCTCAACCTCCGGACCCGGGCCCGGACCCGAAGTACGCCTCTCACGTCCGCCGGGCGTTCCGACTGCGGACCCGCGGTGCGCGTCGCGCGCTCGTCAGGGACGCCGACCAGGCCGATCCGGCGTGATCCGGTGCGAGCCGGAGCGGGAACGTGCCCGGACTGTCCGGCCCTTGGGCGTACCTGGCAGGCCTCCCGGCCAACCCCTACCCTTCACCCCATGGTTCCCCAGGCCCTGAACTTCGCGTCGCGTCGCTATGTCGACCTGCGACGCCAGGGCACTGCCACCTGTCGCCGCCCGTCCTGAGGCGGGGCGGAGCGGATCCGGCTCGCCGCGACGAGACCACAGCGGACCACACCAGTCGCACGTCGCACCCGTTGTGACGTGGCGTACGTGACGGCGCAGTGCCGGACCAGCTCCCGAGGAAGAACTCCATGGCCAGTACCGTGGCACCCCCTTCGACGTCCCCGCCCTCCCCCGTTCTCGACCGGCGCCGGGCCAGCGCCAGCGTGATCCTGCGGTCCGTGCTGGAGCACGGGCCGGTCGCCCGCAGCACCATCTCCCGGCTGACCGGACTCTCCCCGGCGTCGGTGACCGACTACTGCGCCCGGTTCACCGAACGGGGTCTGATCCGGGAGGCCGCCGCGCCCCGCCGGTCGGGCGGGGTCGGGCGGCCGCATCTCCCGGTCGACCTGGACCGCTCCCGGTTCGTGGTCGGCGGAGTGCATGTGGCCGTGCCGTACACGACCGTCGCGCTACTGGACCTGCGCGGGCGGATCGTCGCCGAGCGCCGTCTGCGGCACGACCGCACCGAGCCGGGCCTCGTCCTCGCGAACGCAGCGGACGGGATCACCGCCCTCCTCGCGGGCGTCCCGGGCCGTACCGCCCTGGGCATCGGGGTGGCGGCCGGCGGCTGGGTCGACCCGGACTCCGGCACGATCGTGGAGCACACGCTGCTGGGCTGGCGCGACGTCGCCGTCCGGGAGGCCATCGGGGCGCGCACGGGACTGCCGGTCCATGTGGACGGCCACGCACGGGCGTTGGTCAACGGGGAGCGGCTGTTCGGGCGGGCCCGGGGCAGCCGGAGCGTGTTGCATCTCTTTGTCGGCAATGTGGTGGATGCCGCCTTCGCCACCCACGACCAGGTGCACTACGGGCCTCGTTCGCAGGCCGGTGCGATCGCCCATCTGCCCCTGACGGGAGGGTCGGAGCTGTGCGACTGCGGGCGGACGGGGTGCCTCCAGGCCGAACTGAGCGAACGGACACTGTGCCGACGGGCCCGGGAGCTGGGTGTCATCGACGGCTCGAACCCGATGCACGTAATCTCCGCGGCGGCCGCCGGCGACCCGTCGGCCGTACGGCTGCTGACGGAGCGGTCCCGGATGGTCGGGCGCGCGGCGGGGCTGCTGCTCGACGTGCTCAACCCGGAGACGGTCGTCGTCACCGAGATCGGTGCCCTACACCGGGAGGACTGCCTCCGTGCGCTGCGCGAGGCGGTGGGCCCGGAGCGGGCGTCCGCGGTCGCCCCGACCAGCTTCCCGGATTCGGTGCTGGCCGTGGCGGGCGGGTCGGTCGTGCTCGACGTCCTGTACCGCGATCCGCTGGGTTCCCCGGGCTCCCGCCTGGGCTCCTAGGGCTCACACCTGGGTTCCTCGGGCTCCCCACCGGGAGCGAATTAATTCAGAAAGTCGGAATGTTGACAGGGCTCGTTCCCGGACAGGAGCATCGTGTGCATGAGCAGCGCGCGGGTGCAGGTTCCGCTCACCAAGTGCCGTGTGGTCGACCTGATGCGGGTCGCACGCACACGTTGTTGCTGACACGTTGTCGCTGATCCACTGATCCGCTGACACGCCGATCCATTGACAGGCTGATCCGCTGAAGCGCTGAGGCTCACTCGGCAGCCTTCGCCGTGAAAGCCCCTCGGCTGCCGTTGCGCCATCACGCGCTCACGTCACGCCGTCACGCCGTCACGAGGAAGATCGATCGGCCTTCGTGGCCACGAAGGCCGGTCCGCCGACGCCACCGCGCGGACCGTTCACCTGTCGTCGCCCCTGGTCGGCTCGTCCTCTCAGGCACGCCACCGGCGTGTGTCCTTTCGGCGCGCCCGTCCCTTCCGGCTTCGCCCTGCCCGGAACACCGTGCGCCGATCCGCCACTTGGAATCCCCGGAGTCCTTCCATGCCACCACTGTCCCCGCCTTCCCCCTTGTCCTCCTCGTCTCCCTCCAGGTCCGGTGTCGACCGGCGTGTGTTCCTGTCCTCCCTGCTGGGCGTCGCCGCCGCGGCCGGGCTGAGCGGCTGCGCCGGTGCCGATGCGGCCGACGCCCGGTCCCGGGGGGACATATCGGCGCCCCTGTCCGGCAAGGTGCCGCGGGGAACCAAGCTCTCGATCGCCTCGTACCAAGGCGTCCAGGAACTCCAGTTGAAGCTGGCGGGACTGGCCGGACTGCCGTTCGCCGTCTCCGACTGGGTGAACATCGGTGCCGGTCCCGATGTCATCAACGCCTTCCGCGCCAAGTCCCTGGACGTCGGGAACAACGCGGGCATCCCGCCGATCCAGGCGCACTTCCAGGGCTTCGACGCGAAGATCGTCGCGATCAACATCACCCGCAAGCCCAACTATCTGTTCGCCACCAAGCCCGGCAGCGACATCCGGGACGTGCGGGGCTTCAAGGGCAGGAAGCTGGCCTTCTCGCAGGGCCAGGCGCAGGGTGTCGTCCTGCTGCGCGCCCTGAAGCAGGCCGGTATCGCCTACGACGACGTGAATCTCGTACCGCTGACCAGCAACCAGTTCCTCACCGCGCTCCAGGCGGGCCAGGTGGACATCGCCCCGCTCGCCAACAGCCAGGCGCCGGCCTACCTCAAGCAGTACGGGCCCAAGGGCGCCCACACCATCGACACCGACGTGGTGGACCTGCTCAACCTGCTCTGGGCGCCGACCTCGGTGCTGGCCGACCGCGCGAAGGCGGCCGCGGTCGCCGCGTACATCCCGCGCTGGGCGAAGGGCCAGGTGTGGGCGTACGAACACCCCGACGCCTGGAACGAGGAGTTCTACGTCAAGACACAGAACCTGACGCTCGCACAGGCGCAGTCGATCACCGAGCTCGCCAACAAGCCGTTGTTCCCGCCGAGTTGGGATGAGGCCATCAAGTGGGAGCAGGAGACCGCCGATCTGCTGGCGGCGGGCGGCTTCGTGAAGGGGTTCAAGGTCGACTCGCTCTTCGACCGACGCTTCGAGGCCATCGCGGCCAAGTCCGTACCCGCGGAATACCAGAGGTGACGGCCATGACGACCAGGACCACGACCGCGGCCAGGACCACAACCGGGGCCACGCACGCCTCCACTCCTTCGACCACGATCACGGACGACACCGCCTCCGCCTCCGTCTCCGCTTCGACCTCCGCCTCGCCCGCCGGCAGCGATATCGACGCCGGAACCGGAACCGAGCAGGCACCGGTCCCCGCCCCGGCCGCACCGGTCGAGACAGGAGCGGTCGAGACCGGGACCGACAGTCGTCGGTCCCGTCGGTCTCCTCGTTCCCGGCGCCGCGGCCTCGCGCCCGGCAAGCGGCTGCCCGCCTCCCGGCTGATCGGTCCGGCGCTGTTCCTCGCCCTGTGGGCCGTCGCGTCCGCCGCCGGACAACTGGACCCCGGCGCGATTCCCGCGCCCTGGACGGTGCTGAAAACCACCGGTCGTCTGTGGACCGACGGCACCCTGCCCACCGACGTGCTGACGTCCCTGGAGCGCGCGGGATACGGATTCGCGTTCGGCCTGACCGCCGGCGTCGTCCTCGCCCTCGCGTCCGGGCTCAGCCGGGTCGGGGAGGCGCTGATCGACGGGACAGTGCAGCTCAACCGGGCCATCCCGACCCTCGGTCTGATCCCGCTCTTCATCCTCTGGCTCGGCATCGGCGAGACCTTCAAGATCGCGATCATCGCCATCGTCGTCTACATCCCGATCTACCTGAATCTGCACTCCGCCCTGTCCGGCATCGACCACCGGTACGTGGAACTCGCCGAGGTCCAGGGGCTGTCGAGGCTCCGTTTCGTACGGGAGATCGTGATCCCCGGCGCGCTGCCCGGCTTCTTCGTCGGACTGCGGCTCGGCGTGACCGGCTCCTGGCTCTCCCTGGTCGTCCTGGAGCAGATCAACGCCACCAGCGGCCTCGGCTACATGATGTTCCAGGCCCAGAACTACGGCCGGACCGACATCATCCTCGTCGGCCTGCTGATCTACGGCATCTTCGGGCTCGTCTCCGACAGCGCGGTTCGTCTCATCGAACGAAAGGTGCTGTCGTGGCGACGCACACTCAGCAACTGACCCGCCGGCAACCGAACCTCTCTCACACAGTCCAACTGCGCGGTCTCAGCAGATCGTTCGAGGGTCGCACGGTTCTCGACGCAATCGACCTCGACCTCCCGGCGGGCCAGTTCACCGCCCTGCTCGGACACAGCGGCTCCGGCAAGAGCACACTGCTGCGCGCCATCGCCGGCCTGGATCACGGCGTCGCCGGGAGCGGACGGCTCACCGCCCCGGACAGGGTGTCCGTCGTCTTCCAGGACTCCCGGCTGCTGCCCTGGCGCCGCCTCCTCGACAACGTCCTGCTCGGCACGGACGGCCGGGAGGCGGCGGAGAAGGGCCGCTCCGCCCTGGCCGAAGTGGGACTCGCGGGACGCGAACGGGCCTGGCCCAACGAGCTGTCCGGCGGGGAGGCACAACGCGCCGCCCTGGCGCGTTCGCTCGTACGGGAACCCGAACTGCTGCTCGCCGACGAACCGTTCGGGGCGCTGGACGCGCTCACCCGGATCCGGATGCACGTGCTGCTGCGCGAACTGTGGGAGCGCCACCGGCCGTCGGTGCTGCTCGTCACGCACGACGTCGACGAGGCGATCGTGCTGGCCGACCGGGTGCTGGTGCTCGACCGCGGACGTATCGGCCTCGACCTGGCCATCGACCGCCCGCACCCCCGCTCGTACCGCGATCCGCTGCTGGGCGAGTACCGCGAACGGCTGCTGAGCGCCCTCGGGGTGACCGAGGACGTGACAGGAGCACCGGAAGGCTCGGAACGCGGAGGAACGACGACGCACCCCGCCGCGGAACCGGACGGAACGACGGTACGGCCGGCCACGGAACCGGACGGAACGACGGTACGGCCCGCCGCGGAACCGGAGGGAACGGCGGTACGGCCGGCCGCGGAACCGGAGGGAGCCACGGCACAGCTCGCCGCAGGAGCGGACGGAACGGTGGCCGGCGTCGCCTTGCACGACCTGTCCGCGCATCAGAAGGAGAAGCACCAGTGACCAGCCCGCGCCGACTCCATCTCAACGCCTTCCTGATGAACACCGGCCACCACGAGGCCTCCTGGCGGCTTCCGGAGAGCGACCCGTACGCCCATGTCGAGACGGCCCACTACGTACGTCTCGCCCGGATCGCCGAACGCGGCACCTTCGACTCGCTCTTCCTCGCCGACGGCCCGGTCCTGTTCAACAGCGTGGGCCAGCGCCCGTCCGGTGCCCTCGAACCCATCACCCTGCTCACCGCGCTGGCCACCGCCACCGAACACATCGGCCTGATCGCCACCGCCTCCACCTCCTACAACTCCCCCTACAACCTGGCCCGCAGATTCGCCTCCCTCGACCACATCAGCGGCGGCCGCGCGGGCTGGAACATCGTCACCACCGCGGGCGCCGAGGCCGCCCGCAACTTCGGTCTCGACGACGAGCCCGCACACGCCACCCGGTACCAACGCGCCGCCGAATTCCTGGACGTGGCGCTCAAGCTCTGGGACAGCTGGGAGGACGACCTGATCGTCGCCGACAAGGCGGCGGGCGTCTGGGGCGACCCGGGCAAGATCCATCCCGCGCGCCACAAGGGGACGTACTTCAGCGTCGACGGCGCCCTCAACGTGCCCCGCACACCGCAGGGTTACCCGCTCCTCGTGCAGGCGGGCTCGTCGGAGGACGGCAAGCGGTTCGCGGCCCGGTACGCGGAAGCGGTGTTCACCGCCCAGCAGACCCTGGCGGACGCCCAGGACTTCTACGCCGACCTCAAGTCCCGTACCGCACGGGCCGGCCGGGACCCGGACCACATCAAGGTCCTGCCCGGCATCGTCCCGGTCATCGGCTCGACCGAGGCGGCGGCGCGCGCCCACGAACGTGTCCTGGAGGACCACATCGTCTACGAGCACGGGCTGAACCGCCTGGAGCATCTGCTGCGCCTGGAGCCGGGCACCCTCGGCCTCGACGCACAGCTGCCCGCCGATCTGCCGTCGGAGAGCGCGATCGAGGGGGCCAAGAGCCGCTACACCCTCGTCGTGGAGCTCGCCCGGCGCGAGCGGCTCACCGTGCGCGAGCTGATCGGCCGACTCGGCGGCGGGCGGGGCCATCTGACCTTCACCGGCACTCCCGAGCAGGTCGCCGACGCGATCGAGGAGTGGTTCCGGCGGGGCGCCGCCGACGGCTTCAACATCATGCCCGCCGTGCTGCCGTCCGGCCTCGACCTCTTCGTGGACCACGTGGTGCCGATCCTGCGCGACCGGGATCTGCTCCGCCGGGAGTACGGGCCCCGGCAGACGCTGCGGGAACGCTACGGCCTCCCGCGCCCGGCCAACCAGTACGCGATCCCGCCCACGACCACCGCACCCACCCCCACAACGGCACCCGCACCCGCACCCGCACCCGCACCCGCCTGAACCGCGCACACCCCCTTCCCCGTTCCCATCCCTCCTCCATTCCTGCTCCTGCTCCTGCTCCTGTCCGATCCGCCGTTCCGAAAGGACCCGCACCCATGGCAGACATCGAGATCCAGAAGGTCACCGCGCACATCGGTGCCCGTGTCGCCGGCGTCGACACCTCCAAGCCCTTGGACGACGTCACCGCCGCCGCCCTGCGTACCGCCCTCAACCAGCACAAGGCGCTGGTCTTCGACGACGTCGACCTGGACGACGAGGGCCAGCAGGCCTTCGCCCGCCACTTCGGCGACCTCACCACCGCGCACCCCACCGTGCCCGCCGTGGACGGCGCCCCGAACGTGCTGCCCGTCGACAGCGAGCGGGGCCGCGCCAACCACTGGCACACCGACGTGACCTTCGTGCTCAACCCTCCGCAGGCCAGCACCCTGCGCAGCATCACCGTCCCGCCGTACGGCGGTGAGACGCTCATCGCCAACTCCGCGGCCGCCTACCGCGATCTGCCCGAACCGCTCCGCGCGCTCGCCGACACCCTGTGGGCAGAGCACACCAACGACTACGACTACGCGGTACCGGACGAGAACCTCGACGAGGAACAGGCCGCGCAGCGGGCCCAGTTCACGTCCATCAAGTTCCGCACCGCCCACCCGGTCGTCCGGGTCCACCCGCTGACCGGTGAACGCGGGCTGTTCATCGGCGGGTTCGCCCAGCGGATAGCCGGGCTGTCGGTGGGCGAGTCCCGCAAGATCCTCGACCTGCTCCAGTCGTATGTCACCCGGCCCGAGAACATCCTGCGCTGGCGCTGGTCCTCGAACCAGCTGGTCCTGTTCGACAACCGGATCACCCAGCACTACGCGATCGACAACTACGACGGTCAGCCGCGCCGCCTGCACCGTGTGACGGTCGCCGGTGACGTGCCGGTCGGCATCGAGGGCAAGGAGAGCTACTCGATCGCGGGTGACGCGTCGCACTACACATCGGTGGCCGCATGACGCCGATCCCGGCGGCGGTCGGCCATGTCCGGCGGCAGGCTCACGCCCGCGCCTGACCGGTGTGCCGCCTCCCCGAAGGGGCCCTCGCGTGACGCCGTTCGTCATGCGAGGGCCCCCTCGTGCTTCCGGGCGGCAGGCGGAGAAGGGGAGGGCGCCCGCGCGGACGTGCCGCACGAGGGTCCTCCCGTCACAAAGCGCACGGCACATTGAGCGAGAGCAGAGCGGCCGCCCCGTCCTCCACCCGGAGTGCGGTGATCGCCGCGCTGCCGAGGCTCGGCAGGACCCGGCGGTACTCGCCCAGCGGGATGGACAGGGCGGTGCACAGCACGAGGCGCAGCAGGGTGTTGTGGGCGACGACCAGCACGCGTTCGCCGGGATGGGCCGCGGCGATGCGGCGCAGGGCGCGCGTGCCACGGGCCGCCGCGGTGCGCGGATCCTCCGCCTCGGGGAATGGGTAGGACACCGGATCGGCCTGGAACGCCTTGGCCCGGACCGGGTTCTCGAGCTCGAACTCGGCGAGCGTACGGCCCTCCACCACCCCGAAGTCGCATTCGCGCAGCCCGGGTTCGCGCTGCGCGGTGAGTCCGAGGGCGCGGCACGCGGGCTCGGCGGTGGCGACGGCACGGGACATGGTCGAGGTCCAGATCGCGTCGACCGGGTGCGCGGCTGCCCAGCGGCCGAGGGCGTCCGCCTGGGCGCGGCCCTCGTCGGTGAGGGGGACGTCACTCACTCCGGCGTAGCGGTTCTCCGCATGCCAGACGGTCTGCCCGTGCCGGGCCAGGAGGAGGGTCGTACTGCGGCTCGTAGTACTCATGAGGCCGCAGTATCCAGGTCGAGGCGGGCCCGCGGGTGCGCCTCGAGGAGACCGGGGAGCCGGCCGCCCCACCCCCGGCCCCGCGAGCGCATACGCTCGCGGGGCCGGCGTTCGGCACCCGGATGCCCCTCGCCGGATCCCGTCCGTTCTCACACGGCCCGTTTCTCGCACGGACCGTTCTCATACGGAGGTATCGCCGTGGATGTGCGCTGCCCGAACTGCGGAGGCCCCCTGCAGACGTTCCGCAAGCTCAACAGGGACGAGGAGGAGGCCGTACGGCGGATCAAGCAGGTGGACGACCCGGCCGCCTACCATCGCTGCACCCGTCAGGGCTGCCGCCGCTTCCAGCGCTGGAGCAACTGGCGCGACGGCGACAACTTTCCCGAGCCCAAGACCACGTGACTACAGGTTGCTGAAGTCCGGTCCCGCCGTGCGCGTGCGCTTGATCTCGTAGAAGCCCGGCACCGAGGCGACCATGAGCGTGCCGTCCCAGAGCTTGGCGGCGTCCTCGCCCTTGGGCGTGGGGGTGACGACCGGGCCGAAGAAGGCGAGCTGCTCGCCGTCGGCGCCGGGGACGGCGATGACCGGGGTGCCGACGTCCTGGCCGACCTTTTCGATGCCCTCCTTGTGGGAGGCGCGCAGCTCGGCGTCGAACTCGAAGTCGTCCTGGTCGGCGTAGTCGATCAGGTCGGCGGGCAGCCCGACCTCTTCGAGGGCGCCGGCTATCGCCTCCTTGGTCGGACCCATGCCGTCGTTGTGGAAGCGGGTGCCGAGCGCGGTGTACAGCGGGCCGAGGACGTCGTCGCCGTGCTTCTGCCAGGCGGCGGTGACCACCCGGACGGACTGCCACGCCGTCGTCGCGAGCATCTCGCGGTAGTGGTCGGGAAGCTCGTCCAGCTTGGGCTCGTTCAGTACGGCGAGGCTCATGATGTGCCAGCGGACCTCGATGTCGCGGACCTTCTCCACTTCCAGCACCCACCGCGAGGTCATCCAGGCCCAGGGGCACAGCGGATCGAACCAGAAGTCGACGGGGGTCTTGCCGGAACTGGTCTGAGCGGTCTGCTCGGGCATGGCTCTCCTCGGAACGCGGTCTTTTCCGTCACCAACACCGGCACGCGCCCGCACCATTCCCGGGTGTACGTGAGACTCCCGCGCGTCGGCGCGATTCCCCGGTGTCTCCGCCGTGACAGTGCCCGCCGTCAGGAGCACATGGCAGGATCGGTCCTGTTCACACATGTCCATGACGTCATGAGGGAGTGCAGCCGTGCCCGGTGAGAATCTGTCCCGCGACGAAGCCCAGGAGCGGGCGGCACTGCTGTCCGTCGACAGCTACGACGTCTCCCTCGACCTGCGCTCGGCCGTCGGGGACACGGAGCCCGGCGAGCCGGCCGGTGAGCCCCGCACCTTCCGCTCGGTCACCACGCTCCGCTTCCGCTGCGCCGAGCCGGGCGCGACGAGCTTCGCGGACCTGATCGCACCACGTGTGACGGCCGTCTCACTCAACGGCAGGGACCTCGACCCGGGTGAGGTCTTCGACGGCTCCCGGATCCGGCTGGAGGACCTCGCCGCCGAGAACGAACTCGTCGTGGACGCCCAGTGCGCCTACTCCCGCACCGGCGAGGGCATGCACCGCTTCGTCGACCCCGAGGACGGCGAGGTGTATCTGTACACGCAGTACGAGCCCGCCGACGCGCGGCGCGTCTTCGCGAACTTCGAGCAGCCCGACCTCAAGGCGCCGTTCCGCTTCGAGGTGCGGGCCCCGGAGGGCTGGACCGTCTGGAGCAACGGCGCCGGTGAACTCACCGACGGCCTGTGGAAGTTCGCCGAGACGAAGCCGATCTCGACCTACATCACGGCGGTCGTGGCGGGCCCGTACCACTATGTGACGGACTCCTACTCCCGCACCTTCGACGACGGTACGAAGCTGGAGATCCCCCTCGGCGCGATGTGCCGCAAGGGCCTGGCCCCCCACTTCGACGCCGACGACGTGTTCCTGGTGACCAAGCAGGGCCTGGACTTCTTCCACGACCACTTCGACTACCCGTACCCCTTCGGGAAGTACGACCAGGCGTTCGTGCCCGAGTACAACCTCGGCGCGATGGAGAACCCGGGTCTCGTCACCTTCCGCGAGGAGTACATCTTCCGCGGCAAGGTGACGCAGACGTCGTACGAGGCGCGGGCCAACGTCATCCTGCACGAGATGGCGCACATGTGGTTCGGCGACCTCGTAACCATGGTGTGGTGGGACGACCTGTGGCTGAAGGAGTCCTTCGCCGACTTCATGGGCACGTTCGCGAACGTCGGCGCGACCCGCTTCACCGACGCCTGGATCACCTTCGCCAACCGCCGCAAGGCCTGGGCCTACCGCGCGGACCAGCTGCCGTCCACCCACCCGATCACGGCCGACATCCGTGATCTGCAGGACGCCAAGCTGAACTTCGACGGCATCACCTACGCCAAGGGCGCCTCCGTCCTGAAGCAGCTGGTGGCGTACGTCGGACAGGACGCCTTCCTGGAGGGCGCCCGCCGCTACTTCAAGCTGAACGCGTACGGCAACACCCGCCTCGGCGATCTGCTGTCGGCCCTGGAGGAGACGAGCGGACGGGACATGGCCGCCTGGTCCCGGTCCTGGCTCCAGACCGCGGGCGTCAACTCCCTCACCCCGCAGGTGATCCTGAGCTCCGACGGGCGCGTCACCGAGCTGGCCGTCGTCCAGGAGGCCGCCGAGTCCCATCCTGAACTGCGCCCGCACCGCGTGGCCGTGGGCCTCTACCGGCGCCAGTCGCTGCGCGAGGGCGGGGACGGCTCGCTCGTCCGCTACGCGCGCGCCGAGGTGGATGTGGACGGGCCGCGCACGGTCGTCGCCGACCTGGTCGGCGCGGAGGCCCCCGAGCTCGTCCTCGTCAACGACGACGACCTCACGTACTGCAAGATCCGCTTCGACGAGGGCTCGCTGGCCACGCTGCGGGACGCACTCGGCGAGATGACCGACCCGCTCGCCCGAGCGCTGTGCTGGTCCGCGCTGTGGAACCTCACGCGCGACGCTCTCATGCCGGCCCGGGACTTCATCGCTCTGGTGCTGCGTTTCGCGGGCCGCGAGTCCGACATCGGCGTGCTCCAGATGCTGCACGCCTGGGCGAAGTCCGCGCTCGTCAACTACGTGGCGCCCGACTGGCGCGCACAGGGCGGACAGTTGCTCGCCGAGGGCGCGCTGAAGGAGCTGCGGCTCGCCGAACCGGGCGGCCAGCACCAGCTCGCCTGGGCCCGCTTCTTCGCCGACGTCGCGTCGAGCGAGGCCGATCTCCAGCTGCTCCAGGGCCTGTTGGAGGGGACGGCCAAGATCGACGGACTGGAGGTCGACCAGGAGCTGCGCTGGGCGTTCCTGGAGCCGCTGGCCGCGCGGGGCGCCGCCGACGAGTCCGTCCTCTCCGCCGAACTCGCCCGCGACGACACGGCGTCCGGCAAGCGGCACCAGGTCCGCTGTCTCGCAGCCCGCCCCTCGGCGGCGGTCAAGGCCCAGGCCTGGGCGGCCGTCGTGGAGTCCGACGCGCTCTCCAACGCCCTCGTCGAGGCGACCATCTCCGGCTTCACCCAGCCGTCCCGGCGGGACCTGCTCGCGCCGTACGCCGCCAAGTACTTCGCCGCGATCGAACGCGTCTGGGCGGAGCGGTCCATCCAGATCGGCATGGACGTGGTCAGGGGGCTGTTCCCCTCGCTCCTGGACCACCCGGAGACCCTGGAGGCGACGGACGCCTGGCTCGCGGCGCACGAGGACGCGCCGCCCGCGCTGCGCCGACTGGTGCTGGAGTCCCGGGACGATCTGGCACGGGCGCTGCGGGGTCAGGCCTGCGACATCGCCGCGGCGGGCTGACAGCCGCCCCACGCCAACCACACCCGACAGGGCACCGGCGCCACCGCGTCCGGTGCCCTGTCCGGTGAACTGATCACCTGCGCGCACTGGTTACGAAATGCAGGTATTCAGAGCCGTAACCCCTATTAATCCCCCGCCGGACCAGCGCCTTTCGGTAGTCGAACCTCCGTACCTCAGGGCGCGCTTGTCCCGATTTGCCGACGGGCGCGTAACAGCGGTTAGAGAGCGGCACCCGGGCGGGAATCCCGGGTTCATGAACCCCAGCACCCCGCTCTCCCCCCACCCCTTCCGCCACTCGTCCCCCGTGCGGCACCGGGTCGTGACCACCGCCCAGCTGCGCGGCCGCGGCGTGACCACCGCGGACGCCAACGAGCGGTGCCGGCCCGGCGGGCCCTGGCAACGGATCCTTCCCGGCGTCTTCCTCCTGCGTCCCGGCCCGCCCACCCCCGAGGAACGACTGCACGCGGCGCTGCTCTACGCCGCCCGCACCCCCGCCGCCCGCGCGGCGGCCCACATCCCCGCCCAGCCGGTCTCCGACGAACCTCGCACCACCCGGCCCCCCGCGGACGCGCTGGTCACCGGCCTGGCGGCGCTGGCCCTGCACGGCTTCACCTCCGGACCGCCGCTGGACTCCCTCGACACGATCGACGTACTGGTCCCCCGGCTCCGCCGGCTGCGCTCGACCGGCTGCGTCCGCATCGTGCGCACGACCGCGCTGCCCTCCCCCTCGTTCGTGGCCGGGGTCCCGGTCGCCCCTGTCCCCCGCGCGCTGGCCGACGCGGTGGCGGAGCTGACCGACGCGGAGGCCGTGCGCGGGCTGCTGACGGAGGCGGTGCGCCGCGGCCACTGCGAACCGCGCTCGGTCGTGGAGGAGTTGACGGCGGCCCGGCTGCTCGACCGCCCGCACGTGGTGGGCGCCGTGGACTCGCTGGTGGCGGAGGGCAGGGCGATCGCGGAGAACCGTCTGTACCGGATGGTCTTCGAACACGGGCTGCCGGACCCGGTCTGGAACGTCGACCTGCGGCTGCCCGGCGGCCCGCACCTGGGCGGTCTGGACGCGTACTGGCCCGAGCACGCGGTGGCGGTCGAACTGGAGACCCGTACCCCGTGCCAGGACGCGGACGCCGTGCGGTCCGAGTACGCCCGCAAGCGCGAGTACCTGGAGCGGCTGGGCATCACCGTCGTCCACATCACCCCGCGGCGGCTCCGGGACGCGATGGAGCAGCAGGCCACGGTCGTGCGCACGGCGCTGATGGCCTCGAACGACCGCGATCCGGCCGCGTATGTCGTTGTACTGCCCCGGTAGTGACGGACCGGGCGGCGCCCGGAGGGGAGGGAGGGGCCCACGAGATGTTCTCGAGGGCCCCTTCCCGCGTTCCGGTGGCGTTGTCAGTGCCCCGATCTAGTGTGGGCGAGCAGAGGATCCATGGCCGGACGCGGCTGCCGTGACGAGCGGCCGTGAGACAGACGAGAGACAGGAGACCCTGATGACGACCCTGCCCGATCGCCCGAACACGGCGCTGCTGGTGATCGACATGCAGCACGGCGCGGTGGACGGCGCCCACGACCTCGCCCGTGTGATCGCGAACATCGACACGCTCGTCGCCAGGGCCCGCGCCGAGGCGGTGCCGGTGATCTGGGTGCAGCACTCCGACGACCACATGAAGCGGGGCAGCGAGTCCTGGCAGTACGTGCCGGAGCTGGTCCGCCAGGACGCGGAGCCCGTCGTCCACAAGAACTACGGCGACTCCTTCGAGGCCACCGACCTGGAGGACCTGCTCGCCGAGCGCGCCGTCGGCCATGTTCTGGTCACCGGCGCCCAGACCGACGCCTGCGTCCGCTCCACCCTCCACGGCGCGTTCACCCGCGGGTACGACGTCACCCTGGTCGGCGACGCCCACACCACGGAGGACCTCACCGCGTACGGCGCCCCCACCCCGGCCGAGGTCGTCGCCCACACCAACCTGTACTGGAAGTGGCAGAGCGCGCCCGGCCGGCGCGGGGACACCGTCGAGACGGCGAAGGTGAGCTTCGCGACGAGAGCCGCGGACTAGAAGCGGCCGGCCGTGGACGGCGGGAGCGGGGCCGGGGCCGGATCGAGGGGGCCGGCTACTTCCCGCAGAACTCCGCCTCGACCACCGCCTCGCTGTCCCCCGTCCAGTCGCCGTTGAAGTTGAAGGCGAGGGAGTGGCGGCCGTCCGCCGTGGTGACGGCCACGGAGGACGAGCCGTGGATGCCGCCGTCGTGGCCCCAGACCTGGACGCCGCAACTCAGCTTCTGCTCCAGGAGGCCGAGGCCGTAGCGCATGTCCGGGACGCCGTCGATCCCGACCGTCGTCCGCATCTCCGTGAGCTGCTTGCGCGGGAGGAGCCTGCCCCGCAGGAGGGCCGTGTAGAAGCGGTTCAGGTCGGCGCTGTCGGAGATCATCTCCCCCGCGGAGGACGCCATGGAGGGGTTCAGCGTGGTGACGTCGTACGTCGGTCCCGTCGTGGTCGTGGCCAGCTTGGAGTACGCCCTGCCGCTGGGCCGCGGAACCGTCACCCTGGTGCCGGGGACCGAAGTGGCGTGCAGGCCGAGGGGTTTGACGATCCGGTCGCGGATCTGCGAGGCGTAGGAGTGGCCGGTGACCTTCTCGATCACCATGCCGGCCAGGACGTAGTTCGTGTTCGAGTAGTTCCAGGACGTGCCCGGTGCGAAGTCCGGCTTGTGGGACAGGGCGACGGCGAGGATCTGCTCGGGGGTCACCGTGTCGTAACGGTGCCGGAGGAATCCGTCCTTGAGGAAGTGGGTGCCGATGAAGTCGTCGTCGGTCGTGTAGTTGAAGATCCCGCTGGTGTGGTTGAGGAGCTGGCGGACGGTGATCCTGGTGCCGTCGTTGCCGTTGCCCCGCACGACGCCGGGCAGCCAGGTGTCCACCGTGTCGTCCAGTGACAGCCTTCCCTCCGACTCCAGTTGGAGCAGGACGGTGGAGATGAAGGTCTTGGTGATGCTGCCGACGCGGTAGTGGTCGGCCGTGGAGCGCGGTGCGCCGGTCCGCAGGTCGCCCACGCCCGCCGTGGCGGACCATGCGCCGTGCCGGTCCACGGCCGTCGCCGTCGCACCCGGCACACCGCCCTGCACGGCCGCCTCCATGGCCTGCCGGGTCGGTGAGTGGTCGCCCCTCGCGGGCGCCGCCGCCGCGGGTCCCGCCAACGTCACCGCGACCGCCACGGCGGTCGCCCCCACCAGTCCCGTACGTACCCTCATGTCTTCCCCATCTCACTGACGGACTTGGTCAACGGGACGGACACGAGGGCACACCGGCGGGTTGCCCGAACCGTGCGGGTTGAGCCGTTTTCAGCCCTTCTTCAGGATCAGCTCGGTGTTGCGGTCACGCGAGGTGCCCGCCAGGTCGGTGCGGGAGTCGGGCGCGTTGAAGGAGAGCTCACGGTAGAGCGCCGCGAGGCCCGTCTGGGTGAGGTCGGAGAAGTCCGTGGCGTGCGGGGCGGCGGACTCGATGAGGGTGGTGAACAGCGAGAGCGTGCCGTCCTTGTTGTCCACCAGCTCGATGACACGGGCGAGTTGGGGGAAGTCGACGTGGGAGGCGGTGGAGATCTCCCAGAAGGAGCGGTTGCCGGGGGCGGCGTGCGGAATGATCTCGTTCTCGTGGGTGTGACCGTTCACCCAGGCCAGGGTGTTGCTGAATTTGGCAAGGAGGGCGACGACCTCGTCCCCGCCGTGCCGCTTCTCGGCCGCGTGGGCCGGGTCGGCCTGGGTGTTGCGCATCGTCTTGCTGGTGTGATGGCTGAAGACGACGACGTACGAGTCCTTGTTCTCGCGCAGCGTCTTCTCCAGCCAGCGCAGCTGCGCCGTGCCGATCGAGCCCTCGAAATGACCGCCGGGGTCGGTGGTGTCCAGGCTGACGCCGATGACGTCCTCGGCGATGCGGAACGTGTAGTACTGGGTGCCCGCGGAGAGGTTCGCGGAGGAGTAGCCGTGACCGATCGGGCCCGGTCCGGTGTGCGCCGGGTCGAGGTGCGCCTTGATGTACTCGGCGGGCGTGAACGGAGCACGCCGCTCGTCGGGCGTGACCGAGCGCATCTGCCGGGCGTGCGCCTTGAGCAGGCTGTGGAACTCGGCGCCCTTCGGACTGCGGGCGTACTTGATGGACGCGAGGAGCGCGTTGCTCTCCGCCGAGCCCAGTGACATCAGCTTCTTGCCGCCGACGGCGAACTCGGTGAGGTACGAGTCGCCGCGCGATCCGTAGACGCCGAGCGGGAGAGCGTCGTGGTTGCCGACGGTGGAGTACCAGGGCAGGCTCAGGCCGGGGCTGCGCAGCTCGCGGATCGCGGCCTCCAGGAAGCCCTTGATGTGCGGGAAGCCGACCTGCTTGTCGGCGTCGCGCAGGGCGGCGTCGGGCTGCCAGTACGTCTTCAGGCCGCTGGCCTGGACTCCTTCGTAGTGCCGCGGATCACCGCTGTTCGGGCTGATGCGGCCACCGCTCATGACCTTCAGGAACCAGTCCAGTTCCGTCTTGGAGTTGTTGTCGGTGTTGTCCCCGGTCGTCATGACGAAGTGCAGCGGAGAGCCGGTGACGGGGGCTCCGTGAAGGGAGTTGACGCGCTCGACCAGCGAGACCGCGCCCGCGACGGTCAGCGCCTCCTGCGGGCGCCAGGCGTTCCTTTTCCCGGAGCGCAGATACTCCACCCGCATCGGGTGCTGGACGTCGGTCAGATGCAGGTCGGTGAGCTGTACGAACGCGGCGAGCGCGGTGCGCCGGTCCGCGCGGCCCGTCTTGCCCGCGGCCAGTTCGTCGCGCACGACCCGCTTCCAGCCGGCGCCGCTCCCGAGCCGGCGGTACCCGGTGGTCCCGGGGACGTTGAAGTGCGGAGCGGCGACGCTGCTCAGTGTCGTGCCCCGGGTGTACGGGGCGAGCCCGGCCGGTGTCTTCCGACCGACCGCGGCCGACTGCTCCGTGGCGTGGGCGACGGAGTCGGCGACGGGCGACTGCCCCGGTGTCGCGCCGTGCGCCGGGGACTCCGGGCGAAGGGCGAGACCGATCCCCGCGGAGAGGGACACCGCTCCGGTGGCGGCCAGCAGGGTGCGGCGGTCGAGGGCGGGTACGGTGGCGACAGAGCGTATGCGCGGCATGGCGCGGTCTCCCCGAGTGCGAATGCGTCGGCAGTGGCCGCGGGGCGCTCGACTCGCGAACTCCCCGCTCATACTGGATCGTTGGCACTGGGGATGACCTGCGCGTTAACTGGGCCGCAACGGGCAGCGCCGATCACCGTACGTCGATCTTGGCGCGCCCTGGACGTCCATGGAGTCCTGTCCGAACAGCCGGTGGGCGGTCACTCCGTGTTCATCTTGCGGGGTAGGGGAGGTGATTCCGGGGCCGCCGCCCGCCCGTTCACGGATTTGCCGGTGAGTACGCGGGCGCGGACCAGCGCAGGGGGCTGGCGCCGGGTGTCTCGACGGCTTCGGTGAGGGTGAACCGGACGGTCCGTTCGCCGTCGGGGGTGAACTCCGTGCGGGCCGTGCCGGTCAGCTGGAGCACCGCTCCCGATGTCCAGTCCAGGAAGAGCAGACCGGCGCGCGGGTCGGCCGCGAGGTTGCCGAGGGTCGGGAACATCGAGTTTCCGGGGTAGTCGCGCCAGCTCAGTTCGTCGGCCGTATCGACGTGCACGAAGCCGGGGTTGCCGCCGCGATGGCTCGCGTCGGCGCCGTGCGCGTGGACCGTGGCGAGGAAGAAGGTGTCGGCGGCCTCGACGAACTGCCGCTGGGACGGCGTGAGTTCCCTGCCGTGCCGGGGAACGCCCGCCGTACGGTCGGCCACTGTCTCGTACGTCTCCCTCTTCTGGAGGTACTTGGGGCAGTTGGCGAAGACCTGATCGGCCTCGACCGCGAAGCCGCGCGGGGTCGGCCGGACCCGGCCGTTCAGGCGCATACGGCGACGGGTGCGCGGATCGAGTGCGATGGTGCCGACGGGAGTGCCCGGGGTGGCGAGCGCGGCCGTGAGCGGATCACCGGCGGGGAGTCCGCCCGCGACGGAGACCTGCCGGGGCCCGGTGGCGCGCACGAATCCGGGCCTCCCGGTGAGCAGCGAGGCCCACACGTCACCGCCGCCCGGGGCCGCGCCGCCCTCGGAGTCGGTACCCCTCCCGGGCTCCACCCCGGTCTCCCCGCCCCTCCCCGAGGCACCGCCGCCCGCTCCCGCCCCGCTCTCCGGGGCCGCCGCGCCGACGACCAGCATCGGCTGCAGTTCGAGGAAGGCGGCGGCCACGGGGCGGATACCCTCGCCGATGGCCCGGCCCACGTGATCGGCGAGGTCGCGGACGCCGACGCGGTCCTGGATCGTCCGTGAGCCCGAGTGATACGTCATGACCGCTCCCTGGTACTAGAAGAAACCGCAGGTCGGCGCGGACGCGTTCGGTACCGGTGCCTCCTCGGCGCCGCTCGCCGCGAAGATCTCCAGACGGGTGCCGTCCGGGTCGTGGAAGAAGATGCCGCCCGAGGCCGCGCCCTCGCGGTGGGCGACCACGCCCTCGTACGCGAACATCACGCCGTAGGCGCGCAGGGCCGCCTCGTACTCCCTGACCTGCTCGACGGAGTCGACTTCGAGGGCGAGGTGGTGCAGGCCCGCCAGGCCGGCGTCGTACCCGGCGCTCGCCTGCTGCCAGAGCGTGAGCACCGGGCGGCCGTCCCCGGACAGGGAGCCGAGGAACGCGTACCGCCGCTCCCCTTCGTCGCCCTCCTTGCCCTCGCCGAGCACCCCGAAGCCCAGGACGTCGCGGTAGAAGGCGAGCGAGCGGTCGAGGTCCGTGACGTTCAGGCCGATGTGACCGGTGCGCAGCGTCATGGCAGTCCCTTTTCTGTTCGTCGGCCGCCCCCACAGCAGGGCTAACCCCTGTCATCGACATTAAGGGTTAGAATCGACAGCGTCAACCAGTGACCTACTCTTGAGCGGTTAGCAGCGAAGGGAGACCCACCCATGTCCACCCGTCCCGACCCCCGCCCCCTCACCGGCGAGCCGGTCTCGCTCGACCTGCTCAACACGCGCTGGATCCACGAGGGAGTGGTGCGGGACCTGCTGACCGACACCGAGGGCCTCGCGGTGTGGCTGGCGGACAACCGGCTCGACTTCCCGGCCGACGACACCGTCCTGCGCCACACGCTCGAAACCCGCGACGCCCTGCGCGCCGTGATCGACGCGTCCCATGGACAGGACGACGACGGGCCGGGCGGGACCGCCGACGGCGACGGGCCGGAGCGCGTCGGCCCCCGAATCGCGGCGGAAGCCGCCGCCCGCGTCGACGCCGTGCTCGCGCACGGACGTGTCCGGCTGACGCTGACCACCCAAGGGCCGGGCGGGACACCCGAGTTCGACGATCCCTCCTGGGGGCCGGCCTGGCTCGCCGCGCGCAACTACCTGGAGCTGCTGGACACCGCCCCGGACCGCATCCGCCGCTGCGCCCACGACGCGTGCATCCTGCACTTCTTCGACACCTCACGGAACGGCACCCGCCGCTGGTGCTCGATGGCGGCCTGCGGTAACCGCGCGAAAGCGTCCCGCCACTACGCGCGCACAAAAGAGAGCTGAATCGACAAAGAGAGACATCCGAGTCGTCCGAGATATCCACTCATAGTGGATCATCACCGGCATGACGCATGGCGGAAGTACGCCATGCGTCCATCCCGACTCGGTCAACTCTCCCCAAACAACTGCCCCTTGGGTAAAGCTGAGCGGTCATCCGGGTTCACATACCGGACTGACGCGACCGGTCCACAACGACCGTCGGAACCGGCCGTTCCACGCTCGTTCCTTTACCGACAAGGGATGCAGATGACCTCCGACCCTCAGCGCGCCCCGATATCGGGCGCGAGACGCGTGGCCCGCCTGGCCGTGGCCGCGGGCCTGGTGGCCGCGTTCTCCGCGGCCGGGCCGATACCAATGGCCTTCTCCTCGGACACGGGCGCGCCCACGGCCGACCCGGGCACCAAGTCCGCCGCCGCCAAGCTCGGTTCGACCGACGCCGACCTCCTGGCCGAGGCCAAGGCCAACGGCGACAAGAACGTCACCATGATGATCGCGACGGCTCCCGGCCAGACCGAGCAGGTCGCCAAGGAGCTGGACGCGGTCAAGGGCGGCTCGGTGGGCCGCAGTTACGACAAGCTCGGCTACGTCCGGGCCACCGTCCCGACGAGCAGGGCGGACTCGGCCATCGCAGCCGCCGCGAAGCTTCCCTCGGTGCACGGGATCGACCTGCGCCAGGAGATCGCGCTGGACGACCCGACGCCGAGCGCCGACACCGCCAAGAGGGGCGACAACGCCTCCACGGCCGCCACTTACGCGGGCCCCGGCAAGAACACCCCCGCCGAGAACCCGTACAACCCGTCCTTCGAGACGGGTGCCGTCGACTTCGTCAAGGATCACCCGAAGGCGGACGGCCGGGGCGTGACCATCGGCATCCTGGACTCCGGTGTCGACCTGGGCCACCCCGCGCTGCAGAAGACCACCACCGGCGAGCGCAAGATCGTCGATTGGGTCACCTCGACCGACCCGATCCTCGACAGCGACGCGACCTGGCGCCCGGTGATCACCCCCGTGGCCGGGCCCACCTTCACGTACAGCGGCAAGACGTGGACGGCGCCCGCGGGTTCGTACGAGATCAGCACGTTCCGGGAGTCGGCGACGGCGGGCGGCGACGCCGCCGGCGACGCGAACCGCGACGGTGACACCACCGACGCGTGGGGCGTGCTCTACGACCCGGCGGCCGGCACGGTCACCGTCGACCTGAACAACAACAACGACTTCACCGACGACAAGCCGATGAAGCCGTACAAGGACGGCTTCCAGATCGGCTACTTCGGTACCGACAACCCGGCGACGGACGTCGTCGAGCGGCAGCCGTTCGTCGTCGAGATCCGCAAGGACGTGCCGATGGACCCGTACGGCGGGTCCTGGATCGGCAAGAAGGCCGACTTCGTCAACATCGGCGTCATCGAGGCCGAGCACGGCACCCACGTCGCCGGCATCACCGCCGCGAACGGCCTGTTCGGCGGCAAGATGAACGGTGCAGCGCCCGGCGCGAAGATCGTCTCCTCGCGCGCCTGCACCTGGACCGGCGGCTGCACCAACGTCGCGCTCACCGAGGGCATGATCGACCTCGTCGCCAACCGTGGCGTGGACATCGTCAACATGTCCATCGGCGGTCTGCCCGCGCTCAACGACGGCAACAACGCGCGCTCCGAGCTCTACACGCGCCTCATCGACACCTACGGCGTCCAGCTGGTGATCTCCGCGGGCAACTCCGGCCCCGGCGCGAACACCATCGGTGACCCGGGCCTGGCCGACAAGGTCATCTCGGTCGGCGCGACCATCTCCAAGGAGACCTGGGCCGCCAACTACGGCTCCCAGGTGGAGAAGAAGTACGCGATGCTGCCCTTCTCCTCGCGCGGCCCGCGTGAGGACGGCGGCTTCACGCCGACACTGAGCGCGCCCGGCGCCTCCATCAACTCCACCCAGACCTGGATGCCGGGATCCCCGGTCGCCGAGGCGGGCTACACCCTTCCGGCCGGCTACTCGATGCTCCAGGGCACCTCGATGGCGTCCCCGCAGGCAGCGGGCGCCTCGGCGCTGCTGCTGAGCGCGGCGAAGCAGAAGGGCATCGCCCTCAGCCCGGCCGGCCTGCGCACCGCGCTCACGTCGACCGCCGACCACATCAAGGGCGTTCAGGCGTACGAGGAGGGTGCGGGCCTCATCAACATCGGTGACGCCTGGGACGCCATCAAGGACGGCGCCACCGCCCACGACTACACCGTGAAGGCACCGGTCGACACCGCGATCGACTACGCGCTGAAGACACCGGGCTTCGGCACCGGCCTGTACGACCGCGAGGGCGGTCTCAAGGCGGGCGAGCGCAAGACGTACGACATCACCGTCACGCGTACGTCGGGCGAGGACCGGCCGATCCGGCACGAGCTGTACTTCGAGAACAACGCCTCCGACACCTTCCGGATCGTCGGCTCGGACGAGGTGAAGCTCCCGCTGAACCAGCCCGTGACCGTCAAGGTCCAGGCCGCGCCGAAGTCGGCCGGCCTCAAGAGCGCGATCCTCGAGGTCGACGACCCGCGGACCGAGGGCGTCGACAAGCAGATCCTGTCGACCGTCGTGGTCTCGGCTCCCCTCAAGTACACCTACGCCGCGTCGAGTTCGGTGCAGCGCAACAGCACCGCGTCGTACTTCGTCACGGTCCCCGAGGGCGCCAAGTCCCTGGAGGTCGCGATCGGCGGGCTGAAGGACAAGAGCCAGACCCGGTTCATCGCGATCCACCCGTACGGCGTTCCGGTCGACAACACCAGCACCCCGTACTGCTACAACAACTACCTCGACGGCAACGGCTGCAAGCCCGACGTGCGTTCGTACGCGGACCCGCAGCCCGGCGTCTGGGAGATCGAGGTCGAGGCGCGCCGTACGTCGCCGCTGCTCGACAACCCGTACAAGCTCGATGTCGCCGTGCTCGGCGCGGCCTTCGACCCGGCCGTCGTGACCGTCCCCGAGGCCAAGGTCGGTACCCCGGCCACCGCCTCCTGGAAGGTGACGAACAACTTCGCCGCGCTCGACGGCAAGCTGAAGGGCGGTCCGCTCGGTTCCTCGAAGAACGCGCGGCCGACCATCACCGAGGGCGCGACGCAGACCACGACCGTCGAGGTGCCCGCGGGCGCCGCGTCGCTCGACGTGGCCATCGGCAATGTCTCGGACAACGCCGCCGACCTCGACCTGACGGTGAAGAACGCCGCCGGGAGCGTCGTCGGGCAGTCCGCGGACGGCGACTCGGAGGAGGCGGTCTCCATCGCCAACCCCGCCGCCGGGACGTACACCATCGAGGTCGCGGGCTACTCGGTCCCGTCGGGTTCGACCGCGTACGACTACCGGGACGTGTTCTTCTCGACCGCGCTCGGCACGGTCTCGGTCGACGACTCCGCCTCGGTGAAGCTCGCCACCGGCGCCTCGGCCACGGTGTCCGGCTCGGTCACCGCCGCCGCGGCGGCGCCCGAGGGACGCGAGTTCTTCGGTCAGGTCCAGCTGGTGAACGCGCGCGGCACGGTCGCGGGCCTCGGCAGCGTGAAGATCGAGAAGGTCACGCCGTAACGGTGTGACCCGCGGCCGCGCGAGCGGCCCAGGGGCACGGGGCGGGCGTCCGGAAGCGGACGCCCGCCCTTTCGCGTGCGGTCTCTTTCGCGTGCCGTCTCTTTCGCGTGCCGCCCGGCCGTTGCCGCGCGTCACCGCCCGCGCGTCACCGCCCGCGGGTTACTGTCCGCGGGTTACTGTCCGCACTTCATGCCCTGGGACTCGGGCAGCGCCTCGACGATCCAGGACCGGTCGCGGGCGATGTTCTTCTCCCCCGTGATCCAGACGTCCGGCGCCGTGGCGTGCTGCTGGATGGCGACCAGCACCTCGTCGCCCCGGTGCGGCCGTGGGGCGATGTCCTCGTCCGTCAGGAAGGTGACCTCCTTCTCGCCCTTGGCCGGCTTGTAGTAGTGGTACACGTCGAGGGTGATCCGGTTCCGGGTGGTGCCGGGGACCGGGAGCACCTCGGTGACCTTGCCCTCCGCGATGAGCCGGGAGCAGGCGATGTAACCGGGGGCGCTGAGCGAGCTCTCGCCGGGACGGCGCGCCTTGGAGTCGGCAGAGCTCGTGACGTCCGCTCCGCCCCCGCCGTGCGCGACCAGCCAGCCCATTCCGACGACCAGCGTGGCCACCGCGGCCGCCGCCAGGGTGCCGACGGCGAGGGCGCCCGGATTCCAGGAGCGCTTCTTCGGGACGCCCCCCGGACGCCCGCCCCCGGACGCCGCCCGTGCCCCCTGGGCCTGCTGGTGTTTCCCGGACTTCTTGAACCTCTGGAGCTTCTTGGACTTCTGGGAAGTCTGGGACGTCTGGGACGCACCGGCCGACTCGCCCGCCTTCCCGGAGCCCGCGAGCGCGTCGCCGATGATGACCAACTGCTCCCGAAGCACGTCCACGTCCGCGGCGGCCGACTGGTGCTCGGCCATGAACAGGACGTCGTAGCGGGCGCCTTCGGGCAGCGCCTCGTCCGTGATCGCGGCCAACAGCGCGTCCACACCTTCGTACTCGGCCACGTCACACCACCTCGTCCTCGTGCAGGCGGGCGCGCAGCGCGCGGACCGCCGTGTGCAACCTGCTCTTGACCGTGCCCTCGGGTATGCCGAGCTCGTCGGCGATGTCACGCACGGGCAGGTCGGCGTAGAACCGCAGGACGAGGACCTGGCGCTGGGCGTCGGGCAGTTCGTCCAGGCCCCGGGCGACGGCCAGCGAGAGCACACTGGCCTCCTCGTCGGAGGGCTGCTCGAACTGCCGCAGCGAGGCGAGGCGCTCACCCAGCCGCTCCTGCCGGCGTTTGGCCCGGTGCCAGTCCATCGCGAGGTTCGAGGCGACGACCGCCGCCCAGGCCGACACATCGCGCGGCGCCTCGTCCCCTTTGGCGGCACGCTCCAGCAACCGCAGCCGGACCTGCTGTACCCCGTCCGGCAGGTCCGCCTGCGGTACGCCGCCGAGCGCGAGCACCGCCCGCACCCGGCGTTCCTGCGCCGCGTCCAGGGGATCGTCCGCCCCCGGCCCCCGACGTGGCTTTCTGCGCAGCACAGCCACCCCTCCCCTCCCGCGTCCCCTCTACGACGCCGGTGCGGGCCAAAACGTTCGGCCCGCTTCGAGTCGTACGTCACACCGGGCCCGAATCCATCACGGCGCCCACACCGTACGGCTTGCGGTTCCCCTCCGTCGCCGGGCGATTTCTTCGTACCCGGACGCCCGGGCGCCGCAGGATCGGGCTCCGCCGCGTGCCCGGCCGCGTCCCACGCTGTGAGCCGCGCGACGAAAGGATTGGACACGCGGGCCCCGGTCAGACGCATGATGGAAGCGCTGGACCACGTAGAACGCACGTCAAGGGAGTCGCCGTGAGGGTCGGAATCGTCGGAGCCACCGGGATGGTCGGCACAGCCATGCGCAGAATCCTCGTCGAGCGGGACTTCCCGGTCGAGGAACTGCGTCTGTTCGCCTCGGCCCGTTCGGCCGGGACGGTCGTCGACGGGGTCACGGTGGAGGACGCTTCCACGGCGGACTACTCGGGCCTGGACATCGTGCTGTTCTCGGCGGGCGGCGCCACCTCCAAGGCACTGGCCGAGAAGGTCGCCTCCCAGGGCGCGGTCGTGATCGACAACTCCTCCGCCTGGCGCAAGGACCCCGAGGTCCCCCTCGTCGTCTCCGAGGTGAACCCGCACGCGATCGCCGACCGCCCCAAGGGCATCATCGCCAACCCGAACTGCACGACGATGGCCGCGATGCCGGTCCTGAAGCCGCTGCACGACGAGGCGGGCCTGGAGGCGCTGGTCGTCGCCACCTACCAGGCGGTGTCCGGCTCCGGCGTCGCCGGCGTGGCGGAGCTGCACGGCCAGGCCCTGAAGGTCGTCGGCGACGCCGACAAGCTGACCCACGACGGCGAGGCGGTCGACTTCCCCGAGCCGCAGGTCTACAAGCGCCCCATCGCCTTCAACGTGCTCCCCCTCGCGGGTTCGATCGTCGAGGACGGTCTGAACGAGACCGACGAGGAGCAGAAGCTCCGCAACGAGTCCCGCAAGATCCTGGAGATCCCGGCCCTCAAGGTCTCCGGCACCTGCGTCCGTGTCCCGGTCTTCTCCGGACACTCCCTCCAGGTGAACGCCCGCTTCGCGCGCCCGCTCTCCGCCGAGCGCGCCACCGAGCTGCTCGCGGGCGCCCCGGGTGTCGTCCTCTCCGACATCCCGAACCCCCTCCAGGCCGCCGGCAAGGACGCGTCGTACGTCGGCCGCATCCGGCAGGACGAGACCGCCGAGCACGGCCTCGCGCTCTTCGTCTCCAACGACAACCTCCGCAAGGGCGCCGCGCTGAACGCGGTCCAGATCGCGGAGCTGGTGGCGGCCGAGCTCAAGGGCTGACACCCGGATCCACCGCGCGTCCGAGGGGGCGGGGCACCGGCCGGTGCCCCGCCCCCTCCGGATTCCACGGGTGCGGCGCTTCCGCGGCGCCTCGGGCGACCCAACGGATACCGTCACGTCGTACCCGCATGACGGAAGCCCGGAGGTCCCCGTGGTCGTCGATGCCGTGTGCCCGAGTTGCGGAAAAACCTTGCCCGAGCGGGCCGGGCGCACCGGGCGGACCTCGGTGTACTGCTCCGCGGCCTGCCGGCAGAAGGCGTACCGGGACCGCCGGACGGCACCGGCCGACACCGTGCGCGGACTGATCGAGGAGGTCGGGCGGCAGGTCGAGGCGCTGGTGCCGCTGCCGCCGTCCGTCTTCTACTCCGGCGTGAGCGAACTGGCCTCCTCGGTCGGACGGCTCCGCCGCATCGCCCGGGTCGCCCGGGACACCGCGAGAGACGATTCCGTCACGCGGGCCGCCGTGACGAAAGCCCCCGGCGCACCGGCTTCCGTCGGCGAAGCGGCCACCGTGGACTCCGCCGCGGCCGATGAAGCGACCACGAGGGACTCCGCCGTATCGCGCACCGCCGTCCCGCGCGCCTCCGCCGACCAGAGCCCATCCCCCGCGCAGGATTCCGTCACGCACGACTCCGTGACGTACGGGTCCGTGACGCCCGGCTCCATGACCCACGAACCCGCGACCGACGAACCCGCGACCGACGACTCCGTGGCGCGGCGCTCCGAGGCGCACGGTTCTCTCGGTGAAGGCGACTTCGCCGCGCTCGTCGAGCCGTACCGGCGTGAGCTGCGCGTGCACTGCTATCGCATGTCGGGCTCGTACGACGACGCGGAGGACCTCGTCCAGGAGACGTTCCTGCGGGCCTGGCGGGCGCGGGAGGGCTACGCGGGGCGGGCGAGCCTGCGGACCTGGCTGTACCGGATCGCCACCAACACCTGTCTGGACTTCCAGCGGCGCACCGCCCGCCGCCCCCGGCGTTACGAGCCGGTGCCCGGCATGAACCACGGCACGGCCGAGCCCCCGGCCCGCATCACCTGGCTCCAGCCGTACCCCGACGAGGACCTGCCCTCGGCCGAGGAGCAGCCGGACGCCCGTGCCGTCTCCCGGGAGACCCTGGAACTGGTCTTCCTGGCCGCCATCCAGCATCTGCCGGCCCGCCAGCGCGCCGTCCTGGTCCTGCGCGACGTTCTCGGGTTGTCCGCCGCCGAGACCGCCGAGGCCCTGGAGATGACGGTGGCCTCGGTCAACAGCGCCCTGCAGCGGGCCCGGCCCACCCTGCGCGACCGGCTGCCCGCCCGCCGCACCGAGTGGACCGCCGAGGCGGACGACCACGAGCGCGCGATCCTCGGGCGTTACATGGCCGCCGCGGAACGTCTCGACCTCGACGCGTTCACCGACCTGCTCAGCGAGGACGTCAGGCTGACCATGCCGCCGAACCCGTTCTGGTTCGTCGGCCGCGCCGCGATCACCGAGTTCCTGCGGATCAGCCTCGACCCCGCGTCCCCGCTGTTCCTCGGCCACTGGCGCCACCTTCCCGCCCGCGCCAACGGCGGGCTCGCGGCCGGAGGCTATGTGCGACGCCCGGGTACGACGGTGTACCGCGCCCAGGTCCTCGACGTACTGCGCATCGAGGGCGACCGCATCGTGGAGATCACCTCCTTCGAGCCCCACCTGTTCCCGGCGTTCGGACTGCCGCTGCGCCTTCCTGCCGACAGGTGAGCGGCCCGCGCCGGACGCCGACCGATGAATGCGGGAGGTGGCGTACGTCTGCATGAGCGACACGTACGACCGACTCGTACGACCGACTCGCACGGCGAACACCTCAGGAGATCATCATGCTGCTCACCGACAAGACCGCCGTCGTCTACGGCGCCGGCGGATCCATCGGCGGTGCCGTGGCCCGCACCTTCGCCCGTGAGGGTGCTCGCGTGCACCTGGTGGGGCGTACGGCCGAGACGCTGGACGCGGTGGCGAAGGACATCGCGGCGGCGGGCGGGCACGCCGAGACCGCGGTGCTCGACGCCCTGGACGAGACGGCGGTCGACGCGCACATCGGCTCGCTGGACGCCGTCGACATCTCCTTCAACCTCGTCACACGCGGCGATGTGCAGGGCGTCCTCCTGGTCGACATGGCGGTCGAGGACTTCGTACGACCCGTCGAGACCGGCATCCGCACCACGTTCATCACCGCCCGCGCCGCAGCCCGGCGCATGGCCGAGGCGGGCTCCGGCGTGGTGCTCACGCTCAACAGCGGCTCCGCGCACGGCAGTCCGATGATGGGCGGCACCGGACCCGCGGACGCGGCGATCGACACGCTGGTGCGGAACCTGGCGGCGGAGCTGGGGCCGCGCGGACTGCGGGTCGTGGGTCTGTGGGCGGCCGGGGTGCCCGAGACGCTGACCCGGGAGAAGCTCCTCGCGGTCGACAGCGCCATGGACCTCGACGAAGCGGCACTCCAGGGGCTGCTCGCGAACCTCGCGGGGATGCGCATGACCCGCCGCAACCCCACCCTGGCCGAGATCGCCGGCACCGCCGCCTTCCTCGCCTCCGACCTGGCGGGCGGCATCACCGGCACGTTCGTCAACGTCACGGGCGGGATGGTCCCCCACTGAGCCCGCGCCGCCGCCACGGGCGCCCGCAGCGGGGCCGCTTCGCGACGCCGGGCCTGCCCGAGGGCACTCCCACGGCATACGACGGCGGGCGGGACACCGAATCGGTGTCCCGCCCGCCGTCCTGGGCGCCGACATGGCATGCCGGCGCCCAGGTGTGCGCCTACTGGTGAGGGGACTAGGAGGTGGCCGCCTGCGCGTCCGCCGCCTGGGCCTTCAGGGCTCGCTCGACGCCCGAGCGGGACTCGGAGACGAGTCGTCGCAGGGCGGCGTTGGGCTCGGCCGAGAGCAGCCACTCGTCCGTCTTGGCGAGGGTCTCCTCGGCGACCTGGATGCCCGGGTAGAGACCGGTCGCGATCTGCTGCGCGATCTCGTGCGAACGGGCGTCCCAGATCTCCTTGACCACGGTGAAGAACTTGTCCGTGTACGGGGCGAGCAGCTCACGCTGGTCGGTCTGGACGAAGCCCGCGATGACCGCTTCCTGCACGGCGTTCGGGAGCTTGTCGGACTCGACGACCGAGGCCCACGCCTCCGCCTTCGCCTCCTCGGTGGGACGGGCCGCCCGGGCGGTGGCCGCGTGGCGCTCGCCGGCGGCCGTCTTGTCACGCTCGTACTCGGCGGCGATCTCCGCGTCGTCGAAGCGTCCGACGGCCGCGAGCCGCTGCACGAACGCCCAGCGCAGCTCGGTGTCGACGGCGAGGCCCTCAATGGTCTCGCGGCCTTCGAGCAGCGCCTCCAGGAGGTCCAGCTGCTCCGGCGTGCGCGCGGTCGCCGCGAAGGCGCGCGCCCAGGCCAGCTGGTGGTCGCCGCCGGCCTCGGCCGCGTGCAGATGGGCGAGCGTCGCGTCCGTCCAGCGGGTCAGCAGCGCCTCGCGGGCGGTCGGGTCGGCGTACAGCTCGATCGCGAGCTTCACCTGCCGGTGCAGCGACTGCACGACCCCGATGTCGGACTCCTTGCCGATGCCGGACAGCACCAGAGCCAGGTAGTCGCGGGTGGCGAGCTCGGCGTCGCGGGTCATGTCCCAGGCCGAGGCCCAGCACAGGGCGCGCGGGAGGGAGGACTCGAAGTCGCCGAGGTGCTCGGTGACGAAGGCCAGCGAGTCCTCGTCGAGGCGGACCTTGGCGTACGACAGGTCGTCGTCGTTGAGCAGGATCACGTCGGGGCGACGCCTGCCGACGAGCTGCGGAACGGCGGTCAGTTCCCCGTCGACGTCCAGCTCGATGCGCTCGTCGCGGACCAGCTTGCCGCTGCCGCCCTCGGCGCCGTCGAGGTCGTAGAGGCCGACCGCGATGCGGTGCGGGCGCAGCGTCGGCTCGCCCTGGGCGCCGGCGGGCAGGGCCGGGGCCTCCTGACGGATGGCGAAGGAGGTGATGACACCGTCGGCGTCGGTCTCGATCTCCGGGCGCAGGACGTTGATCCCGGCGGTCTGGAGCCACTTCTGCGACCAGGTCCCGAGGTCGCGTCCGGAGGTCTGCTCCAGGGCGCCGAGCAGGTCGGACAGCTGGGTGTTCCCGAAGGCGTGGGCCTTGAAGTAGGCCTGGACGCCGCTGAAGAACTCGTCCATGCCGACGTAGGCGACAAGCTGCTTGAGGACGGAGGCGCCCTTGGCGTACGTGATGCCGTCGAAGTTGACGAGCACGTCGTCCAGGTCGCGGATCTCGGCCATGATCGGGTGCGTGGAGGGCAGCTGGTCCTGCCGGTACGCCCACGTCTTCATGGAGTTGGCGAACGTGGTCCAGGAGTGCGGCCACCGGCTGTCGGGGTGGTAGGCCTGGCAGGCGATGGAGGTGTAGGTGGCGAACGACTCGTTCAGCCAGAGGTCGTTCCACCACTCCATCGTCACGAGGTCGCCGAACCACATGTGGGCCAGCTCGTGCAGGATCGTCTCGGCGCGCAGCTCGTACGCGGCGTCGGTGACCTTGGAGCGGAAGACGTACTGGTCGCGGATGGTGACCGCGCCCGCGTTCTCCATCGCGCCCGCGTTGAACTCGGGCACGAAGAGCTGGTCGTACTTCTTGAACGGGTACGCGTAGTCGAACTTCTCCTGGAACCAGTCGAAGCCCTGCCGCGTGACCTCGAAGATCGCGTCCGAGTCGAGGAACTCGGCGAGCGAGGGACGACAGTAGATGCCGAGCGGCACGGACTGCCCGTCCTTCTCGTACACGCTGTGCACGGAGTGGTACGGGCCGACGATCAGCGCGGTGATGTACGTCGAGATCCGCGGCGTCGGCTCGAAGACCCAGACGTCGTCCTTGGGCTCCGGGGTCGGCGAGTTGGAGATGACGGTCCAGCCGGAGGGCGCCTTCACGGTGAACTGGAAGGTGGCCTTCAGGTCGGGCTGCTCGAAGGACGCGAAGACACGGCGTGCGTCCGGTACCTCGAACTGGGTGTAGAGGTAGGCCTGCTGGTCGACGGGGTCGACGAACCGGTGCAGGCCCTCACCGGTGTTGGTGTAGGCGCAGTCGGCCACGACGCGGACGACGTTGCGCCCCTCCAGGAGCCCGGGAAGCGCGATCCGCGAGTCCTTGAAGACCTCGGCCGCATCGAGCGGGTCGCCGTTGAGAGTGACTTCGTGGACGGTCGGGGCCACCAGGTCGATGAACGACTCCGCGCCGGTCTCGGCGGAGTCGAAGCGCACCGTGGTCACGGACCGGTAGGTGCCGCCCTCCTGCGCGCCGGAGAGGTCGAGATCGACCTCGTACGAGTCAACGGTGAGCAGCTTCGCCCGCTGCTGCGCCTCTTCGCGGGTCAGGTTTGTGCCAGGCACGCGGTCATCTCCTCGTTATGTGTGGGTTGCGCCATCCTTCCACGGGACCCACACGGAACGCGATGTCCGTTTACCGCCGGCGCCGGGCTGTCGGGGGCACGAGCCTGGACGTATGACGACGTACACCGCACACCCCATCGGCCCGGCCGTCCTGGAGGAGCTCCGCGACGCCGACGACGCGGGCCGTCGGCTCGCCCCGCAGACCGACGAGGAGGGCGGCGCGCCGCTGCGCTGCTGCCTGCGCCGCAGTGAGCCCGGCGAGCGCATCGCCCTGGTCTCCTACGCCCCTCTGCGCCGCTGGGCCGCCGAGACCGGCGCCGAACCGGGCGCGTACGACGAGCAGGGCCCGGTCTTCATCCACGCGGACACCTGCGCGGGCCCGGCCACCGACGCCCTCCCCTTCACGAACGCCCACCGCACGGTCCGCCGCTACTCGGCCGAGGGACACATCCTGGGCGGACAACTGGTCGAAAAGCCGGCCACGTTCGACGAGGCCTTCACCGCAGCGTTCACCGACCCGGAGGTGGCACTGGTCCACGTACGGGCGGTGGAGTACGGCTGCTTCCTGTACGAGGTGCGGCGGGGCTAGGGGCCGCGGCCCGGGTATCGCTGTTCAGCCACTGGCGACGGGGGTGGGGCCGACGGCCGGGCCAGGGCCGACGACAGCCGGGCCGGAGTCGACGGCGGTCGGGGCGGGGCCGACGGCGGTCGGGGCGGGGCCGACGGCGCTCGTGCGCGCTCTCAGCTGGCCGAACACGGTCGCCCCGAACGCCAGCGTCATGCCCGCCGACTGCACCGGCGTCAGCGCCTGCCCAAGCGCCGCCCAGCCGATGACCGCCGCGGTCAACGGCGAGAGCGGGCCGAGGAACGTCACCTGTGTGGCGGTGAGCCGGCCGATGCCCCGGAACCACAGCCAGTACGCGACCGCCGTGTTCGCCAGCGCGAGGTACAGGTAGCCGCCGATCGCCCGGCCGTCCAGTGGGGGCGGCCCGCCCTCGACCACGAGGGCGACCGGCGCGATCAGCAGCCCTCCGGCGGTCAACTGCCAAGCCGTCAGCGCCAGCGGACCGACTCCGTCCGGCCGCCCCCACCGTTTGGTGAGCACCGTGCCGGTGGACATCGACGCGGTGGAGGCGAGCGCCGCGAGAACGCCCACGAGGTCGAGGGCGCCCGCCGCCTTCAGGACGACGAGGCTGACGCCGAGGGCCGCGGTGATACCGGTGAGGAGCGTCCGGAGGGTCGGCCGGTCGCCGAGCAGCGCCGCCGAGAGGCCCGCCACGAAGAGTGGACCGGTCGACCCGACCACGGCCGCCATTCCGCCGGGCAGTCGGTACGCGGAGAGGAACAGCAGCGGGAAGAACGCGCCGATGTTCAGCGCGCCCAGCACGGCCGCCTTCCCCCACCACACGCCGCGCGGCAGCACGCGTGCGAGCGCGAGGAGCAGCAGCCCGGCGGGCAGGGCGCGCAGCAGGGCCGTGAACAGCGGCCGGTCGGGCGGGAGGAACTCGGTGGTGACGGCATAGGTGCTGCCCCAGGAGATGGGGGCGAGCGCGGTGAGGGCTATGAGGGCGGGTCGTTTCGCGTCCACGGGACACCCGGTTTCGAGGAGGCCGAACAAAGTAGGTCAGCAATAAGTAGCTTACCCCTAAGCTACTTATGTTCAAGCCGCTTTCTGGTGACCCGCTTCCCGGCGACCCACTTGCTTCCGAGCTGCTTTCTTGCGACCGACCTGCGACGCGGCGGATACTCGCCCCCATGAGCACCCCCAAGGACCCCGTCGACGCGATCATCGAGCAGTGGGCCGCCGTCCGGCCGGACCTCGACACCGCGGCGATGGAGGTCTTCGGGCGCGTCTTCCGGCTCTCGCGCACCATGGGCGACCGGATGGAGAAGGCCTACGCGCGGTACGGGATCTCGCGCGGGGAGTTCGACGTGCTGGCGACACTGCGGCGCTCGGACGCCCCGTACACACTCCCCCCGCGCCAACTCTCGGCCACGCTCATGCTGACCACGGGTGGGATGACCGGGCGTCTGGACAAGCTGGAGCGCGCCGGGCTGCTCCGCCGATCCCCCGATCCGCACGACCGGCGCGGCCTCCAAGTCACCCTGACCGACGAGGGCTTGAGGCTGATCGACGAGGCCGTCGGGGCCGGGCTGGCCGTCCAGACGGCCGCGCTCTCGGCCCTCGACAGCGGGCAGGCCGCCCAACTGGCCGACCTGCTGCGCCCGCTCCTGGCCGCCACCACCTCCTAGTCGGAGCCCCTCCGGAGCGCCGACGGCCGCTGCGGGAGCCGGTCCGGCTCCGCGCGCAGCGACAGACGGCTCAGGACGAACCGGCGGCCCGGGGCAGTCGTGTGAAACGCGGCGAGGGAGTCCGCGCACACGTGGTGCGGGGACTCCCTCGGCGGAGAGTTGGTACGAAGGGCGGGGGTCAGCCCTGCTTCGGCTGCTTGTGGGACTTGTCCAGGACCATCACGAGGCCGGCGATGATCAGGAACAGCACGATCGGCGTCACGACATAGAGGCCGAGCGTCTCGACCACGCTCAGGTGGGAGCCGGGGTCGTCACCGTCGTCGCGGGTCAGCGCGAGCGCGGGGGACGACATGAGCAGCATCATCAGCGTCGTACCGGCGGCCAGGGCACCGGCGCGCAGAGCGTTCTTCTTGTCCACGGTGCAAACGTAGCGAACACCCGACGGGGCCGCGCGCCCGGGGGTGCCGTACGGAGGTTCCGGGGGTGCCGCACGGAGGTCACGGGGCTCGGCGCGGGGGGCTCTGGGGGCTCCCGGGTGCGCCGGCCCGGCCGCTCTCCGACCGCACCACGTCGATCAGGGCGTGCAGCCGGGGTGAGGCGGCCAGCTCCTCCAGGGTCACCGGGCGGCCCTCGGCGTCGGCGACGGGCAGGCGCCAGTTGGGGTACTGGTCCGAGGTGCCGGGGAGGTTCTGCGGGCGGCGGTCGCCGACCGCGTCCGGGAGCCAGACGCCGATCAGGTGGGCGGGGGTGCGCAGGAGGAAGCGGTGCACGGCCTGGATCTCGGCCTCCTCGGCCGAAGCGGGGGCCCCGCCGTTCGCGCCGCGCAGCAGCCCGAGCCGGGAGAGCAGGGCCAGCCACTCCCGGGTGTCCGCGGCGGCGGCCGCCCGTTCCTCGTCCAGGGAACCGGTCAACAGGCCGAGCCGGTCGCGGAGTTCGACGTGTTCTCCGGTGAGCCGGGCCGCGGTGGGCGGCAGGTCGTGGGTGGTGGCGGTGGCCAGGCAGTCGGCCCGCCAGCTGTCGGGCGGCAGGGGCAGGCCGTCACCGTCCCAGTCGCGTTCGAACCACATCACCGACGTGCCCAGCACCCCGCGTTCCTGGAGCGTCTCGCGCACCCCGGGTTCGACGGTGCCGAGGTCCTCGCCGATCACCAGTGCTCCGGCCCGCGAGGCTTCCAGTACGAGGATCGCGAGCATCGCCTCGGCGTCGTAGCGGACGTACGAGCCCTCCGTGGGCGGCTGCCCCTCGGGGATCCACCAGAGCCGGAACAAGCCCATGACGTGGTCGATGCGCAGGGCGCCCGCATGCCGCAGGAGTGCGCGCAGCAGGCGGCGGTAGGGGGCGTATCCGGAGGCGGCGAGCCGGTCGGGCCGCCAGGGCGGCAGCCCCCAGTCCTGGCCGCGCGCGTTGAAGGCGTCCGGGGGCGCGCCGACGGACATGCCGGCCGCGAAGTGCTCCTGCTGGGCCCAGGCGTCGGCTCCGTCGGGGTGGACACCGACGGCGAGGTCGTGCACGAGCCCGACGGTCATGCCCGCGTCGCGCGCGGAACGCTGGGCGCGCGCGAGCTGGGCGTCGGTGAGCCAGGCGAGCCGGCTGTGGAAGTCGACGCGGTCCATCAGTTCGCCCCGTGCGCGGGCGGTTCCGGACGAGCGGGGGTCGCGCAGGGCTTCGGGCCAGTTCCGCCAGTCGGAGCCGTACACCTCGGCGAGCGCGCACCAGGTGGCGTGGTCCTCCAGCGCCTGGCCCTCCTCGGCGAGGAAGTCGGCGTACGCGGCCTGTCGGCCGGGTCCGAGGGGCACCGCGCGGACCGATTCGAGCGCCGCCCGCTTGAGGTCCCACACGGCGTCGCGGTCGATCAACGCGCCCTTGCGCAGGACGGATTCACGCAACTGTTCGGCGCGCTCCAGCACCGTACTCAGCAGGTCGCGGTCCTCGGCGTACGGATACTCGGGGATGTCCTCGACGCGCAGGTGCACCGGGTCGGGGAAGCGGCGGGAGGAGGGCCGGTACGGGGAGGGGTCGGTCGGGTCGCCGGGCACGGCCGCGTGCAACGGGTTGACCTGGACGAATCCGGCGCCCAGCGCCCGCCCCGCCCAGGCGGTCAGCTCGGCGAGGTCTCCGAGGTCGCCCATGCCCCAGGAGCGGCGGGAGAGCAGGGAGTAGAGCTGGACGAGCAGGCCGTACGTGCGCCCGGGGGGCGCGGGCAGCCGGGTGGGGGCGACGACGAGGTGGGCGTCGGCGGTGCGGCCGTCGGGGGCGGTGGCGTGCAGTGTGTGGACGCCGGGCGGGAGGTGGTCGGCATCGGTTCGGGCCTCGCCCTGTTCGGTGGTGATCCGCAGCCGGGTCTCGTCCGGCAGTCCGGCGAGTTCGGCGGGGACGAGGCCGCCCCAGCACACCAGCGTCGGCGGCAGCAGCCGCCGCGCCGTCTCGGCCTCGTGGAGCGCGAGGGCGGCGTGTACGGCGTCCGGGGTGCTCGCGTCGACGCCGAGCGCCGCCAGGATCGCGACGAGCGCGGTGTCCGGGGCCGCGACCGTGCGGTCCGGGGAGGGGCTGTAGGCGGGGGCGACACCGTGCAGTTCGGCGAGCCGGGACAGGGGCGTCCGCGGCGCCGGCTCCGATGCCGTCCGCGGCGGGTCGGCGGGCCCACTGGGTGCCATCAGACCCCCGACGCGGCGCCGGTCGAGGTGGGCTCGCTCGTCAGATGCGCGGCGTCCGCGAGCGGCGGCTCACTGGTCAGCGGCTCGGCGTCGGGCAGCGGGGGCTCACTGGTCAGCGGCGCCTCGGAGCAGGCGTCTTCCGAGCTGAGCAGACACATCCGGGCGCCCTCGGGCTCGGCGGACGCCCGGCCCGCGCGGGGGCCGGGGACGGACGGCTCCGCTCCGCGTTTGGACAGGGCCGAGAGGAGAAGGTGTGCCGATGCGGCCACAGGGGCCTCCTTGTCGAGGTCGGGTACGGCGGCCGAGGGCATTCCGGCGGATCGTGCCGGAAACGGATGCCCTGGCGGTCACCGCAGCCCTACCCCGTGGGCGCGACGGCAGACGTACAGGGACGAACAACGTGCTTCTGGTCACATTCTGTCGCCGTCCCGCATGTCCGGGCCGCCCCTCCAGGCTGGGGTAATCCCGGCACATCGGCCACTCTCGTTGACACCTTCACCACCCGGATGGTGGGCTCGACGCCACCCCGACGCCGCAGCCGGGGTGGCGGGCTACGAGGGGGAACCGTGCGACTCGGGCGTGGAAAAGGAGCGACCGCACTCGCGTTCGCCGTGGTCGCGACCGCGTTCGGCACGGCTCCCGCGGCTGTCGCGGCGACTCACGGTCCGGCGGCCTCCGCCGGCGACCGGGAGTCCACCGCGAGCGGGGTGCCCGCCGTCTGGCCCCGCCCGCAGTCGCTGCGCGCGAACGGCACTCCGGTCGCGGTCACGGACGAGGTCGTCCTGGTCACCGGCACGACGGAGCCGACGGCATCCGGATCGCCCGGCACGTTCGGCAGCGCGCGCTCCGGCTCGCCGGCCGGCTCGTACTCCCCCGGCGCCCCCCTCACCCCGTACGCCCCCGGCGCGAGCATCGATCCGCATGCCTCGGACGCCGAGCTCGACCCGTACGCCCTCGAAGCGTTGCGCGTACTGCTGCGGCAAGCCGGCGCCCGTACGATCACGACGGCGCGCGACGGTGAAGCGCTCCCGGCGCACGCTCTGGTGGTGCGCGTGGGCACGGAACCGGCGAACACCGTTCGGCAGGGCGCAGGTTCCTTCGCCGGCGCGCGCGCCGCTTCGGGCTCCCTGGAGCGGGCGCTCACGGCGCTCGGCGCCGCGCCCCGCGCCGATCTCCCCTCCGGCGGCTACCGGCTGGCCGTCGGCCGCACCGACGGCCGCGACACCGTCGCCCTCGCGGGAGTGGGCGAGGACGGCCTGTACCACGCGGTGCAGACGCTGCGTCAGCTCCTCGGCGCCGACGGCCGGATCGCCGGTGCCGTCGTCCGGGACTGGCCCGGCACCGCCGTGCGCGGCACCACCGAGGGGTTCTACGGCAGCCCCTGGACCCCTGAACAGCGCCTCACGCAGCTGGACTTCATGGGCCGGACCAAGCAGAACCGCTATGTCTACGCGCCCGGCGACGACCTCTTCCGACAGGCGCGCTGGCGTGAGCCGTACCCGGCCGGAGAGCGCGCCCACTTCCGCGACCTGGTGGAGCGGGCGCGCCGCAATCACGTCACGCTGACCTGGGCGGTGGCCCCCGGACAGGCGATGTGCTTCTCCTCGGACGCCGACGTGAAGGCGCTGACGCGCAAGCTCGACGCCATGTGGGCGCTCGGGTTCCGGGCCTTCCAACTGCAGTTCCAGGACGTCAGTTACACCGAATGGCACTGCGGGGCGGACGCGGACGCGTTCGGCTCCGGCTCCGAGGCGGCGGCGAAGGCGCAGGCGCGGGTGGCGAACGCCGTGGCCCGGCATCTCGCCGCCCGCCACCCGGACGTGGCCGCGTTGTCCCTGATGCCGACGGAGTACTACGAGGACGGTTCGACCGACTACCGGCGGCAGCTGGCGAGCGCCCTGGACGGGGGCGTCGAGGTCGCGTGGACGGGTGTCGGTGTCGTGCCGAAGACGATCACCGGCGGTGAACTGGCCCGTACCCGCGCGGTGTTCGGCAGCCATCCGCTCGTCACCATGGACAACTATCCCGTCAACGACTACGCCCAGGACCGGGTGTTCCTCGGTCCCTACCAGGGGCGCGAGCCGGCGGTGGCCTCGGGCTCGGCGGCCCTGCTGGCGAACGCGATGCCCCAGGCGGAGGCCTCCCGCATCCCGCTGTTCACCGCGGCCGACTACGCCTGGAACCCGCGGGACTACCGGCCCCAGGAGTCCTGGGGAGCGGCGATCGAGGACCTGGCGGGCGGCGACGCCCGGAGCGCGGACGCGCTCCGCGCGCTGGCCGGGAACGACGCGTCCTCCGTTCTGGGCGGCGAGGAGTCGGCGTATCTGCGCCCGCTCATGGAGGCCTTCTGGCAGGCGCGGACGACCACGGACCGGGCCGCCGACGAGAGCGCGGCCGAGCGGCTGCGCGCCGCGTTCACGGTGATGCGCGAGACTCCGAAGCGGCTGGCGGGGCGCCCGATCGCCACCGAAGTGCAGCCCTGGACCGAGCAGTTGGCGCGGTACGGCGAGGCCGGTGAGACCGCCGTCGCACTGCTGAGCGCCCAGTCGAGCGGCGACGCGACGGCGGCGTGGACGGCCTACCGCACGCTGAACCGGCTGCGGGCCGAGCTCGCGGCGAGCGGGGTGACGGTCGGCAAGGGCGTGCTCGACCCGTTCCTCACGCGGGCACGCACGGCGTACGAGAGGTGGGCGGGCCTCGACAACGAGCCCTCCGCGGGCCACGACACCCCGAAGGACCCCGGTGCTGCGGGGGACGACGGCGCGAGGACCGGCGACGACGGACGCGCGGACAACGGCGGTACCGGCCAGGGCGACCGGCAGCAGGAGGGCGGCGTGCCGGGGGACGGGACCGCGCTGGACGGCCGCGTCGTCCGTCTCCCGCACCCCCGCACGCTCACCGTCGTGAGCGTGCTCACCGACCCCGGCACGCCGGGTTTCGTCGAGGCGCATGTCCCGGGCGAGGGCTGGCGGTACCTCGGCGCGCTCGTGGCCGGGGGCGCGACGGAGGTCGGTGCGGCGGGCGTGCGCGCGGACGCGCTCCGGGTCAGCGGTCCCGCGCCCGCACAGGTCCGCCATCTCGTGCCGTGGTTCGCCGACTCCCCCGCCGCGGCACTGGAGTTGACCCGTTCCTCGACGGACGTGGAGATCGGCGGCACGCAGCGGATCACGGCCCGGCTGACGTCACTGCGCCCCACCGACATCAGCGGCGAACTGACCGCGCGGGCCCCGAAGGGCATCGAGGTCAAGGTCTCGCGGCCTTCGCCGACCCTTTCCCGCGGCGCCGTCGTCGACAGCCTCGTCGAGGTCACGGTCCCGCCGGGGACGCCGGCGGGCACGTACGACGTCACGGTCGCCTTCGGCGCGCAGACCCGCACCCTGACCGTCCGCGCCTTCCCGCGCACGGCGGGCCCCGACCTGGCCCGCACCGGCACGGCCTCCTCGTCCGGCGACGAGACCCCCGACTTCCCGGCGTCGGCGGCCAACGACGGTGATCCGGCCACCCGTTGGTCCTCCCCCGTCGACAACGGCGCCTGGTGGCAGGTGCAGTTCGCCGAGCCTGTGCGCCTCGGCCGGCTCGTGCTGAGCTGGCAGGACGCGTACCCCTCCGCCTACCGCGTCCAGGTCTCCGCCGACGGACGCGTCTGGCGCACGGCGACGACCGTGAACGACGGCCGCGGCGGCCAGGAATCCCTGCGCTTCGACGAACGCGACGTCCGCTACGTGCGCGTCCAGGGCATCCACCGGGCGACGCGGTACGGATACTCGCTGTGGTCGGCCCAGGCGTACGCCGTCGCGGACTGACGCCCGACCAGAACCGCACAGGGGGTCACCCCGCCGGTCGGCACCGGGGCGGCACTCCCACGATCGATCACCGGTGATCTTCAACCACCTCCCGCCTAGCTATTCACTCAGTACATATCTTGAGTACATACTGATCTCCATGAGCACCCGTCACATCCTGTTGGGGCTGCTCGCCGGAGGCCCCAGCCATGGCTACGACCTCAAGCGACGGCACGACGAACGCTTCCCGCAGGCCCGCCCACTGGCCTACGGGCAGGTCTACACCACCTTGCAGCGGCTGGTCCGCGACGGTCTCGCCGCGGTCGACGGCACCGACTCGGACGGCGGTCCCGAGCGGACCCTGTACCGCTCGACCGACGACGGATCGCGTGAACTGACCCAGTGGGCGGGCGAGATCGCACCGCCCGCGCCCTTCGTGACGAACGAGATCTTCGCCAAGGTCGTCGTCTCGATCCTCGCCTCGGCGGACCCGGCCGGCTACCTGCTGGCCCAGCGCGCGGCCCACATGGCGCGGATGCGCGAGCTCACGGCGGTGAAGACGGCGCCCGGCGCCGATCTCGCCACCGTCCTCTCGGCCGACTACGCCCTCAACCACCTCGACGCCGACCTCCGCTGGATGACCACCACGGCGGACCGGCTCACCCACCTGACCGCGGAGGTCCACACAGCATGAGCACCCCCCTTCTGGCCGCCCGGGACCTGGTCAAGGCGCACGGTCCCACCCCGGCGCTGCGCGGCGCCTCGCTGGAGCTGGCCGCGGGCGAGGTTCTCGCCGTCACCGGGGCCAGCGGCAGCGGAAAATCCACCCTGCTCCACTGCCTGGCGGGCATCGTCAGACCCGACAGCGGCACGGTGGAGTACGGGGGCGAGCGTCTCGACCTGCTGCCCGAGAAGCGGCTCAGCGAGCTGCGCCGCACGGACTTCGGGGTGGTGTTCCAGTTCGGCCAGCTGATCCCGGAGCTGACCGCCGCCGACAACGTGGCACTGCCCCTGCTGCTCGCGGGCACCTCGCGGGCGGCGGCGCGGGAGCGGGCGGGCGAGTGGCTGGAGCGGTTCGGCGTACGGGGACAGGAGGCGCTGCGGCCCGGCGAGATGAGCGGCGGGCAGGCCCAGCGGGTGGCGCTGGCGCGGGCCCTGGTGACGGCCCCGAAGGCCGTCTTCGCGGACGAGCCGACCGGCGCGCTCGACTCCCTCGCCGGGGAGCAGGTGATGACCGCCCTGATCCACACCGCCCGGGAGGCCGGCACGGCGGTCCTGCTGATCACGCACGACGCCCAGGTGGCGGCGTACGCGGACCGGGAGGTGTCGTTGCGGGACGGCACCGTGGCCGACCCCGGCGCCCTGCCGACGGCCTTCGCGACCTCGGCCGCGGCGGAGGTGTCCCGGTGAGGACCGACCTCAGGCTCGCGCTGCTCCTGACCAGCGGTTCCGACCGGCGTGAGTGGTGGCGGGTCACCCTCACGGCCGTGGGGGCGGCCCTCGCCACCGGACTCTGCCTGGCCGCCGTCGCGATCGCCTCGCTCCAGGGGCAGTACCACCTGACCCTCGCCGACGGCCTGCTCGAGCAGCCCGGCGAGCGGGCGGGCGTGGTGCTCACCCTGCTGCTCCTGCTGGTGCCGGTGCTCGGCTTCCTCGGGCAGTGCGCCCGTATCGGCGCCGTGCACCGCGACCGCAGGTTGGCCGGGCTGCGCCTCGCCGGGGCCACCCCGGCGCAGGTTCGGCGGATCGCCGCGCTGGAGGCGGGCCTCGCGTGCCTCATCGGCTCGACCGTCGCCACCGTCCTCTCCGTATGGATCCTGCTGAGCCAGTGGCAGAACCCGCCGGCCGCCGTCTGGGCCGGATGCGTCGCGGTCGCGGTCGCCGTACCCGTACTGGGCGCTCTGGCGAGCAGGCTCGCTCTGCGCCGGGTGGTCGCCTCGCCACTGGGCCGGGTGCGCCGCGTGCGCCCGAGCGGCGGGCGGGGTCCGGGTCTCGCCCTCCTCGTGACGGCGCTCGTGATGCTTCTCACCGGACTCGCCATCGCCCCGCGAAGCTTCGGCAGGCTCGCCCCGGCCCCGGCGCTCGTCTTCATCGTGGTGATTCTCACGGGCTTCGGGGCCATCCGGGCCGTCGGCGCGAGCGCCCGGCTGACGGGCCGCGTGCTCGCCGAGCGGACCGGGAACCCGGCGACCCTGATCGCGGCCGAGCGGCTGCGGGACGATCCCTGGGCCGGCGCGCGCACCCATGCGGCGGTGCTGCTGGTGACCGTGGTGGGGACGGGCTTCGTGGGCGTACGCCAGGTGCTGCTCGATGACATCACTGGGCGCGACCGCGACGCGCTCTCCGAGAGCCTGTCCTTCTACACCACCGGTATCGATCTCACGGGCGCCGCGATCCTGCTCGCCCTCGCGATCACGCTCTCCGGGCTGGCCGTGGGGACAGCCGAATCGCTGGCCACCCGCCGCCGCGGCCTCGCCGCGCAGGCCGCCGCCGGGGTGCCGCAGGCCGTGCTCGGCAGGGCCATGCTCCTGGAGACAGCCCTGCCGCTGGCCCCGGCGGTCGCGCTGGCCGGTGCGGGAGGCCTCGGGATCAGCGTCGGGTACGGACAGCTCGCGGGCGGTGGAACGGTGCCGCTGCTGCCGGTGATCGTCCCCGTGATCGTCTACGCGGCCTGCCTGCTGGCCGCGGCCACCTCGCTGCCCCTGCTGCGCCGCTCGGTGCGCCCCGCGGAGCTGCGCCACCAGTGACCCTGCCCCGTCCTGCCCACGGGCACGACGAGCTCCCCGGGAGGCACGGGGGTCCTCCTGGGGAGCCGGAACAGGCGGCGGCCAAGGGTGCCGCCGCCAACACGAAGGCCCGGATCGTCAGGCTGAAATGCCGTCGATCCGGGCCATGGCGTCGTCCGCGCCGTACGGTTGCAGGTAAGGCATCCAGCGTGGGTCCCTGTGCCCGGTTCCGATGATGCGCCATGCGAGCCCCGTCGGCGGGGCGGGTTTGTGGCGCAGGCGCCAGCCGATCTCGACCAGGTGGCGGTCGGCCTTGGTGTGGTTGCAGCGGCGGCAGGACGCCACCACATTGTCCCAGGCGTGCTGACCCCCGCGGGAGCGCGGGATGACGTGGTCGACGCTGGTTGCGACGCCACCGCAGTACATGCACCGGCCGCCGTCACGGGCGAACAGAGCTCGCCTGGTCAGCGGGACGGGCCCTCGGTAGGGAACCCGTACGAACCTCTTCAGCCGGACCACGCTGGGTGCGGGGACAGTAACGGTCGCGCTGTGCATGAAGGCGCCGGATTCCTCGAGAGAGACGGCTTTGTTCTCAAGGACGAGGACGAGCGCGCGGTGGAGCGGTACGACGCCGAGCGGCTCGTACGACGCGTTGAGGACCAGGACGTGCGGCACGGATGCCTCCTTGTACGCCGGCGGCGCGTGGCTCGCGCCGGGACGATCTGTAGCCAGTCTCTCCTCATGCCTGGTGGAAGCGCCACCATGTCCCGGTAACGGGCTGGGAGTGTTTTCGACCACACCCCCTTCATCCCCAGGTGAGCACGGTCTCTCCCCTGAACATGGCAACGAGCCTCGCGCGTTGCCCCGTTAGGGTTGTGGTTCTGCCCGAACGGCACCCCTCTTGTGTCCACGGCCGCGGGCAGACCGCTACGCCTGGAGGTACCTGCTGTGTCCCTGCCCGTCCTATTGGCCCTGGCCGCCGGTTCGACCCCGTCGCCGTCTCCCTCGACGTCGACCGGTCCGGTGACCCCCACGCTTCAGGACGCCCAGGAAAGCGCGACCCACGCGGCGAGCTGGGTCGAGGAGAACTGGTCGACCTGGCTGGCCATAGGTCTGCGCGTACTGCTGATCCTGGTGGTCGCCGCCGTACTGAGAGTGTTCGTGCGGCGGGCGATCACCAAGCTCATCGATCGCATGACCCGGACCGTCCAGGCCGTCGACGGCACGGCGCTCGGCGGTCTGCTGGTGAATGTGGAGCGCCGACGGCAGCGCTCCCAGGCCATAGGGTCGGTGCTGCGCTCGGTCGCGTCCTTCCTGATCATGGGTACGGCCGCGCTGATGATCCTCGGCACGTTCGAGATCAATCTGGCCCCGCTGCTCGCCTCGGCGGGTGTGGCCGGTGTCGCGATCGGTTTCGGCGCCCGCAACCTGGTCACCGACTTCCTCTCCGGCGTCTTCATGATCCTCGAGGACCAGTACGGCGTCGGCGACGTGATCGACGCGGGCGTCGCCTCCGGCGAGGTCATAGAGGTGGGCCTGCGCGTGACCAAGCTGCGCGGCGACAACGGCGAGATCTGGTACGTCCGCAACGGCGAGGTCAAGCGCATCGGCAACCTCTCCCAGGGCTGGGCCACGGCCGGTGTGGACGTCACGGTCCGCGCCTCGGAGGACCTGGACCACGTCCGGTCCGTCATCGACGACGTCGCCGAGACCATCAGCAAGGAAGAGCCCTGGAACGAGCGCCTGTGGGGCCCGGTCGAGATCCTGGGCCTCGACAGCGTCCTCCTCGACTCCATGGTGGTCCGCGTCTCGGCCAAGACCATGCCCGGCAAGGCCAGCTCCGTGGAACGCGAACTCCGCTGGCGCATCAAGCGCGCCTTCGACGCGGCGGACATCCGCATCGTGGGCGGCCCCACGGCACCGGTGGACGAGGAGCCCCTCGACCCGACGTCCGCGGTGGCGGCCCCGTCGGCCCTGGGGAACCCGGCTTCGCCCCAGTCGGAGGCGACCACCCCCATCCCGGCCCCCGGCTCGGTCCCGGCTCCGTCGAGCGCGCCGAAGTAGGCCGGCTCCAGGCAGGAGGCCGGGGTAGGACCGGCGGTACGTGAGAGGCCGAGACAGGGCCGACTGACGTGAGAGGGGCGGCACCCGGGTGTTCCGGGCGCCGCCCCTTTGTCATCAGCCTTCGTCGTCAGCCCTCGTCGTCAGCCGGTCCGGAGGCCGTGCCGCGACGGGTCATGCACGGGCGTTCCCGGACTCCAGCCCGGTGGCCCCTGCTATCTGACACACCGCGGCGAACGAGGACCCCTTGCCCAGTCCGGCCACCCCCAGGAGCCCCTCAGCGTCACGGACGTCGAGGACGACTTCTCCCGAGGGCAGGTCGAAGCACATCGATGCCCGGACGGACTGATTCCCCCAACTGGGACGCCACAGGAAGCGGATCTCCTCATGGCCCTGCCCGGAGACGAGGAACGCCCGCTCCGAGGCCACCAGTTCCTCGTGGACCCGTTCCCGCCACCCGTTCGAGAACCGCACCGGGCGCAGTACGTGTGTCTGCCGCGCCTCCAGCCTGTCGGCGGAGAGGGCGATGCCGGCCGCACCGGCCCGCCGCCGCAGCGACCACACCCCGAAGGCCGCCATCGCGAGCGACACGATTCCCCACGCCAGAGGCCCGAAGACCACGGTCTCCCGCGTGAAACCGTCATTCACGAAGTCGACGCCCATCAGACTGAGCGCCATGGGCACGCACTTGCCGGCGGCAGCGCGCCAGCACGCCATGAGCAGCTTCATGAGTGCGCCTCCGGGCACACCATGTCGTAGGCCTCCCGGAACCACTCGCCCTTGTCCGGCACGATCCCGCACTTCATCGAGGCCCCGCTGTTCCCGTACCACGAGGTGAGCGTGCCGTAGACCGGTGTGCCGGTGGCGCCGTGCGTGCCTGAGCAGCCGAGGGCGAAGCTCGCGTCGACGACTCCGACTCCCGCGGCTTCTACAAATCGCCCGGGATGCCCGAGGAAGTCGACACGGCCGAGCTCCTCCTTCTCCAGCCGGGCGGACGTCGATGTCCCGGGCCTCTTGAAGATCGGCGAGTCGTACCCGAGCCGCTTCTCCAGCGAGGCGAAGAGGCGCCGCGTCGGCACACCGGTACCGCCCGCCTCGATACGGGACGTCACGGTCCGCACGTGGTGGGGCGCGAGCTCCACCCACCCGGGCTTCCGGCCGTCCTCCACCGTCACGAGCTGCGACACGGCGATCAGCTTCCTGCCCACCGTCACCTCGCCCCACCGTATGGAGGCCTTGGAGCAGTCCGGTGAGGCACTGGAGGTCGTGGGCGCCACCCGGGAACCTGTCCCCGGCAACGAACGATTCTCGCCGTCACCGCCCCCGCGGGACGCGACGAAGGCCGTGGCCAGACAGGTCGCCACAGCCCACGCCAAACGGTTCGCCTTCATGCGGTGGATCATAAGAAGGGGATCCTGTGACGGTGACGGCGGAGCACCTCGGCCACCGTCACCCGCGCGGCGAAGTCACCCCGTTCGAGGGGGCGGATCACCACAAAGTCCCGCACCCCGCCCCACCGCACGCGGGTCGATCGTGACGATGCCGTGATGGGCAAGGCCCACCCCGTTGCCGACGTGCCGGAATCGCCTCCGCGTCTGCCCCCGCACACGCTCGCGGACGCGACCCCTTCACACGACCCCCGCATTTCGGCCACATTGTTCAACCGTCTACTGTCGCCCCAACAGCGGGCCCTTGTTCTGGAGCTCAACGCCCGGGGGCCCGCTTCGAATGTGGGGAAATCCATGCGCAAGTACGCCATAGGCGCCGTCGTTTCCGGCGCCCTGGCCCTGTCCGCCCTGGCCGTGCCGTCCGCTTCGGCCGCCACGCCGGACCTCACCTTCTCCAACGTGGTGGTCAACAACGGCAAGGCCATCGTCGTGGGCACCGCCAGCACGGTGAACGTCCCCGTCAAGTACACCCTGGTCCGCCCGGCCGGCCTCGTCATCGACGGCCTGACGAACGACGTGGGCATCGCTCTGTACCGCGGACCGTCGCTCTCGAAGATGCAGAACGAGATGGAGTCGGACGAAGCCGCGAGGTGCACCACGACGGCCACGACCGCCACGACGGTCACCGCGTCCTGCACCGAGGTCATCTCCATCGCGCCCCAGGACTACTTCTTCGATGCGGCGGACGCCGGTACCTGGAAGGTGGCCGGCTTCTACGGCCGCTCCACCTCGACCACCGAGGACTCCGGCAACCACATCAGCTTCACCTTCGGCTACGACATGTGGGGCCTCCCCGGCACCGTCCAGGTCAAGCGCGCCGCCAGGCTCACTGCCAACGCCACCCCCGAGCCCGTCAAGAAGGGCAGCACCCTCACGGTCAAGGGCGCGCTGACCCGCGCCGACTGGGCGACCACCAAGTACGCCGGCTACACGGGCCAGCCGGTCGCCCTCCAGTTCAAGGCCAAGGGCGCGACCGCCTACAAGACCGTCAAGACGGTGACGTCCGGCACGGCTGGCGCGCTGACCACCACGGTCAAGGCCTCGGCCGACGGCTCGTACCGCTACACGTTCGCGGGCACGACCACCACGGGCACCGCCACGGCCACGGGCGACTACGTCGACGTGAAGTAACCGAGGCCGGGTCCTCCTCGGACCCGCCCCCAGCGCCCCCAGCACCCCAAGCCGCCCCCGCCGCAGACGAGTTCGTCAGCGGCGGGGGCGGCTCGCGTCCTCCCGCCACTGCCACCGCCACCGCCTCCCGGGTAACGACTCTGTTGCCCAGGAGGCGGTTTCTCTTGACGCCTCCACCCAGTCCGGCCTACTTTCCTCGCACCAGCAATAGGAAACTTTCCTAACAATGATCTTGCGGTGGACTTCCCGAAGGCACCCCTGGGAAACTGGTCGGCCAAGAAGGGCAGGTGGCGACAGACATGGCAGGATCCGCCGGTACGCCGGGCACTCCCCGCGTTCTGCGCGCGATGAACGACCGCGCCGCCCTCGATCTGCTGCTCGCGCACGGACCGCTCTCACGGACCCGGATCGGGAAGCTCACCGGGCTGTCCAAGCCCACCGCCTCGCAGCTCCTCGCCCGGCTGGAAGCCGCCGGACTCGTCCTGGCCACCGGCACCAGCGAGGGACGGCCGGGCCCCAGCGCCCAGTTGTACGAGGTGAATCCGGGGGCCGCCCACGCGGCGGGCCTGGACGTCACCCCCGAGCGCATCCTCGCCGCCGTCGCCGACATCACCGGCCGGACGGTCGGCGAGTACGAACTGCCCACCCCGGGCCGCCGCCAGTCCCAGCCCGTCGTACGCCAGGTCACCGACGCCCTCGACGGCGCGGTGAAGGCGGCCGGGCTCGCCCGGGACGACGTCCGCCGGCTCGTCATCGGCACCCCCGGCGCCTTCGACCCCAACACCGGCCGGCTGCGCTACGCCTCCCACCTGCCGGGCTGGCACTCCCCCACCCTTCTCGACGAGCTCGCGGCCGCGCTGCCGATGCCCGTCGAGTACGAGAACGACGTCAACCTCGTCGCCATCGCGGAGCAGCGGCTCGGTGCCGCCCAGGGCCACGAGGACTTCGTCCTGCTGTGGAACGAGGGCGGTCTCGGCGCCGCGCTCGTCCTCGGCGGCCGGCTGCACCGCGGCTGGACCGGCGGCGCGGGCGAGGTCGGCTTCCTGCCGGTGCCCGGCGCGCCACTGGTGCGCCAGGTGACCCGGGCCAACAGCGGCGGCTACCAGGAGCTGGCCGGTTCACAGGCCATCCCCAAGCTGGCGCGCGAGCTCGGCATCAAGGACCTGCCCACGGGCCCGTACGCCGAGGTCGCGGCCACCGTCGTCGAACGGGCCGCCGCCGTCGACGAAGGCCCCTACCGGCGGCTCCTGGAGAGCTACGCGACCGGGCTCGCCACCGGTCTGGCCTCCCTGGTCTCCGTGCTCGACCCCGAGCTGGTCGTCCTCAGCGGAGCGTCGCTCACCGCGGGCGGGGAACCGCTGCGCGCCCTGGTTCAGGCCGAGTTGGAGGAGCTGGCCGCGTCGCGGCCGCGCCTCGTCGTCGGTGACGTACACGAACACCCAGTGCTGCGCGGCGCGTTGGAGAGCGCCCTGGCAGCCACCCGCGACGAGGTATTCGACACCTCCCGCTGAACCCGCCCCAAGCCCGCAACTCCCCCGTCCCGTCCCATCCCTCGCAGGGAGATCTCGCCATGCTCGGAATGTCCCGAAAGGCGGCTGTCGCGCTCGCCGCCTCCGCCTCGACAGTCCTCCTCGCCACCGCCTGTACCGGCCAGTCGGGCACCGGCGGAAGCGACGACGCGTCCAAGGAACAGACGATCAACTTCTGGCACGCCTGGAGCGCCCCGAACGAGGTCCAGGCCGTGAAGTCGCTGGTGGCGGGCTTCGAGAAGGCGCACCCCAACATCCACGTGAACATCGTCGGCAACATGACCGACGACAAGATCAACCAGGCGTTGCGCGCGGGCGGCGACAAGGCCCCCGACGTGGTCTCCTCCTTCACCACCAACAACGTGGGCAAGTTCTGCTCGTCCGGCGCCTTCATCGATCTGAACCCCTTCTTCAAGAAGGCACACATCGACCCCGAGGCGACGTTCCCGAAGGCGATGAACGAGTACACCCAGTTCGACGACAACCGCTGCACGGTGCCGCTCCTCGGTGACGCGTACGGGCTCTACTACAACAAGGACGCGTTCAAGAAGGCCGGGATCGGCAGCCCTCCGAAGACCTGGTCCGAATTCGAGACGGACGCCAAGAAGTTGACCGTCTCCAAGGGCGACTCGTACTCCCAGCTGGGCTTCATGCCGGACTACCACGGCTGGGAGTCCACCACCGAGCACTACTTCGGGCAGTTCTCGCCGACGTACTTCGACAGCAGCGGCAAGTCGAACATCGCCAAGGACCCCGCTTTCACGGCCGGGTTCACCCTCCAGAAGAAGCTGGTCGACGAACTCGGCGGGTTCAAGAAGCTGGAAACCTACCGTTCCAAGCTCGGTGACGAGTGGGGTCCCAAGCACCCCTTCCACACCGGTCAGGTCGCCATGCAGCTGGACGGCGAGTGGCGGCTCGGGATGGCCGAGGAGGCCAAGCCGGACTTCGAGATAGGCGTCGCCCCGCTGCCCGTGCCCGACGACCAGGCGGACCAGTACGGCAAGGGCTACATCACCGGCACCATCGCGGGCATCGCGGCCACCAGCAAGAGGCAGAACGCGGCCTGGGAACTGGTCAAATACATGACCACGAACACGGACGCCGTCGTCGGTTTCGCCAACGACATCCACAACGTGCCCTCGACGCTCGCGGCCCTCAAGTCGCCCAAGCTGAAGTACGACCCGCGGTTCAAGACGTTCCTGGACATCGCCTCGAACCCGAACTCGACGACGACTCCGGCGTCCATCAACGGCGGCACCTACCTCGTGACGATCCAGCAGTTCGGATACGACTACGAGAGCGGCAAGACCAAGGATCTGAAGGCGGGTCTGGAATCCACCGCCAAGCAGATCGACACGGACATCGCGCAGGCGAAGTAGCCGCACGCCGATGAGTACTGTCACGCTGGCTTCGAAGCGCCGCCGTTCGGCGCTTCGGACCCTCGCCTTCATGTCGCCCTGGCTGATCGGTTTCGCGGTCTTCTTCGCCTACCCGCTGATCTCGACCGTCTATTTCTCCTTCATGCACTACGACGGCTTCAAACCGCCGACGTGGAGCGGAACGAAGAACTGGACGTACGTCTTCGAGAACTACCCGCTGTTCTGGCCCGCGTTGCGCAACACCCTGTGGCTGGTCCTCGTCATGGTGACCCTGCGGGTGCTGTTCGGACTCGGCGTCGGACTGCTGATCACGAAGATCAAGACGGGCACGGGTGTCTTCCGCACCCTCTTCTATCTGCCCTACCTCGCCCCGCCGGTGGCGGCCACCATGGCCTTCGCCTTCCTCCTCAACCCCGGTACGGGGCCGGTCAACTCGCTCCTGGAGAAGGCCGGCATCTCGGCTCCCGGCTGGTTCAACGACCCCTCCTGGTCCAAGCCGGCCCTGACCCTGCTGGCCCTGTGGGGCATCGGCGACCTGATGGTCATCTTCATGGCCGCGCTGCTCGACGTTCCGACGGAGCAGTACGAGGCCGCCGAACTGGACGGCGCCTCGGCGTGGCAGCGCTTCCGTTACGTCACCCTGCCGAACATCTCGCCGATCGTGATGTTCGCCGTGGTCACCGGCGTGATCCAGACCATGCAGTACTACACGCAGCCGCTGATCGCGGGGAAGGTCGCCTCGGGCGTCATCCAGGGCGCCGGTACGCAGTTCGAGCCCGGCTATCCCGACAAGTCGACGCTCACCCTGCCCCAGCTCGTCTACAACCTCGGTTTCCAGCGCTTCGACTACGGCTCCGCCTGTGTGGTCGCGCTTGTGCTGTTCGCCCTGTCCATGGTGTTCACCGCGTTCCTGATGCGGCGCCGGGGCGGTCTCATCCAGGCAGGTGACTGACCGATGACTCAAGTACTCGACAAGCCGGTGGAGTTGACCGCACAGGTCTCCCCCGCCGAGCGCACCGCCCGCCGCAGGGCTCTCCTGGAGTGGGTCGCGATCCACTCCCTCGGCGTCGCGGCCGCCCTGTTCTTCGTGCTGCCGTTCGTGTTCGTGTTCCTGACCTCGCTGATGAGCGACAGCCAGGCACTCAGCCGCGATCTGATCCCGCACACCTGGGAATGGGGCAACTACAAGAAGGTCTTCGACACCCCCGGCTTCCTCACCTGGTGGAAGAACACCCTGCTGTACGCCGGCTTCGGCACCGTGCTGACCGTCGTCTCGTCGATCCCGGTCGCCTACGCGCTCGCCAAGTTCCGCTTCCGCGGCCGGAATCTGTCGCTGATGCTGGTCATCTCGATGATGATGCTGCCGCCGCAGGTCGTGATCATCCCGATGTACCTGTTCTGGGCGAAGCAGCTCGACCTGTCCGGCACGCTGTGGCCGCTGATCATCCCGATGGCGTTCGGGGACGCGTTCTCCATCTTCCTGCTGCGCCAGTTCCTGATGACCATCCCGAACGAGTACCTGGACGCGGCCAAGGTGGACGGGTGCGGGGACCTGAGGACGCTGCTGAAGGTCGTCCTGCCGATGGCCAGGCCCGGCATCGCGGCCGTGGCGCTCTTCCAGTTCTTCTACGCGTGGAACGACTACTTCGGCCCGCAGATCTACGCCTCCGAGAACCAGAACGCCTGGACCCTGTCGTACGGCCTGGAGTCGTTCAAGGGCGCGCACCACACCGACTGGAATCTCACCATGGCCGCGACCGTGCTGGTCATGGCCCCCGTGATCCTCGTGTTCTTCTTCGCGCAGAAGGCGTTCGTCGAGGGTGTCACGCTCACCGGAGTGAAGGGCTAACCATGAAGCTCACCGTGGTCGGCGGAGGGTCGACCTACACCCCCGAACTCATCGACGGTTTCGCGCGGCTCAGGGACACCCTGCCCGTCGAGGAGCTGGTCCTCGTCGACCCGGCCGCCGAACGCCTGGAGCTGGTGGGGGGCCTGGCCCGCCGGATCTTCGCCAAGCAGGGCCACCCGGGCCGGATCGTCACCACGTCCGACCTGGACGCGGGCGTCGAGGGCGCCGACGCGGTGCTCCTCCAGCTGCGCGTCGGCGGTCAGGCGGCCCGCGAGCAGGACGAGACCTGGCCGCTGGAGTGCGGCTGCGTCGGACAGGAGACGACGGGCGCGGGCGGTCTGGCCAAGGCGCTGCGCACGGTTCCGGTGGTGCTGGACATCGCGGAGCGGGTCCGCCGGACCAACCCGGACGCGTGGATCATCGACTTCACGAACCCGGTGGGCATCGTGACGCGCGCCCTCCTGCAGGCGGGCCACAAGACGGTCGGGCTGTGCAACGTGGCGATCGGCTTCCAGCGGAAGTTCGCCGGACTGCTCGGGGTCTCCCCCGCCGAGGTGCATCTCGACCATGTGGGCCTCAACCACCTCACCTGGGAGACCGGTGTGCGCCTGGGCGGTCCCGAGGGCGAGAACGTCCTGCCCAAGCTGCTCGCCGAGCACGGCGACGCCGTCGCCGCGGACCTGCGTCTGCCGCGCGCCCTGGTCGAGAGCCTCGGCGTGGTCCCCTCGTACTACCTGCGCTACTTCTACGCGCACGACGAGGTCGTCCGGGAGCTGCGCACCAAGCCCTCCCGGGCGGCCGAAGTGGCCGAGATGGAGCGGCAGTTGCTGACGATGTACGGCGACCCGGCGCTCGACGAGAAGCCGGAGCTGCTGGCCAGGCGGGGCGGCGCGTACTACTCCGAGGCGGCCGTCGATCTCGCGGCCGCGCTGCTCGGCGGGGGCGGCAGCCCCTACCAGGTGGTGAACACGTACAACCGGGGAACCCTGCCGTTCCTGCCGGACGACGCGGTGATCGAGGTACAGGCCGCGGTCAGCTCCAAGGGGCCCGCGCCGCTGCCCGTGCCGGCCGTGGACCCGCTGTACGCGGGTCTCATGGCGAACGTGACCGCGTACGAGGACCTCGCGCTGGAAGCGGCGCTGCGCGGCGGGCGCGACCGGGTCTTCCGGGCCCTGCTCGCGCACCCCCTCATCGGCCAGTACGCCTACGCCGACACCCTGACCGACCAGCTGATCGCGCACAACCGGGAGCACCTCGCGTGGGCATGACGTCAACGGAATCCGGCGCCGGGACGGCCGCCGGATCCCGCCCCGCGGGCCTCGTACTGGCCATCGACGCGGGGAACAGCAAGACCGACGTCGCCGTGGTGGCCGCGGACGGCCGGGTGACCGGCACCTCGCGCGGGGGCGGGTTCCGGCCCCCGGCGGTCGGCGTGGAGACGGCGGTGGACGCGGTCGCCGACGCCGTGCGACGCGCCTTCGCCGAGGCGGGCGTCACCTCGGTCGACCATGTCTCCGCCTGCCTCGCCAACGCCGATCTGCCGGTGGAGGAGGAACAGTTGGCGGCCGCGCTGCACGCACGGGCGTGGGGCGCGGGGGTGGAGGTGCGCAACGACACCTTCGCGATCCTGCGGGCCGGGATCGCCGAGCCGCGCGGTGTCGCCGTGGTCTGCGGGGCCGGCATCAACTGTGTCGGCATGCGGCCCGACGGCCGCACCGCCCGTTTCCCCGCCATCGGCCGTATCTCCGGGGACTGGGGCGGCGGCTGGGGCCTGGCGGAGGAGGCCTTGTGGCACGCGGCGCGGGCCGAGGACGGCCGGGGCGGACCGACCGCGCTGGCCCGCACGCTGCCCGCCCACTTCGGCCTCGACTCCATGTACGCGCTCATCGAGGCGCTCCACCTGGAGCACATCGGCAACGCGCGGCGCCACGAGCTGACCCCGGTCCTGTTCGCCACGGCGGTGGACGGCGATCCGGTGGCCCGCGGACTCGTCGACCGGCTCGCGGACGAGGTGGTCGCCATGGCCACGGTGGCCCTGACCCGCCTCGGTCTCCTCGCCGAGGAGACCCCGGTCCTCCTCGGCGGCAGCATCCTCGCCGCCCGTCATCCCCAGCTCGACGACCGCATCCACGAACTCCTGGCCGCCCGCGCGCCCAAGGCGGTCCCCCGGGTGGTCACGGCCCCGCCGGTGCTGGGGGCGGCGCTCCTGGGCCTGGACCATGTACGGGCCGCCGGCGAGATCCACGCGCGGGTGCGGGCGTTCTACGAAAGGGGCTGAGGAGGCCCGCGCGGCGAGTGGCGCCGGTACGGACGTACGACAGCTCCCGAACCGCCATGACCTGGCGCGAAGGGGCGGGAACCAAACAGAACCGGAACACGTGTTCATGGGAAGGGGGTGGCGCGGGGAAATCGTGCTGCGCCGTGATCCGAACAAGATCCAGGCAAGGCCTGTGCGGATGCCGGTCCCGGCGGCGATACTTGCCGCCGTGCACGTACGCCGGCAGGCCACGCATCCGCGTCCGCGGCGAGCGTGACCGACCGGATGACCATGGGGGAGGTCAAACAGTGACACACCCGCCGAAGGGCAGCGCGGCGCCACCGGGCCGGGGCGCGCCCACGATGTCGGCCGTACCGGCACAGTCCGGGCCTCCCGGGCCGCCGGGCGGATCCCCCGTGCCTCAGTCCGGGTTCGCCACCCCGCAGAGCGTCCCCCCGGCTCCCGGCGCCCCGCCGCGGCGAACGGCGTGGGCGGAGGGTGTGGACCGGCTGCGTGCCGCGGCGACGACGGAGCCCGGGCGGCTGCGGATCATCGGCGCCGTCCTCGCCCTGCTGGTCGTCGCGTTCGGCACGGTCACCGCCTGGCAGATGACGGAGCGTTCGGCCGCCGCGGACAACGTGCTGCACAGCAGCCAGCCGCTGAGCGCGAGCGCGGCGGACATCTACCGCTCGCTCGCCGACGCCAACACCGCGGCCTCCAGCGGCTTCCTCGCGGGCGGCCAGGAGACGAAGGCCTCCCGCGACCGCTACGAGCAGGACATCAGGACAGCGGCAGCGAAGCTGATCACGGCGGCCAACAGCTCGGATCCCGGCTCCCCTTCGGCCAAGACCATCTCCCAGCTGAACGAGCTGCTGCCCGAGTACAAGGGCCTGATCGAGCGGGCCCGCGCCAACAACCGGCAGGGCTACCCGCTGGGTGGCGCGTATCTGCGGTACGCGAACGACAAGATGCAGCACGAGATGCTCCCGAAGGCCGAGCAGCTCTACAACCGGGAGAACCAGCGGCTGAGCGCCGACTACGCCGACGCGAAGCCGTACCCGTGGGCCGCGATCGCCCTCGGTCTCGTCGCGCTCGGCGCCCTCGCCTGGGCCCAGCGGCGCAACTACCGCCTCACGAACCGGGTGCTGAACCAGGGCATGGCCGCCGCCACCGCGGCGTCCGTGGTCGTCCTGCTGTGGCTCACCGTCGGGCACACGGTCGCCCGGTCCGGGCTGAACGAGTCCTACGACCACGGGGTCCGTTCATTGAACGTGCTGCACACGGCCCAGATCGCGTCCCTGAAGGCCCGCGGCAACGAGAACCTCACCCTGGTCAGCCGGGGCGCCGAGACCAAGACCCTGGCCGACAAGACGACCGTGGACCTGTACGACTACAACTTCGACCAGGACATGAAGGCGCTCACCAAGGGCCTCGCGGTGGCGGCGGACCTCGCGGACGACCAGTCGGGCAAGAAGCCCGTACAGGCCGCGACCGCCAACATGAAGGTGTGGAAGGCCCGTCACCAGGAAGCCCGTACGGCCGACAACGACGGCAATTACCAGCTCGCGCTGGACCGGGTCATCGGCTCCGCCGACAAGAAGCCCACGGGCGAGTGCTTCGACGGCGTCGACACGAACCTGAATTCCGCGCTGACGCACGAGGAGAGCGAGTTCCAGCGGGCGGCGGCCAACGGCCTGGGCGCGATGACCGGCCTCCCGGTCGGCGCGGCGGTCCTCGCGGTGCTGGCTGCGGCGGGCGCGGTGTTCGGCATCGGGCGCAGGCTTTCGGAGTACCGGTGAGAGGGGGAGCGGCGATGATCGCACGACGCCTGAGGGCGAGCCTGAAGGGCTGGGGCGGCGTGGGCGCGATGGCAGTCGCCTGTGCGACGGCCCTGGTCCTCGCGCTGCTGCTGCCGAACTCCGCGCGCGGGGACGGCGGCACGGCCATCGGCGGGCAGGGCCTGGCCCGTGGCATCCAGGCCAAGGCCGCCAACTGCAGCGACCCGCAGAACCAGAGTCTCGCCCCGTCGGGCGCGGACGGGACGACGATCGACGCCATCAAGAACCGCAAGGACCGGCGGCTGATCGTCGGCGTCGACCAGAACAGCTACCACTGGGGCTACCGCGACCCGAACAACCCGAAGGCCGGCAGCGACCTGGAGGGCTTCGACATCGACCTGGTCCACGCGATCGCCAAGGACATCCTGGGCGACGAGCACGCCGTCCAGTTCCGGGCGATACCGACCAGCCAGCGCATCCCCGCGATCCAGGGCGGCAAGGTCGACATGGTGGTGCGCACCATGACGATCACGTGTGAGCGTCTCCAGCAGGTCGCGTTCTCCGCGCCCTACTTCAAGACCGGCCAGCAGGTGCTGGCCCCGACGGAGTCCGGCATCACGGGGTACGACAAGTCCCTCGCCAAGAAGACGATCTGCTCGGCGGCGGGCTCCACCGCGTACGACCAGCTGACGGCGGACCGGGACGCGGGCACGCTCGTCTCGTCCGCCATCATCGCCCCACCCGTGCCCAACCAGCTCGACTGTCTGGTGCGCCTCCAGCTCGGCGAGGTCGACGCGGTGGTGACCGACGGCGCGCTCGCCGCCAGCCAGGCCGCCCAGGACCCCACGGTCGAGCTCAAGGGCCGCACCTTCACCACCGAGTACTACGGCGTGGCGATGAACCTGCACTCCGACGATCTGGTACGCCGGGTCAACCGGATCCTCGCGGACTACCGCAAGGACGGCTGGCAGCAGTCGTACGACCACTGGCTCGCTCCGACCCTCGGGGCGAACTCCGCCTCGGAGAACCCGCCCGTCGCCCAGTACAAGTGACCGACCTGATACCACTGGAGAGTTGACCGGCCGCTCACACCGAGCGCGCGGGAAACGCACGAGAACGAGAGGTGATCGATGGGCGTCACGGGACCCCCCGGGCCGGTGATGGACCGGGACGAGGCGGACCGTGCGCTGGCGCGCCTCGGCGCGGAGCACGAGGCCATCGAGACCTCGCTCCTCGCCCTGCAGGACCACGCGGGCCGCAGACTCCTCGAAGGCGCCGAACTCACCGGCACGACCAAGGAGCGCTGGGCGTCCGCGGAGGCGTCGATCACCTTGCTGTGGGCCTACTTCGACGCGTACGCGGACGCGCTGCGCTCTGCGCGCGAGATCCGTTCCCGCAGACGCTGGTCCAGCCGTGAGGACCTGGTCGAACTGACCGAGCTGCTGCGCGGTTCGGGCATCACGGTCGCCGGTTCCACCACGGCCACCGCGAACGCGCCGACCCTGGCCGGCACCGGCAAGCTCAGCGAACGGTTCTCGCTGGCCGCGCTGGTGGACCGGATGAACGAGCTGTACGCGACCTCGCTCGACATGGTCGTCACCGCGGACGCCGTGTGGTCCGCGCTGCCCGCCCGGATAGATTTACTGGCCGCGGAGCTCCAGCGCACCCGCACGCTCGCGCACTCCGTGGGCGTGCGCCCCGGCGAGCACCCGTCGGGCGACGACCTGGAGCGGATCACCCGGACGCTGACCACCCTGCGCGAGCGGGTGGTCTCCGACCCACTGGCCTTCTGGGTTCCCGCGCAGGGGAGTTCGGCCCCGGGCGGCGGCCGCCCCGACACCAAGGCGTACGACCGTGAGGCGCGCGCCCTGGAGGAGGTTCGCCGGGAGATCGACGCGGTGCTCACCGTGCGGCAGGACGCGGAGGCGCGGCTGGTGAAGCTGCGGGACGTGCTCAGCCGCGCGGACCGCACGCTCGCCGAGGCGCGCAGTGCCCGCGGCGAGGTGCTCGCGAAGATCGCCGCGTCCGAGGTGCCGGCCGTCAGCGGTCCGCCGACGGCGTTGCAGGAGCAGCTGGCGACGGCCGCTGAGTACCGCAGGCACGCGCAGTGGCACCGCCTCTCGCCGCTTCTGGAGGCGCTGGAGGAGAAGGCGGAGGACGAACTCCTGCGCGCCCGCGAGTCGTTGACGGCGGTCACCCAGCCGCTGGCGGTCCGCGCCGAGCTGCGCGGCCGTCTCGACGCGTACAAGGCGAAGGTGGCCCGGCACGGCTTCGCCGAGGACCCGTTCCTGGTGGAACGCTACGACGCGGCCCGGCGCATGCTGTGGAGCGCTCCCTGTGATCTGCGGGTGGCGGAGGAGGCGGTGCTGCGTTATCAGCGGGCGGCCGCCGAGCTGCTGAGCCCGCAGGTGCCCGAGCAGGGCGGGCCTCATGACCGTGCGGACCGGAGGGGGCCCGACGCGTGAGCGTTGAAGGGGATGCGGCGGGAGTGAGCAGCCGGTGAATGAACAGAAGTGCGCACGGCCCGGTTGCGAGGGGTCGTACGAGGACATGGGCGGCGGCGAGCTGTACTGCGACACGTGCGGGCTCGCCCCGGTCGCGTCGGCATCGGGGTCGTCCCGGTCCGGGAGCGGCCGGGAACCCGGCGAAGGCATGGTGGGGTCGCCGTCGACCGGCGCGACAGGGGGCGGCCGGGGGTCGGGCGGCTCCAACAGCAGCAGTGCGCGCGGCAGTTCCCGCGCCAGCTCGCGTACGTCGTCGCGCTCGTCGCAGTCGCGGCGCTCGGTCTCGGGCCGGCTGTCGCGGTCGCTTTCGGGCACGTCGACGGGCCGTTCGGTCTCGGTGCGCAGCTCCGGTTCGACGGCCTCCTCCTCCGGGCGGGGCCGGCTCGGTGCCGGGCTCGTCGAGGTCCCGGGCGTGCCGCGGCCCGACCCGCGCGAGATGGTCCTGGAGAACCCGGAGGTGCCCGAGCGCAAACGGTTCTGTTCGCGCTCCGACTGCGGTGCCCCGGTGGGGCGTTCGCGCGGTGACCGGCCCGGTCGCACCGAGGGGTTCTGCACGAAGTGCGGCCACCCGTACTCGTTCGTGCCGAAGCTGCGCACCGGTGACATCGTGCACGGCCAGTACGAGGTGATGGGCTGTCTGGCGCACGGCGGGCTCGGCTGGGTGTACCTCGCCGTCGACCGCGCGGTGTCCGACCGCTGGGTGGTCCTGAAGGGTCTGCTCGACACGGGCGACCAGGACGCGATGGCGGCCGCGATCTCCGAGCGGCGCTTCCTCGCGGAGATCGAGCACGCCAACATCGTGCGGATCTACAACTTCGTCGAGCACCTCGACCAGCGGACGGGTTCGCTGGACGGGTACATCGTGATGGAGTACGTGGGCGGCAAGTCGCTGAAGGAGCTCGCCAACGAGCGCCGTACGGCGGACGGCAAGCGCGACCCGCTGCCGGTGGAGCAGGCCTGCGCGTACGGCATCGAGGCCCTGGAGGCCCTCGGTCATCTGCACAGCCGCAACCTGCTGTACTGCGACTTCAAGGTCGACAACGCGATCCAGACCGAGGACCAGCTCAAGCTGATCGACATGGGCGCGGTGCGCAGGATGGACGACGACGAGTCGGCCATCTACGGCACGGTGGGCTACCAGGCCCCCGAGGTGGCCGAGGTGGGCCCCTCGGTCGCCTCCGACCTCTACACCGTCGCCCGTACGCTCGCCGTCCTCGCCTTCGACTTCCAGGGCTATACGAACGTCTTCGTGGACTCCCTGCCCGACCCCGACAACATCGAGGTCTTCCGCCAGTACGAGTCCTTCTACCGGCTTCTCGTCCGGGCCACCGACCCGGACCCGGCCCGCCGTTTCGCCTCCGCGCAGGAGATGTCCGAGCAGCTGACCGGCGTGCTGCGCGAGGTGGTCTCCCTCCAGACGGGGCGTGCGCGGCCGGCGCTGTCGACCCTGTTCGGTCCCGAAACCAAGGTCACGGACACGGAGTTGTTCGGCAGGGCGGCCGAGGACGTGTCGCGGCTGGGGGCCCGCGTGGTCCCCGTACGGGGGAGAAGGAGCGCGTCTTCGCTGCCCGCGGGGACGAACGGGACCCGGCCGCTGCCTCCCGGTCCGCCGGCCTCCGCCATCCTGGTCAAGCCCGTGCAGGCGGCGGCCACCGCGCTCGCGCTGCCCGTCCCCCGGGTGGACCCGGGCGACCCGAACGCCGGTTTCCTCGCGGGGCTCATCGCGTCCGCGCCCTCGGAGCTGATCGCGGCGCTGGGGGCGGCACCGGCCGGTTCGCCGGAGCTGCGGCTACGGGAGCTGCGGGCCCGCCTGGAAATGGGCGAACTGAGCGGCGCGGGCTGGGCCGTCGAGGCCCTGGAGGCGGATCACCCGGACGACTGGCGGGTGGTCTGGTACCGCGGTGTCACGGCGCTGGCGGCCAGCCAGAACGAGATCGCGGCACTGTCCTTCGACGCGATCTACGACGCCTTCCCCGGCGAGCCCGCGCCCAAGCTGGCCCTCGGCGTGTGCGCGGAGGTGCTCGGCCAGCTGGACAACGCCGCCGAGTACTACCGCCTGGTGTGGACGACCGACCCCAGCTATGTGAGCGCGGCCTTCGGGCTGGCCCGGGTGCAGCTCGCGGCGGGGGACCGCCGTGGCGCCGTACGTACCCTGGAATCCGTACCGGAGTCGTCGATCCACTACACGGCGGCCCGCGTCGCCGCCGTGCGGGCGCGGCTGCGGCAGCGGCCGGCCACGGAGGCGGCGGCGCGGCCGTTCCTGGACGATCTGACGGCGGCCGCCGGGCAGGTCGAGGCGCTCGACGGATTCGGTCTGGACGCCGTGCGCCGCGAGCAGTTGTCGACGGAGGTCCTCGGCTGTGCGCTGGACTGGGTACTCTCCGGTAGCCAGGGTTCCGCTCCGGCCTCCGGCGGCGGACCTGCGCTGCTCGGCAGCGAGTTGGACGAACGCGGCCTCCGTTTCGGCCTCGAACGTTCGTACCGGACGCTGGCCCGGCTCGCGCGGGGCGGCGAGGAGAGGATCGACCTGGTGGAACGTGCCAACCGTTACCGCCCCCGGACGTGGGTGTGATTGATGTCCCAGATGCCCCAGCCGACGGCCCTTTCGCGGTGCCCCAGTTGCGAGGAGCCGCTGGAGGCGGCCGACCGTTTCTGCGGCGCGTGCGGCTACGACCTGTCGGCGGTGTCCGCACCGCCGCAGGACCACCCCACGATCACCATGAACGGCACCTCGGCCGGCGTTGCGCCGGCCGCCCCGTCCGTGGACTGGCCCCTGGCCCCCGAGGTCGACAGCGCCGACGTGCCCGCGCCGGTGCACCGCGCCGCCGACATCCACGGCACCGATTCGGGTGGTTCCGAACTGCCGCATCCTGAGCACGCCGAGCACCCGGAGCACCCGCGCGGGGATCCGGCGGGAATCCGGCCGTCCGTCGCCAAGCGGCCCGCCGGGCAGCCGTCGGGCGTGCGGTTCGACCGGCCTTCGGAGCCGGACGAGTACCCGCTCGCCCCTCCGGCCGACGAAGTCCGGACCCCGGAGGGCCACCCGGCCGACGGCCCGGACCGCGAGGTCCCCGCCGATCCCCGGACCGCCGACCTCCCGGCTCCCCCCGCGGGCGCCAAGGTGTGCGTGGCCTGCCGTTCGGGCCAGGTGGACACCGACGGCTACTGCGAGAACTGCGGGCATGCGCAGCCACGGGAACGGGACCACATGGAACAGGAGTTGGGTGCGGTCGCCGCGGTCAGTGACCGGGGTCTGCGCCACCACCGCAACGAGGACGCGTTCGCGATCTCCTCGACCGCGCTGCCCGACGGTTCCCCCGCGGTCGTCGCGATCGTCTGCGACGGGGTCTCCTCCGCGACCCGCCCGGACGAGGCCTCGCTCGCCGCGTCCCGTGCGGCCAACGAGTCGCTCCTGGCCGCTCTTCCGCTGGGCACGCACCCCCAACAGGCCATGCACGAGGCGATCGTCGCGGCCTCGGAGGCCGTCAACGCGCTGGCCGACCCGTCCACCGCGCAGGGCGAGCACGCTCCGCATGTGAACGCGCCCGCCTGCACGATCGTCGGCGCCGTCGTCACGCCGACCCTGCTGATCGTCGGCTGGGTCGGCGACAGCCGCGTCTACTGGGTTCCCGTCGACCGCTCCTCGCTGCCGGCCCGGCTCACCGAGGACGACTCGTGGGCCGCGCAGATGGTCGCAGCGGGCCTGATGAACGAGGCGGAGGCGTACGCCGACGAGCGCGCCCACGCGATCACCGGCTGGCTCGGCGCCGACGCCTACGAACTGGAGCCGCACACCGTCTCGTTCAAGCCGGACCGGCCGGGAGTGGTCGTGGTGTGCACCGACGGTCTGTGGAACTACGCGGAGGCGGCCGAGGACATGGCCGAGGTCGTCCCCCTCGACGCCGCCGAAAGGCCGCTGCGCAGCGCCCAGGTTCTGGTCGGCCACGCCCTGGACGGCGGGGGCCACGACAACGTAACAGTGGCCGTCATGCCGTTCCCCGCCCCCTCGCAGGGGGCAGGATCGGCCTGAGGCCGCGAACGAACGGGGGCGGCCGCGGACCGGAGGGGACCGGTCCGCACACAGTCAGCACCTCCGCCAGAGCCGGAGGCCCGAGGGGGACAGAGAAGGCATGGCCAATTTCTCGAAGTCGAACGTGCCGCAGTTCTCGGTCGACGTGTACCAGAACGAGTACCTGCCGGAGGGCGGTCGCGAGGTCAACGCGATCGTCACGGTGAGCGCGACCGGCGGCGGCACCATCGGAAGCGCGGTCGCCGCGCCGCACCTGTACACGGCGGGGCAGGGCCCGGACGCCGCCGTGGCGATCATGGTCGACTGTTCGGGCTCGATGGACTACCCGCCGGCCAAGATGCGCAACGCCCGCGACGCGACCGCCGCCGCGATCGACACCCTGCGCGACGGAGTCCACTTCGCGGTGATCGGCGGCACGCACATCGCCAAGGAGGTCTATCCGGGCAACGGACGGCTCGCGGTGGCGGACACGGCCACTCGCGACCAGGCCAAGCAGGCACTGCGCAAGCTGAGCGCGGGCGGCGGCACGGCGATCGGTACCTGGCTGCGGCTCGCCGACCGGCTGCTGTCCTCGGCGGAGGTGTCGATCCGGCACGGCATCGTGCTCACCGACGGCCGCAACGAGCACGAGTCGCCCGGGGACCTGAGGGCCGCGCTCGACTCCTGTGCCGGACGTTTCACCTGTGACGCGCGTGGAGTCGGCACCGACTGGGAGGTCAAGGAGGTCACCGGGATCGCCTCGGCGCTGCTCGGCACCGCCGACATCGTCGCCGACCCGGCCGCCCTCGCCGCCGACTTCACCCACATGATGGAGACGGCCATGGGCAAGGAGGTCGCCGACGTGGCCCTGCGACTGTGGACGCCGGTCGGCACCGAGATCAAGTTCATCAAGCAAGTGGCGCCCACCGTCGAGGAACTGACGGAGCGTCGGACCGAGGCGGGACCGCGTGCGGGGGACTACCCGACCGGCTCCTGGGGCGACGAGTCCCGCGACTACCACGTGTGCGTCCAGGTCCCGACGGCCGCGGTCGGCCAGGAGATGCTCGCCGCCCGGGTCTCGCTGGTGATCCCGCAGGGCGACGGCAGTGTGCAGAACCTCGGCGCGCAGGGGCTCGTACGGGCCGTGTGGACCGACGACATGGTCGCCTCGACGTCCATCAACCCGCAGGTCGCGCACTACACAGGTCAGGCCGAACTGGCACAAGTCATCCAACAGGGGCTGGATCTTCGTAAAGCGGGAGATGTCGATGGAGCAACGGCCAAGCTGGGACGGGCCGTTCAGCTCGCCGGAGCCTCCGGAAACGCCGATACTGCGAAACTGCTCGCGAAGGTGGTGGACGTGGTCGACGTCGCGGCAGGTACTGTGCGATTGAAGGCAAGGGTCGCAGAGGCTGACGAGATGACCCTCGAAACACGATCCACAAAGACTGTTCGTGTAAAGAAGTAGCGAGCCCGGTTCCCGTGGGGAGCCGGAGAAACCCGGTCACAACGGCCGGAAAAGGAAAGGGGGAAGCGCCGACATGCCGACATGCCCGAACGGACACCAGTCGGGTTCCGACGACTGGTGCGAGGTCTGCGGTCACCGCATGGCCGGTTCCGTGCCCCCGCTCCCTCCCCCGCCGCCGCCCGGCGCCGGTTACGGCTACCCGGCGCCCGGTTCGCCGCCGCCGGGACCCGGCGGCCGGCCCCACCAGTCCGGCATGCCGGGCGCCGACCCGGAGCTCTGCCCGCAGTGCCGTACGCCCCGTGAGGGCGCGGCGCCGTTCTGCGAGGAGTGCCGGTGGAACTTCCTGACCAACACGGCGACCTCGTACACACCGGCGGCACCGCGTCCGCCCGCCGGCGCGCCGGGCGGTCCCGGTGGGCAGTCACCGTACGGCGGTCCTGGCGGCCCCGGCGGCTCCGGTGGTCCGGGTGGTCCGGGTGGTTCCGGTGGCCAGAATCCCGCGCAGCGGTTCCAGCAGCAGGGTCCGGGACAGCCGGGCGGTCCGGGTGCCGGTGGCCCCGCTCACGACCCGTTCGAGTACCAGAGCTCGCGGCCCTCGCAGGTGAACCGGCCGGCCGAACCGATCCCGCCGGCCCCGCAGGCCCCGCCGTACGGCGGCCCCCAGGGCTTCGGCGGCGATCCGTCACGTCAGGCGCCGCAGCCCGGCGGCCCCGGCGCCCCGCAGCAGGCCTACACCCAGCAGCCCGCCTCGCCCTTCACGCAGGGCGGACCGCCGCAGCAGCAGGGCGGACCGCAGCCCGGCGGCCCGGCCTTCGGCGGCGGTGACGACGACTGGGTGATTCCCCCGCCGTCGTCCGGTTCGTCCGGCGGCCCGGGTGGTCAGGGCGGCCCGAACGGCCCGGGTCAGGGCGGTGGCTACGGCTACCCGCAGCCCGGCGCCACCCAGGCCCCGCCCGCTCCCGGTTACCAGCAACAGCAGTCGCTGTCCTGGAGCGCGACCATCGCACCGGACCGCGAGTACTTCATGGCGATGATGCAGCGCTCCGGGCCCGAGGCCGCGGGCCTGAACCTGCCCGCGTACTCGCCGGAGCTGCAGCGCCCGCTCCTGGGCAACCAGATCACCATCGGCCGCCGCCGGCACTCCACCGGCGAATCCCCTGACATCGATCTGTCGGTGCCCCCGGAGGACCCGGGGGTCTCGCACCAGCACGCGATGCTGGTCCAGCAGCCGGACGGCACCTGGGCGGTCGTCGACCAGAACTCGACGAACGGAACCACGGTCAACGGCGGCGAGGAGCCCATCCAGCCGTTCGTGCCGGTACAACTGCAGGACGGCGACCGGGTGCACGTCGGCGCCTGGACGACGATCACGATCAGGCGGGGCTGAGCACCACCCCGGGCGTCCCGGGGGCAGGGCACCATCGCGGCCGCCCCGGAGGCCAAGGCAGCATCCCGGCCGTCCGGGGCCAGGGCACCATCCCGGCCGCCCCGGGGGCCAGGGCACCATCGCGGCCACCCCGGGGGCCAAGGCACCGTCCCGGCCGTCCGGGGCAGGCCACCATCGCGGCCGCCCCGGAGGCAGGGCACCATCCCGGCCGTCCCGAGGCCAGGGCAGCACCCTGGCCACCCGGGCGCTGAACCCGTTCCGGTGGGCTGAGCAGGCCTTTCACGGCGGCTCCGGGGGTTTCCGCCGCCGGGGGCCGCTCGGCCGCTTCGGGGCCCGTACGGAACGCCGGTCGCGGACGGCTCAGGGCAGCGGCCAGGTGTACGGCCCCTCGGGGTGGTCCAGCCAGGCCCGGGCACCCTCTTCGCCGACCGTGATCCCGTACCGCTCGCGCTGCGGCCGCCCCTCGCGCTCCCACAGTGCGTAGGCGTCGAGCGGGTCCAGGCTGCCCGCCGTCAGGGCCAGCAGGAACCGGAACAGATCGTGGCCGCGGGCCCGGCGCGGCAGGTCGCCGAGCCGGGCCGGCTCCGGCTCCGGCCCGGACCGGCTGGCACCCCGCAGCGGTACGAAGAAGGCGGACGTGTGCAGGAAGCGTCCCTCGGCGTGCTCCGAGTCCCGGACCTGCAGCGCGATCAGGCCGGTGGCCAGCGGCGCGAGGATGCGGGCGCCGGGGACGCACTGGGGCAGCCAGGGGCGCGGGATCGTGGTCAGCGTGCAGGTCGCGATGATCCGGTCGAAGGGAGCGCGCTCGGGTACCCCGCGGGCGCCGTCGCCGGTGACGACGGTCGGGTGGTACCCGGCGACGGCCAGATGGCGTCCCGCGGCCTCGGTGATCTCCACGTCGAGATCGACCGTGGTCACCAGGTCGTCGCCGAGACGGTACGCGAGCAGGGCCGCGTTGTAGCCGGTCCCGGCGCCGATCTCCAGGACGGCGTCCCCGTCCCGTACCGCCAGCTCGGTCAGCATCGTCGCCATCAGCGACGGCTGGCTGCTGGAGGAGACCAGTTCCCCGTCCCGTACCCGCGTCGCCAGCGGCGCGTCCGCGTACGCGCCGCGCAGCCAGCGGTCCCTGGCCCGCGGGTCCGGGTCCTCGCCCCACACGCGCTCGAAGCCGCCGGTGCCGCCGATGTAGTAGTAGGGCACGAAGAGGTGGCGAGGCACGGCCTCGAAGGCCTCCCGCCAGACCGGGTCGCTCTCCCAGGCCCCGCTCCGGTCGATCCCGCGCACCATGGACGCCCGCGCCGCATCGGCGAGGTCTTCGGGGCCCGGGTCGGGGTCGGATTCGAGAGCGTGCGCGCCCATACCTCCACTGTGCTGCCGAACGGGCCGTGAGGCGAGCGCCGGACCGGCCGGGTCCGCGGCGGGCGCGTCCGGAGCGCTTCGTGAGTGGTCCTAAGCCTTGAGTCCTCGGTCACCCCGTCTGAGAGCATGGGGGCGTGAAAGAGATTCGGCGCGGCACGCTTCAGGAGCAGACCTTCTACGAGCAGGTCGGCGGCGAGGAGACCTTCCGGCGCCTCGTGCACCGTTTCTACGAGGGTGTCGCCGGGGATCCGCTGCTGAAGCCCATGTACCCCGAGGAGGATCTGGGCCCGGCCGAGGAGCGCCTCACCCTGTTCCTGATCCAGTACTGGGGCGGCCCGACGACGTACAGCGAAAACCGCGGCCACCCCCGGCTGCGGATGCGGCACGCCCCTTTCAAGGTCGACCAGGCCGCGCACGACGCCTGGCTCAAGCACATGCGCGTCGCCGTCGACGAGCTCGGCCTCTCCGAGGAGCACGAGCACACGCTGTGGAACTACCTGACGTACGCGGCCGCTTCGATGGTGAACACGGCGAGTTGATCGCCCGCTGTCGACAGTGACCACGGCGAGCCGGTCGCCCGCTGTCGACGGTGAACACAGCGAGCGGGTCGTCGGCCGTCGACGGTGAACACAGCGAGCTGATCACCGGTCACTGACGCGTGGATTCCGGTCGTGCGACGCCGGATTCCGATCACAATCCGGTCAAGGCGGCCCTACAGGCGCTTACACCCGGGCCTTCCCCTCTGAAAACATCGCGCGAGAGTCCGAGATCCGGGACAGCGGCGGGGGGCCGGGTGACGGGGTTCGTCCTACTGCGCGCGCGGGCACACCGGCTGCTGCTCGTCGCCGCGCTGCTCACCGTCCTGCTGACCACGGCGGTTCTCGCGACGCTCACCGCGTACTCGGGCGCGATCGGCGACGCCTCGCTGCGCCACGCGCTCCAGGACCCCGACCGTAGCGCCGACACCTCGCTGATCGTCCGCACCGACGTCCCCTCGGGCCGGCGGGCCACAGCCGACCGCGCGGTACGCGAGGGGGCCCGGCGCACCTTCGACGGGTTCCCGTTCACCGTGCGCACCCTGGTGCGTTCGGGCCCGTACGCGCTCCCCCGCTCGCTCCAGGCGCCCGCCGCACGGTCCGGCGACCCGGACCTCACCCACTTCGCCGCCCTCGACCGCACCCAGGTCAGGGTCACCGCGGGACGGCTGCCCGCGCGATCCGCCGCTTCCGCCCCTTCCGTCGCCTCAGGCGCGTCCGGCTCCCCCGTCATCGAGGTGGCCCTGCCCGCGACGGCCGCCGACAGGCTCGGTCTGGGGCCGGGAGCGCGCCTCACCCTCGTCGACCGGCTCGGCGGCGCGAAGGTGCGCGTCCGGATCACCGGCCTGTACCGGCCCGCCCGGCCCTCCGCGGCCTACTGGCAGCTCGACGAACTGGGCGGACGCGGGATCAAGAAGGTCGACTTCACCACGTACGGCCCCCTGCTGGCCGATCCCGGCACCCTCGCCGACGGCCGGGTGAGCGCCGGGGAGTCCGCGTGGCTGGCGTCGGCCGACTTCTCGACACTGACGCCCGGCGGGATCGGCGCCCTCCGGGAGGCGGCCCGTGCGGGCCAGTCGGGGCTGCGCAAGGACCACGCCCTCAGCGGGGCGACGGCCGTGACGACCTCGCTGCCCGAAGTCCTCGACAGTGTCGACCGCTCGCTGCTGGTGTCCCGCTCCACGCTGCTGATCGTCGCCCTGCAACTGGCGCTGCTCGCCGGTTACGCGCTGCTGCTGGTCGCCCGGCTGCTGAGCGCCGAACGGGCGGCCGAGACACGGGTGCTGCGGGCGCGAGGAGCCTCACGGGGCCGGATCGCGGGACTCGCCGCCCTGGAGGCGCTGCTGCTCGCCGTGCCCGCGGCGCTGTGCGCTCCTCTGGCCGCCGGGCCATTCACCGGGCTGCTCGCCGGACTGGGGGCACCGGCGCGCATCGGACTGCACCTCGACCTCACCGCGGGGCGCGGCGGGGTGTGGCTGGTGGCGGCGGGCGTGGCGCTGGGGTGCGCGCTGGCCGTGACGGTCCCGGCGCTCACCTCCGGGGCCGGGCCGGTGGGCCGGGCGCGTTCGCTGCCGGCTCCGGTGCGGGCGGGCGCGGACGTCGGCCTGCTCGTGATCGCCGCGGTCGCCTACTGGCAGCTGGACCGGCAGACCTCCGGCACGCTGAGCGGCGGCGCCTCCCCCGCGTCCGGTTCCGGGGGAGGCGGCCGGGGCACCCTCGGCATCGATCCGCTCCTGGTCTCTGCGCCCGCCCTCGCGCTGCTCGCCGGAACCGTGCTCACTCTGCGGCTGCTGCCGCCCGTGGCCCGGCTCGCGGAGCGCCGGGCGGCGAGCGGCCGGGGACTGCCCGCGGCCCTCGCGGGCTGGCAGATCGGCCGCCGCCCGGCGCGCGGCGCGGGACCGGTCCTGCTTCTGGTCCTCGCCGTGGCCATGGGCATGCTCGCCATCGGTCAGGGCGCCTCCTGGGACCGCTCGCAGGCCGACCAGGCGGACTTCCGGGCCGGTACGTCCGTGCGTGTGCTCGCGGGCGACGACACCGGATTGGGCCAGGCCGCCACGTACCCGGGACTCCCGGACGTCCGCGCCGCGGCGCCCGCCGCCCGTACGACCCTGCCGCTGTCCGGCGGCCGCACGGCGACGGTCCTCGCGCTGGACACGACACACGCGGCGGACGGGGTCCTGCTGCGCGGCGATCTGGCCGGGCGCCCGGTGGGACCGCTGCTGGCGGACCTCGCCCCGAAGGGCACGACCGAGGGCACCGCGATCCCGAAGAGCTCGACCCGGCTCGGCCTGACGCTGCGGATGCGCAGCACCGGGGAAGGGGCCGGCGCGGACGTGTCGGTCACTCTGGAGGACCTCTTCGGGACGCCGTACACCGTACGGATCGGTCAACTGCCCGGCGACGGAAGGCGGCACCCGCTCTCGCTGGACCTCGCGCCGGGCCCGCTGCGGTTCACCGGACTCCAACTCGACATGAGCCAGCCCCTCGACAGGGCACAGCAACACCGGCTGGACGTCGAGGACTTGAACGCGACCGGCGCCGACGGGACACCGCGGAGGCTTCCGCTGCCGACGGCCTGGGACACCACCTCGCAGACCAACAGCACGGCGGCGGCACCGGACGCGTCCACCCGCCCCACGCCCCCGAAGGCCACGAAGTCCTCGGACCGGGCTCTCTCCGTCCGCTACGGCACCGGCTACGTCCCGCACGAATCCGCCTGGCAGATCACCTCGCTGACGGTCCGTCTGCGGGCCGCCCAGCCGTCGGTTCCGGGGATCACCGCGATCGCGACCGACCGTTTCCTGGCGTCGGCTGGCGCTCGGAAGGGACAGCGGCTGGATGTGCCGTACGGCGGCGGGACGGTCCCGGTGCGGATCGTGGACACCGTACGGGCGTTGCCGACGACCTCGGACAGCGACAGCGACAGCGGGGGTGGGGCGCTGCTGGTCGATCTCCGGGCCGTGAACCGGGTGTTGCAGGCGCGGCAGGGGCAGGGCGTCGTGCCGACGGAGTGGTGGCTGCACACCGCGCCAGGCGACGCGGCTCGGGTGGCGGCGGCTCTGCGGGCGCGGCCCGGCATCGATCCTGCGCAGGTCGTCGTGCGCGACGAGATCGCCGACGGGCTGCGCGACGACCCGTTCGGAGCGGGTCCCCGGGCCGCGTTCGCCGCGGCGGCCGTGGTGGCGGCGGCGCTGGCCGCGGTCGGTTTCGCGGTGAGCACGGCCGGATCGCTGCGCGAACGCGGCGCCGAGTTCGCGGTGCTCAGAGCACTGGGTGCCCCGCGCCGCCAACTGGCCCGGCTCATCGCCGCCGAACAGGGCGTCCTGGTGGCTCTCGGATTGCTGGTGGGGGTCGCTCTGGGCACGGTGCTCGCTCGGGCGGTCGTCCCGCTGATCGTGCTGACGTCGGAGGCCACCCGGCCGGTCCCCGGGGTCCTGGCCCGGCTCCCGCTCACGCACGTCGCCGTGCTGCTGGCGGCGGTGGCCGTGGCGCCGCTGGCCATCACGGCGTTCCTGGCGCTGCGCCGCCCGGACACGGCGGGTTCGCTGCGCCGGCTGGGAGGTGAGTGACCTGACCGGAACCGGCCACGACGGGGTCGCCGACAAAGGCAGACCGACGGCCGAGGCCCACGGGGACCGGACGTCTCCCGTGAACCACGGAGACGGAACGACTCCCGTGGACCACGGGGATGGGACGACTCCCGTGAACCACGGAGACGGAACGACTCCCGTGAACCACGGAGACGGAACGACTCCCGTGAACCACGGGGACGGGACGGCTGTCCTGAACCACGGGGACGGAACAACGGTCCTGGCCGATGGAGGCCGAACGACGGTCCTGGCCCAACGGGGCCGGACGGCGGTCGCGGCCCCCTGGGTGCGGACCCGGCTGCGCACCGCACCCGGGGCGGCCCTCGCCCTGGCCGTGCTCGTCGCGCTGACCGCCTGCCTGGCCGCCGTGTTCCCGCGCGCGCTCGACCGGTACGAGGACGCGGGGCTGCGCCGGGTGCTGGCCGACGCCTCGGCCCGGCGGACCACCATCCAGCTCTTCGCCCCGCAGCCCGGTGTCGAACTCCCGCAGGAGGAGAGGGAAAAGGCCGTGCGCGCGGCCACCCTGCGCACCGCGTACGCCGAGGTGCTGGCCTCGGTCGACGAACCCCTGGCCGTCGACGCCGGGCAGTCCTCGTACGGCGTGCGCACCACCAACCCCACGGCCGCGCTGGACCCTTGGCTCCCCCGGCCGACCGGGCTGCCGACCCGCATAGCGCTCGTCGCGCAGAACGGCCTCGGCGATCACTCCCGGCTGCGCTCCGGGCGCGTTCCGCGCCTGCCCGGCACGGTGACCGCGGCGACTCCCGAGGTGGAGGCCGCCGTCACCGCCGAGACCGCCAGGACCCTTCACATCAAGGTGGGTTCGGTGATCCACCTGCCCGCGGTGCAGCGCGCGCCACTGGCCGTCCGGATCACCGGCGTCGTCGACCCGCGCGAGCCGGGCGGCGCGTACTGGACGGCCCAGCCGGTGCTGCGCGAGCCGTCCCTCGTCCAACTGCCCATCCAGGGCGGCGACGCGGACAAGTACTGGCTCGGCGCCCTGCTGCTGCCGCCGGACGCGGCGCCCGTCATGCTCGGCACGCCCGCGAGGCCTTCGGACGTCTGCTCGCCGAAACGGCGGTCGTCGCCGTCCCGGCGGGGGCCCTTGGCCTCGCCGGGGCCCTGCTCGCCGTCCCGCACGGCCGCAGCGGGCAAGCGGTGGCCGCCGCGTCCGCGGTGACGTTCCTGGCCTGCGCCGCCCTGCCGGTGCGCGCCGCGCTGGCCCACCGCGCGGTACACGTCCACGGGGCGCGCGGGGACATCGCGACCGTACGCCCCTCACGGCGCCGCACGGTCGCGGAACTCACCCTGCTGGTGCTGGCGACGGGGGCGGTGGCGGCTCTGCGGCGCAGGGGAACCGGCGCCGCGGATTCCGCCGGAGCCTCCGGGGATCAACTGGTCGCCCTGGCACCGGTGCTGGTGGGTGTCATCGCGGCGCTGGTCCTGGTGCGGCTCTACCCGTTGCCCCTGCGGCGCCTGTCCCGTCCGGCGGGTCGGCTGCGCGGGGCGGTCGCCCATCTCTCGCTGGCCCGCGCGGGCCGCACGTCCGGCTCCACGGTGCTGCCGCTGCTGGCGCTTCTCACCGCGCTCACCACGGCGGCCTTCGGCGGCTCGGTCCTCGCGGGCGTCCACGAGGCCCGCGACCGAGCGGCCCTCCTCGCCACCGGCGCCGACGCCCGTATCGAGGCGACCCACGCCCTGCCCGGCCCTCTTGCGGCCCAGATCGGCCGGACACCGGGCGTACGCGAGGTCGCGCCGGTGAGCATCGCCTACCGGGCCGAGGCCGGAGTGGGGTCGGGCACGGCGGAAGAGACGGTGGCGGTGGTGGGCGTGGAACCGAAGACGTACGGACGCCTGGCCCGACAGTTCGGACTCGGCGGCTTCCCGGAGGGAACGCTGAGGGTTGCCCGGCCGGGGGTCGGACAGGGGTCCGGCGCCGGTGCGTCCGGCGCCGGTGCGTCCACGGCGGACTCCAGGGCCGGTGCGGGCGGCGCGGGGTCCGGTGCGGGTGACGCCGGGGCCGGGTCCGGTGCGGGTGGCACTGTGCTTACCGCTGTCGCCTCCCCCGCCGTCGCCGATCGCTACGGCACCCGCCCGTTCGCCGTGCGGATGGAGGACGGCGGTCAGGTGAGCGTGCGGATCGCGGCGGTGCGGGACCTGACGCCCGCCCTGTCCGACCTGGACTTCCTGGTCGTGGACCGGAGCGGCCTCGACGCCCGTGCCGCCCGCCCGACCGCCCTGCTCGTGACCGGTGGCCGCCTCGACGGAGGCGCGCTGCGCAAGGCGGCGGGCACCGGCGTGGACGTACGGCTGCGGGCGGAGGCGCGGGCGCGGTACGTCGACTCGCCCCTGCAGTCCGGGGCGGAGCGGATCTACACGACGGCGGTCGCGGCGAGCGCCGGGTACGCCCTGCTCGCCCTGCTGCTGGCCCTCGTACGCGCAGCCCCCGAACGCGCGGCGCTCCTCGCCCGGCTGCGCACGATGGGCCTCACCCGTGCCCAGGGGCGCCACCTCCTGGTTCTGGAGTCGCTCCCCCAGGCCCTCCTCGCGGCGGCGGGCGGCGCGCTCACGGGCTGGGCGGCGATCCGCCTCCTGTCCCCCGGCATCGACCTGACGACCATCGCCCTCGCCTCCCACAGCACACCATCGGGGACCGCCCGGCTCCGCACGGACACGCTCTCGCTGCTCCTGCCGTCGGCGATCGTCCTGGCGCTCGCGACGGGCATCGCGGTGGCGCAGGCGTGGTGGACGGGGAGACGCGGATCGGTCCGGGAGCTGAGGGCGGGCGACAGCCGATGAGAAGCACTCCCGCATCGCCGGGAAACGCTCCGGTGTCCGGCGCGGCGGCGAGCAGGCGGGCCGCCGGGTACGTCGTACGCCCCGGGGCGTACGACGCGCTGCCCACGCGGCCCGAGACCCCGGCCCGGGCCCCGGCCACCGGCCCGGTCCAAGACCCGGCCGACACCCCAGTCCAAGAATCGGCGACCAGCCCGGCCCAAGAATCGGCCACCGGCCCGATCCAAGACTCGGCCGACACCCCGGTCCAAGGCTCGGCCCCGGCCCCGGCCCTGGGCACCCACCTGCCCAGCGTCAGCCCGACCAGCGGCGTCAGCGTCGTCGTCACCAGGAGTCGCCCATGACCACCGCCAACCCTACGGATGCCACTGGCACCACGGGCGCCACCGACCCTGCACACCCCGTGGGCCCCACCTTCGCCGATCTCGCCGACCGTGCCGCCGCCCGCCGGGACCTCCCCGCCTACGGCCACGATGCGCTGATCACCTGCGACCGCCTGGTCCGGATCTTCTCCACGGACGGCGTGGAGGTGCAGGCGCTCCAGGGCCTCGATCTGCTGGTCCGCAAGGGCGAGTTGATGGCGCTGGTGGGTGCGTCGGGCAGCGGCAAGTCGACGCTGATGAACATCCTGGCCGGCCTGGACACGCCCACCGCGGGCGCGGCGCGGGTCGCGGGCCGTGATCTCCTCACGATGGGAGCGAAAAACCGCCTGCGCTACCAGCGGGAGGCCGTCGGCTTCGTCTGGCAGCAGACGGCCCGCAACCTCCTGCCCTACCTGACGGCGGCCCAGAACGTCGCCCTGCCGATGCAACTGGCCGGGGGCCGCACGAGCCGCCGCGCCCGGTCCGAACGGGCTCTGGAACTGCTGGAGTTGCTGGAGGTCGCCGACTGCCGCGGTCGCCGCCCGTACGAGATGTCGGGTGGCCAGCAGCAGCGCGTGGCGATCGCCGTGGCCCTCGCCAACGCCCCCGCCGTCCTGCTCGCCGACGAGCCCACCGGCGAGCTGGACTCCCACACCGCCGAGCAGATCTTCGCCGCGTTCCGCACGGCGAACGAGCTCCTCGGCACCACCGTCGTGATCGTCACCCACGACCAGGCGGTCGCCTCCGAGGTACGCCGCACTGTCGCCATCCGGGACGGCCGCACTTCCACGGAGGTCCTGCGCCGCACGGAGGTCGACGCGACGACCGGTCAGGAAGCGGTCGTGGCCCGCGAGTACGCCATGCTCGACCGGGCCGGCCGCCTCCAGCTCCCCGCCGAGTACACCCGGGCACTGGGCATGAAGGACCGCGTGGCACTGGAACTTGAGCCGGACCACATCGGCGTATGGCCGGACGACAGCCGACCCGACTGACCGCCTCGCGACGGCGGAACAGGAGCACGGGGATCAGCGAACGCTGACGTCCAGCGCGCCAAGTCCCGCCCGGCGGACGGCGACCGACCCGAACGGCGTCCGCAGGCGCAGCCAGGCGCCCGACGAGTACAGCACCAACGGGCTTTCACTCAAAGAACTGTCGCTCAACGGGCTCTCGCCCGAAGGGACTTGCTCCGGGACGGACGCGGCCGCGGGCGGCACGGGCCGCAGGAATCCCAGCGCCTGAGCGGCATGCGCGGCCCGCACGGGAAGTCCGGTGTCACCGATCGGCCGGGACCAGATCTCCCGCCCGACACGGTCGAGTTCGGCACGGGTCCGCAGCTCGGGCGCCAACTCCTCGGTGCGCGACCGGAATTCGGCCACCGCGGCGGCGACCTTCGCCCGTATGGCGTCCGGGGCGGGCAGCCCCGGCTCCTGCCGCCAGCCGCCGCGGGGCGGCAGCACCCCGGCCCACGGGGGCCCGGTGACCGCGACGGGAACGCCGACGGTGGCCGCCGACTCCTCGACGGACTCCAGGAGTTCACCGGCGGAGACGGTCACGTCGAGAGAGACGTCGAGCCCGTTCTCGTACGGCTTGGCCAGCCGCGCCGTACGGATCGCGAGGACCTCGAACGACGGCGGCCGGCCGAAGACCGCGAGCGTGGTGCCGTGCACCTGGAGGCGCACGGCGGCCGCGCGGTCGTAGTGGACGAGCCGGGAGAGGAAGGCGGCGAGATCGGCCGCCTCCCCCGCGTCGGCGAGGTGCAGGACGGTCATGCCGCGACGGCCTCGTCCTCGTCGTCGCGGTACGACTCCAGGAAGTCGCGCTCCTCGGCGGTGATCCGGCGCGGGCGCTGCTGCTCGAAGTCGAACGGCACGATCACCGTGGCGGCCGTGACGTAGACCTGGTCCGGGTCCTTCACCTCGTAGGAGATCGTGAAGGACGCGGCCCGGATCTGCGTCACCCAGAGCTCGATGTCCACCGGCGCGTGCCGGTGGACCAGCTGCCGCTTGTAGTCGATCTCATGGCGCGCCACCACGGACCCCTGCTTGAAGTCCTTCTCCGGGCGGAACAGGAAGTCGATACGGGCTTCCTCCAGGTAGCGGAGGAAGACCACGTTGTTGACGTGGCCGTACGCGTCCATGTCCGCCCAGCGCAGCGGGCAGCGGTAGATGTGGCGCAAGATCGATCAGCCCCGGGTCAGCTTCTTGTAGGTGGCGCGGTGCGGGCGCGCGGCGTCGGCACCGAGCCGCTCGACCTTGTTCTTCTCGTACGAGTCGAAGTTGCCCTCGAACCAGAACCACTTGGAGTCACCCTCGTACGCGAGGATGTGGGTCGCGACCCGGTCCAGGAACCAGCGGTCGTGGGAGACGACCACGGCCGCACCCGGGAACTCCAGCAGCGCGTTCTCGAGCGAGGACAGCGTCTCCACGTCGAGGTCGTTCGTGGGCTCGTCGAGGAGCAGCAGGTTGCCGCCCTGCTTGAGGGTCAGCGCGAGGTTGAGGCGGTTGCGCTCACCACCGGAGAGGACACCGGCCGGCTTCTGCTGGTCGGGGCCCTTGAAGCCGAACGCGGAGACGTAGGCGCGGGACGGCATCTCGACCTGGCCGACGTTGATGTAGTCCAGTTCGTCGGAGACGACGGCCCACAGCGACTTCTTCGGGTCGATGTTCTCGCGGCTCTGGTCGACGTACGAGATCTTGACGGTCTCGCCGACCTTGATCGTGCCGGAGTCCGGGGTCTCGAGGCCCTGGATCATCTTGAAGAGCGTGGTCTTGCCGGCGCCGTTCGGGCCGATGACGCCGACGATGCCGTTGCGCGGCAGCGTGAAGGAGAGGTCGTCGATGAGGACCTTGTCGCCGAAGGCCTTGGAGAGGTTGTTGACCTCGACGACGATGGAGCCCAGACGCGGGCCCGGCGGGATCTGGATCTCCTCGAAGTCCAGCTTCCGCATCTTGTCGGCCTCGGCCGCCATCTCCTCGTACCGCGACAGACGCGCCTTGGACTTGGCCTGACGCCCCTTGGCGTTGGACCGCACCCACTCCAGCTCTTCCTTGAGCCGCTTGGCGCGCTTGGCGTCCTTCTGGCCCTCGACCTTGAGGCGGGAGGCCTTGTTGTCCAGGTACGTGGAGTAGTTGCCCTCGTACGGAATGGCGCGGCCGCGGTCGAGCTCCAGGATCCACTGGGCGACGTTGTCGAGGAAGTACCGGTCGTGGGTGACGGCTACGACGGTGCCGGGGTACTTCGCGAGGTGCTGCTCCAGCCACTGCACGGACTCGGCGTCCAGGTGGTTGGTGGGCTCGTCGAGAAGCAGCAGGTCAGGGGCTTCGAGCAGCAGCTTGCACAGCGCGACGCGGCGGCGCTCACCACCGGAGAGGTTGGTGACGGGCCAGTCGCCGGGCGGGCAGCCCAGGGCGTCCATGGCCTGCTCCAGCTGGGTGTCCAGGTCCCACGCGTTGGCGTGGTCCAGGTCGTCCTGGAGCTTGCCCATCTCCTCCATGAGCGCGTCCGAGTAGTCGGTCGCCATCAGCTCGGCGACCTCGTTGAACCGGTTCAGCTTGCCCATGATCTCGGCGGCGCCGTCCTGCACGTTCTGCAGAACGGTCTTGGACTCGTCGAGCGGGGGCTCCTGGAGGAGCATGCCCACGCTGTAGCCGGGCGACAGGAACGCGTCACCGTTGGAGGGCTGCTCGAGGCCCGCCATGATCTTGAGAACGGTGGACTTACCGGCACCGTTGGGACCGACCACACCGATCTTCGCACCCGGCAGGAAGCTCAAGGTGACGTCGTCGAGAATCACCTTGTCGCCGTGCGCCTTGCGCGTCTTGCGCATGGTGTAAATGAACTCAGCCAAGAGAAACCGTCCGGACGCTTGAAATCGGCAGTGGGCAGATACACCCCATCTTGCCTGACGGCTAGCCCTTGAAGGAAACCCGTTCGGTCAGGGGGCTCCGACCTGGGGTTCTATCGCCGACGTCTGTGGCTCGTCTGTCATTGTCGGTCGCCGTCGGTCGGCCTCGGCCAGCCTCGGACGGCCCAGAGACGGCTCAGCCGGACCCGCGGACTGAGTCGCCTCCTTTGTCAGTGGGGGCGGTTACGGTGCATCCGCCAGCGAGGGCGACACCCTGGGGAGGGGCTTTGGGAGCCGAGACGGGCTTTCTGGTGTACGCCGACGGCGACGTTCCGGGGCTTCTGCGCGCAGTGGGCACAGCAGACCTTGAGCGCACAGTCGGCATGATGCGGCGGCTCTACCCGGGCTGGGAGATCGAGGTGAGCAAGGGCTCGAACCTCTGGAGAGGTGTGTACCCCCCGGAAGGGACGGCGTACGCGGCGAGCTGGCCCGGCGTGGAGGTCATCGGTGACCAGAGGGTGATGGTCGACAGACCCTCCGAGCTCCCGGAACACCTGGTGGCGGCGAGCACCGGCCGACTGCTCGTGCTGCACGCCATGCACAGCGTCGTGGACTGGCTCGCGTTCGCCGTATGGGAAGACGGCCGACTCGTCCGCTCCCTGAGCCTGTCCCCCGACAGCGGCATCATCGAGAACATCGGCGAACCTCTCCCCTTCGAACTGCCCTACTGGGCGGGAGACCGTCCGGTCGACGTCATCCCCTGGCCGGACGAGGACGAAGAGCCGTACCCGCTGCCGTTCCACCCCCTGGAGCTGGGCGAAGATGCACTACGAGCACTCTGCGGCTTCGTCCGCGAGGGCCTCCCCGAACCGGACGACATCGACACCGACACCATCCGACTGCACGGCTTCCGGGTGCGGGACCCGCACGGCCCTGATCACGCGGAGCAGGAAGCGGCGCGGCAAAAAATCATGGAGAGCATGGGCCCACCGCGATTCTTCACCATGGGTCCTGACGGCTCACTGATCGAGCACGATGGCCTTTAGCTGGGGACTTCTTCGTCCCGAAGCAACCTGAGTGCACGCTCCACCTGGAACGGTGGGTTGCTCACCTGCCGCGGCTGTCCGCAGGCGTGCGCCGTTGTCCGCCGCCGTACGTTGGCGTTGTCACGCAGTTAGACACTCAGGCGCCGTTCGACGGTCAGGCGGTCCTGGTGTCGTCCACCCGCTCGCCCTCCGCCTGGGACGGTTCGGTCCTGGGGACGTCGGGGTGCTGCTCCATTGCCGCACTCTCGGCCGGTTCGTCACGCTCGCCCTCGGCCTGAGAGGGCGTGTGAGAGTACAGCCAGCGGTCGTAATCCGAGGCTCCGGTCTTCATGGCAGGCCTCCCTTGCTCGCTCAACTCCTATGCTCCTCCCTCGACTGCGGCCGGGGCGAGAGCGCGGTGCAAAGGGGGGCGCGAGTGTGTTCGCTCACCAATAGATGGCCACGCTGAACACGACCAGCTCACGCGAGCCGTGGTCGGGTAGCCGAGCCACAACATCGCAGGCGAGGAGGTCCCTCCGCTCCTCGCTGGACCATAAATCGAACACATGCTTGAATTTGTGCATGCGACCGCTTCCCGCCGACCTCGCTCAGGCGCAGCAGGAGTGGAGTGCCACCTACCGGCAGCTTGCGGAGCAGCCCGGCAGAACCGAGTTGCGCCGACATCTGTACCGGCTGTCGGCGCAGCTGCTCTTCCACCCCTACTGGCGGCAACGGCGACCAAGCGCCGCGGAGTGGTGGGAACTGCGTGAGCTGGGACAGTCGGACCGGGACGTGAGCTGAGTGGATTCATCACCGGATCTACCTGCGGCTTCAACATGACGCGCTCTGCCGTCCGGCGGCTGAGGGTCCTCGAATGACGCGCTGAAATGCGGGGCCGTGCATCTCGGATGATGCTGAAGGCGTGTCCGGACCGATTCGCGTGATCGTGCATCCGCCGTCGCCCACCGGTGGCCGGCGCGTGCGCGTGGACGGCGAGATCCTCGGTCTGGCCCACAACGTGGCCGACGTCGCCGAGTTCCTCCGCCGAGCCGGCTTGGAGATCGACCCGGCGGAGGTTGCGGGGGCGCCGTGGATCGACTGGCGCGAAGTGGGGCCGGAGCGCTGGGGTCCGGAGACAAGCAGCTGACGCCCTCCCCAGGCGAGAGGGGGCGTTGGGCCACACGCTTTCCAACTTGGCGACGGGGCCGCTGACCTGGCGGTTCATGGCGGTCACTCGTGGCTGATCTGTCACCGACTGTCACGGTGGGCCACTGCCGGGCGACGGCGCCGGCCCCGGACGGCCCGGACCTGCCGACAGGCCCGTCGGCCTCGCCCTCCCGCTCGGGGGACGAAGGCCGACGGACGTCGTCACCAGCCGGACAGCGGCATCACTTCTTCCGGCCGTCCACGATGACCGGCGTGCCGTTGGAGTCCGTGCCGCACGGCACCGCGTACACCGGGTTGGCCTTCGCGGCCTCCTTGTACGCCTCGAGGCACTGGTTGTACAGCACCTTGTCGCTCAGCGACCGCTCGATGATCTTGTTGGCGCGGGCTACGCCCTCCGCCTCGATCCGCTTGCGCTCCGCCTCCACCTTGGCCGTGCGCGCCGCCTCGGTGGCCCGCTCGGTGGCCTGCTCCTGCTGAATCTTCTTGTCGATCTGGTCCTGAAGCTTCTCCGAGGGCCTCACATTGCGCAGGTTGACGGACGTGACGTCGATGCCGCGGGGTGCCAACCGCTCCTTGACCAGGCCGGCGATCTCCGAGCCGATCTGTTCGCGGGCGGACGCATAACCTTCCTCGCTGGTGTGCTTCGCGAAGACGTTGCGGATGATCTCGCGGCTGTCCGGCAGCACCAGCCGCCCCTCGACGGCCTCCTCGCTGCCCGCCAGCCGGTACAGCTCGACCGCCTTGGCCGGCACCACGGCCCACTTGATGGTGACGTCCGCGTAGAGCACCCCTCCCTGCGAGGAGCGGACCTCCACCACGTCCTTGTCGATGAGGTCGAGATCCACCGGGCGGGTGGAGAAGGACGCGACGTCGGTGAACGGCGATTTGAAGTGGATGCCGGAGACCATCGGCGTGCCGATCCTGCCGAAGGTCACCGGCACGCCGACCTCGGAGGCACTCACGACATGGACACAGGCGAAGGCGCCCGCCAGTAGCCCCGCCACGGCACTGAGTGCCGCCCCGAGTCTCCAGCGGCCCGCGGCAGTGCGGCCCCGGCCGACGAGCAAGAGCACTACCGCCGCTATGAGCAGCACGATGGACAGCACGAACACGGAGATCCCCCTCTGGAAACGTTTCCGCGCCTCCTGGGGCGCGGCCCCGGCGCATCGTAGCGATCCCGGGGCCGGGCCATGTGTGGCTCAACCCGCTCAAGAAGCAAGGGAGTTCACCCGGCCCGGGTGAGCGGGAGGCGGCGGACGACGCACCCTGCGAGCAAAACGTCTGACGCCGAGTCCGACAACAGCCCCTCACTGCCGATCGCGGTCGGCGGCAGTGACCCTGTGCGCATGATTCCGGTCAAGTGGCTCACTTCACATGGCTCGTTCAGCCCCCGCGATACCCCTCTCCAAAAGAGGACGAATCATCCAAGGTTCACCATGAGACCTCAATATGCAGGTAATGAGTCATGTATGCCGCAGGTGCGAGGGCGACGGCCGCGAGAAGTTGATCTTGTTGGCTCCTGGTCAACCGTGTGAAGATCCCCCGGCCGACGAGATCGGCACAGACCAAACAGACCAAACAGGGGGAACTGTTTTGCGCATATCGAGAGTTGGACATCTGGCCCTCGTCGCCGGGGCGGCGGCACTGACCATGCTCGCCGCACCGTGCGCCATGGCTGACACGTCATCACACACCGCGACACCGTCGACGGTGATCGAGAAGGCGACGGGCACCCAGGAAATTCTCAATGGCTCGGGCACCGTGGCCGCAGAAGGCGCCCGGGTGTCGCTTCCGACCCGCGCCGACGATCCGATCAGCGCGACCAAGGGAGAGGACACCGTCGAACTCGCCCTTCCCGGAGTCGGCGAGAAGGAAGCCTCCAGCACGAGCGGCACGACCGTCTTCGCCGGCCGCGACGACTCGGTCTCCACCGCCGCGCAGGCGACGACGGACGGCGGCTTCCGCGCGCTCTTCACGCTGGAGGACGCCAACGCTCCACGGCAGCAGTCGTTCAAGCTGACGCTGCCGACGGGCGCCACGATCCGGCAGACCGCCGAGGGCGGCCTGGTCGTCTTCGACGCCTCCGGAAAGATCATCGGCGGGCTGGAGACGCCGTGGGCGAAGGACGCCAACGGCGCCCCGGTGCCCACCGCTTACCAGGTCGATGGAGACACCGTCACCCAGACCGTGGAGACCGGTGCGAACACCGTGTACCCCATCGTCGCCGACCCGAAGTGGACCTGGGGAATCATCAGCGGAACGGTCTACTTCAACAAGAAGGAGACGGCCCACCTAGCTTCCAATGCCGGGTTCGTGGCCGTGCTGTTCGCGGCCGCCCCGCCGCCGTTCGACGCGTACGGCATCCTGAACGCGGCGAACATATCCCGGGTGGCCTGGAACGCGGGCTCCGACGGCAAGTGCGTCGAGGTGAAGGTGCCGACCTTCCTTCCGTACGAATACAAGGGCGGATACTGCAAGTAGATCCGCCGTACGTCGCGGGGTACATCGCGAGGGGACATCGCGGGGAGTTCACCACGGGGGAGTTCACCCACGGGGAAGTTCACCCACGGGGAAGCAGAGAGGGCACACGTAGGTTATGGACAGCTTTGCAGGACCGACCATCCTGGTATTGATCGCCGCGGTGATCGTCGTTCTCAAGTACCGTCGGCGCGCGGCTGGGCAGGTTCCCCTGCTCGCGGTCAGCGGAACGCCCGGGCGGATCGCCGTGGCTGTGGCCTTCGCGGTCGGCTGCGCCTGGGCCTGGTCTCAGGGTCCCTCGGTCATCAACGCAGGTGTCCTGGGCCTGAGCCTTGCCCTGCTGACCGGAGCGGCCGCCGAATTCCTGGCGCGCAGGAGCGCCCGGCGCATGTGATGAGCGCGGGCGTCTGAAGGGCACCCCGGCGAGTCCGCCGGACGCGGTCCGCGAGACGGACGGCTTCGGCGCCGGTGGCACGTGCATGGCGCCGAGTCGAACCGGACAAAGGGCCGGCCCGGGAGGGAAACCTCCTGAGCCGGCCCTTTGTTCTGCGCCTTCGTCCGGCAGCGTTGATGTCAGCAGTGGGGGCAGAAACCGGCGGCTGCACGGCGTCGCTGCCCCTGGCCGTATGGCTGATCATGTTCGCGCTCGGCTCGCTCACGACCAGTTCTGCCTCCTCGGCCACGCGGCGGAGGACCGTTTGCCGGCCTCTGACCCTTGCCAGGCCCGGATTCCTGGTCAGGGCACCTGATCCCGGGCCCACACGCGTCCGTCCACCGGCACCTCGCGGGTCTTCGCCGTCCCTTCGGGAACGCCCGGCACCGCCGTCGGCACCACCCGCCGACACGGCCCCACTACTCGGTGTGACCCCCCGCGGCCTCGCCTCGTGCCCCGCCTGCCCGAGGAGGACACTTCTACTGAGGGGCTCAATCAGTCTCCGCGGGGGTGCACCGGGGGCGGCGGCTTCGGAGGTGATCGCGATGACACAGATGGCAGCGATGCAGGCACGGACCACGGTCGGATGGCACGTCGAGATGGAATTCCAGGAGGACGACCACCGCACCCGCGCGGCCGCCCTCCTGCGACTCCCCGACGGGAACGAAGTACGCGCCCACGGGTACGCCAGCCGCCACCCCTCCGACTCGAACCAGCCAAGGGTCGGCGAGGAGGTCGCGGGCGCGAGGGCCCTGAACGAACTCGCCATGCAACTGCTCACCAAGGCCCACGACGAGATCGACGCGGCCTCGGGCAGGACATCACACACACTGAGGTGACCGGCGGCGACAGCTGCTGGGCCGTGCGGACGGAACACCAGGCCGCCTCACGGCCGTTGTCCCCCGACTCCGACTGGCCTTCCCCGTGACGACCAGGCGGCTGGGATGCATTTGCCCGTTTGCCGTCTCGGCGGGACATGTCCATAGGCCGGTCGTACGGCTCCCAGCTCGTCGACACCTGCACAGGCCGACCGTCGGCAGGGAACTCGTAAGCCGTTCGGACGCACAGATCGCCTTCGCCGATCCCGAGCCGCGCCGCGATCTCCGCCGGAGCCGGCACCTTGGCATCGGTCCGGCTCTCCCAGTCGTCTTGCCTGCCGACGGCCTTCATGTCCGCGCGGAACGGGGACCCGTTGGGCTGCTCACGCGCGCAAGGCCGTCCTGCCCCCGCACGTCTTCGACTCGCCCACGGGAAGGCGGGCGTACGACAACCGACACACGCGCCTGACCAAATGGCTCAACGACGGGATTCCACCCGCCCAGGTGGCGGACTGGGCCGGGAACAGCGTCCCGGTGCTCCTGGCGACCTACGCGCGATGCGTCGAGGGACAGCTCCCTGACTTGAAAAGGCGCCTCGAAGCCGTCGGAGATCTTCCCGAGCCGCCCGCCGCGGGCTGAGGCCCCTCGCCGAAAACTTCGACACGTATTCGACAGGGCCACCCGCGAAAACCCGGTGACAGCCGTACGGCCCCGGACCTTCCCCTTGATCATCGGGGAGGTGTTCGGGGCTTCGCCGTGTCGAGTGAAACCTACTCTGACCAGCAAAAAGCCCTCCCAAAAGGGAGGGCGGAGACTGGCGCCCCCGGCAGGACTCGAACCTGCGGCCAAGCGCTTAGAAGGCGCCTGCTCTATCCACTGAGCTACGGGGGCCGGGTGTGTCGGCCTGTGTCCTGGTGCCCGGGTGTGGGCTGATCCGTGACCTTGCCGGGGACAAGAATAGGGCTCCCGCATCCCTGTCCCTCGCGCTTCGCCTCCGTGGCTCGATGTGGAGGTTCAGTGAAGCGGTCCTGATAATCGCAGGCGGGTACGAATCGTGCACCGCTTTTGACGTCTCGCGCATCGGGTGTTGTGCACTCGTTATGCCTGCGTCCCAGTCATCCCTTCCGCCCCGTCTGTCCCGTCGGCGCGCAGACATACCCATATGCTTCAGAAAGACTCCAAAATTGGGCATTCTTCGCATGTGGTGACCTTGGACGTACGGCCTCAGCTGCTCGACGCACTTTCCGCCCTGCGCGACCGTGTCGCCGCCGCACGCTTTCCGCTGCCCCTGGCAGGGGCTCCACGCGCGCGTGCCAACCGCGACGAACTGCTCGCACAACTCGACGACTATTTGGTGCCCCGGTTGAGAGAACCCGAAGCACCCCTTCTCGCCGTCATCGGAGGGTCCACCGGTGCCGGCAAGTCGACCCTCGTCAACTCCCTTGTGGGGCGCCGGGTCAGCGAAGCGGGCGTCCTGCGCCCGACGACCCGTACACCGGTGCTGGTGTGCCATCCGGAGGACCATCACTGGTTCAGCGGCATGCGCGTGCTGCCGCAGCTCACGCGCGTGTGGGTGCCCCATCAGGAACCCGGCGACGATCTTCCCGCCCTGACCGACCGCGGGGAGCGGGTGCTGCGTATCGAGACCGCCGACACGCTCCCCCGCGGCCTCGCCCTCCTCGACGCGCCCGACGTCGACTCCCTGGTGGCCGACAACCGCGTGCTGGCCGCCGAACTGATCTGCGCGGCCGACATCTGGGTGATGGTCACCACGGCCGCGCGGTACGCCGACGCCGTGCCGTGGCATCTGCTGCGTACCGCCAAGGAACAGAAGGCGACCCTGGTGACGGTCCTGGACCGGGTGCCGCACCAGGTGGTGTCCGAGGTCTCACGACAGTACGGCGCGCTGCTCGCCAAGGCGGGGCTCGGCGAGGCACCCCGCTTCACCGTGCCCGAACTGCCCGAGTCCGCCTGGGGCGGCGGTCTGTTGCCCGCCACGGCCGTCGCACCGCTGCGTACGTGGCTCGCGCACCAGGCCCAGGACCCGGGAGCCCGGCACGGGGCGATGGCCCGTACGGCCCACGGCGTCCTCGACTCACTGAAGTCGCGGATGCCGGAACTGGCCAGTGCCGCAGCCGCTCAGTACGCCGCCGCGACCCGGCTCACCGCGGCCGTCGACGGGGCGTACGACAGCGAGCACACCCGCGCGAAGGGGCGTCTGCAGGCCGGAGCCGTGCTCTCCGGGGACGCACTCAAGCGCTGGCGTGCCTATCCCCTCGACTGCACCGCCGAGGAACTCCTGGACGCGCTCGTGGAGAGCCTGTCCGCCCTGCTGCTGTGCTCCGTCACGGCCGCCGACGAACGCGTGGACGACGCCTGGCGCCGCGAACCGGCCTCGGGCGCGCCGGGACTGACGGATCGTGATCCGACCCTGGAGAGCGCCGAGCACCGGATCGGTCTGGCCGTACGACGCTGGCGGCGCGTCCTGGAGGAGTACGCCGAGGACGAAGTGCGCGACCTCGACAAGAGTGTCGCTCCGGACCCCGCGGTGGTGACCGCACTGGTCGCCACGGCGCTCCTGGGCGGCCGCAGGGCCCGCAGCGCGGGCGAGGGGCTCGCCGAGCGGATCGGGGCGCACGGCGCGCTGCGGCTGCGCGACAAGGGCGGCCGGCTGCTCACGGAGCTCATCGACAAGGCCCTGCAGACCGAACGCGAGCGCCGTCTCGCACCGCTTGAAGCGCTTGACGTCCATCCAGAACCCCAGGCCGAACTCATCGCCGCGCTGTCCGTACTGCAGAAGGAGAGGTGACCGCGGTGACTGCCGTCACTGACCGCACGGATCAGGCCGACCGCCCCGGAGACGAGCGACCCGAAAACGGCCGCCCCAAAGACGGCCGTCCCGAAGACAGCCGCCCCAAAGACGGCCGTCCCGCAGATGGCCCTTCAAGAGATGGCCGTCCCGGAGAGGACCACTCCGAAGACGGCGCCCCCGAAAACGCGCCCTCCGGGGCGGGTACCTCGGGCACCGCGGGCGCCGCGAGCGGCAACCGCGCCGGGGACACCGAGACCACTTCGGAGAACCGCTCGGAGAACCGTGCGCCCGGCGCTCCGAGCTCCGGGGCCCCGGAGGCCACCGAAGAAGCCACCGAGAATGCCAAGGGGGGCAGGAGCGGCAAGACCGCGCGGAGCGGTGGCGGGGCCGGCCAGCGCACCCCGCAGGGCACGTCCGATTCGGAGCCCCGCGCGCGCGGGGAGGGCGACGACCCGACGCGCGCGGAGGACGGCCCCGTCTGGGACGACGGCCTCATCGCGCGACGGGTGATGGAGGCGGCCCCCGGCCGGTACCAGACACCGTTGGTGGAGGCCAAGGCCGCCGTCCCGGCGGTGCCGGCTCCCCTCGCGTACGACGGGCCGCTGCGCTCGCGCCTGGACGCGCTCCGCGAACTGGTGGGCCTCTCCCGCGCCCGCCTCGACAGCAGGACGCTCGCCGAGGCGGGCCGGGTCCTGGACGAGGCGGCGGCCCGCCGCAAACTCTCGGGGGAGCACACCGTCGTCGCCATCGCCGGGGCGACGGGCAGCGGCAAGTCGCAGCTCTTCAACGCGCTCGCGGGCGTGGCCATTTCGGAGACCGGCGTGCGCAGGCCGACCACCTCGGCACCCATCGCCTGCACCTGGAGCGACGGCGCGGCCACCCTCATCGACCGGCTCGGCATCCCCGGGCGACTGCGCAGACGGCCGTTGCAGAGCGCGGAGGCGGAGGCGCAGCTGCGCGGCCTGGTCCTGGTCGACCTGCCCGACCACGACTCCGCGGCCGTCCAGCACCGCGAGCAGGTGGACCGCGTCCTGGCGCTCGTCGACGCGGTCATCTGGGTGGTGGATCCGGAGAAGTACGCGGACGCCGTCCTCCACGAGCGCTATCTGCGGCCCCTGGCCGGGCACGCGGAAGTCACCTTCGTGGTCCTCAACCAGGTGGACCGGCTCCCCGGCGAAGCGGCCGATCAGGTGCTCGACGATCTGCGGCGGCTGCTCGACGAGGACGGCATCGCGCTCGGCGAGTACGGCGAACCGGGCGCGACCGTCCTCTCGCTCTCCGCGCTCACCGGGGCCGGAGTCCCCGAACTGCGGGAGTGTCTCGGCCAGTTCGTGGCGGAGCGCGGCGCCGCCGCACGACGGATCTCGGCCGATCTCGACGCGGCCGCCGCACGGCTGCGGCCCGTCTACGCGGCCGGGCGGCGGGTCGGGCTCAGCGAGGAGGCGCGCGACGAGTTCGCGGACCGGCTCGCGGACGCGGTGGGCGCCGTGGCGACCGGCGAGGCCGCCGAGCGGGCCTGGCTGCGCAACGCCAACCGCGCCTGCGGCACGCCCTGGCTGCGGCTGTGGCGCTGGTATCTGGACCGGCGCGAACCCCCGACCGGGCGCCTGCCCGTGCGCGCTCCCGCGGACGAGGAGGCCACCGCACGGCAGCGCGTCGAGCAGGCGGTGCGGACGGTCGCCGAGCGGGCCGCGTACGGGCTTCCCGCGCCCTGGGCGCAGGCGGTGCGCGAGGCGGCCGTACGCGGCGCGCAGGGGCTGCCGGAGGCGCTGGACGACATGGCGGCGCGCGCGACGACACCGGCGGGACGGCCGCCACGGCCCGGCTGGTGGCCCGTCGCGGTGCTGGCACAGGCCGCGATGACGATCCTCCAGGTCATCGGCGGGCTCTGGCTGGTGGGACAGATCATCGGAGTCATGTCACCGAACCTCGGGGTTCCGGTCCTGCTGATGGTGTCGGGCATCGTCGGCGGCCCGGTCGTCGAGTGGGGCAGCAGAATGGCGGCCCGGGGCCCGGCCCGGCGCTACGGCCTCGAAGCGGAACGACGATTGCGCGAGGCGGCCGCCGGGTGCGGAAGAGCCCGGGTACTGGATCCCGTGGCCGCGGAGCTGCTGCGGTACCGCGAGGTGCGGGAGCAGTACGGGCGGGTCATGGGGACGACGACGGCGGTCGCCCCGGTCGGATGACGCGGTGCCCCGGTCGGATGCCATGGGCACCCGGGTCGGAGGACGCGGTTGCTCCGGTCGGATGACACGGGCACCCCGGTCGGATGACGCGGTTTTCCACAACCGGCTGGTAGCACACAGCGCCCAGCGGGCCGGGCCCGCCGGAGGCAGTCTGATCCCGCGGCGATCGCAGCGCATGCGCTCGCCGCGGCAGACGTATCCGCACGGGAGGGATTCACGATGAACGAGACGATGGTGTGCGCGGTGGGCAACGTGGCGACACGGCCCGTGTACCGGGAATTGGCGAACGGCGCGTCGGCGCGGTTCCGGCTGGCGGTGACCTCGCGGTACTGGGACCGTGAGAAGAGCGGGTGGACGGACGGGCACACCAACTTCTTCACGGTGTGGGCCAGTCGCGCGCTCGCGACGAACGTGGGGGCCTCGGTGTCCGTGGGCGATCCCGTCATGGTGCAGGGCAGGCTGAAAGTGCGGACCGAGACACGCGACGGGGAGAGCTGGACGTCGGCGGACATCGACGCGGTGGCGATCGGCCACGACCTCTCCCGCGGTACGTCGGCCTTCCGGCGTCCGTCCAAGGAGGGCGAGCCGGCTCCCGCGCACCGCCCCGAGCCCAGTTGGGAATCGGCGCCGGAGGCCCGGTCCGAGGGCTCGTCCCAACAGCGTTCCGAACCGGCCGGGGTGACGTGATGTCAGAGAGAACCACCATCTGACCGAACTGCGGCTTATCGACAAATACACTGCGAACGACCCTCGTGGATTTGTCGATAGGCGCAGCTCACGGACGTGATCGCGATAACGATTCCGAGTCGGATCGGTTATCGGATGACATGAGCGGGGGGAGCGATGCAGCGCTTCTTTAGGATGCCGAACACAGCTCTCGGGGCTTCTGATTCTGCTGGCGGGACCGTCCCCCATGTCAAAGGGTCCTGCGCGAAGGGGAATTCTGTGTCTTCTGCGTTCTCTGTGTTGTCCCAGCGCGGGCGAGGGGCAGCCCGCCTCGCGACCGCGGCGTTGGTGTGGGGGCTCGCGGCCGCGGGGACGATCGCCGCAGCCGGTACGGCCGCCGCCGACGGGACCCCGCAGAGCCAGGGTGGAGCGACCGCCACCATAGGCGACCTGAAGACATACGGGTCGGCGGTCATTCACGAGAACGGCGAGGACTCCTGGGTCTCGGCCGGCCTGTTCGAGATGTCCGTCGACAACGGCGGCATGCTGCAGACCTACTGCATCGACCTCCGCAACCCGACACAGCAGGACGCCAAGTACCAGGAGACCTCCTGGAGCGGCACATCGCTGAACGGCAACAAGGACGCGGGCAGGATCCGCTGGATCCTGCAGAACTCCTACCCGCAGGTGAACGACCTGGCGGCGCTGGCCCAGAAGGCCGGTGTCACCGGCCTCACCGAGCAGGACGCGGCGGCCGGCACCCAGGTGGCCATCTGGCGGTACTCGGACGGCGCCGACGTGGACGCCGTGGACCCGCGGGCGGAGAAGCTCGCGGACTATCTGCAGAAGAACGCGCGGAACCTGCCGGAGCCCGAGGCCTCGCTGACTCTCGCCCCGACCGCGGTCTCCGGTCACGCGGGCGAGCGGCTCGGCCCGGTCACGGTGCACACCAACGCGGGCAGCGTGACGGTGACACCGCCCACGGACACCGCAGCCAGCGGGGTGAAGGTCGTCGACAAGGACGGCAAGGCGGTCACCTCCGCGGCGGACGGCAGCCGGCTCTTCTTCGACGTGCCGAAGGACAGCACGGACGGTTCCGCCTCGCTCACCGTGCAGGCCTCCACGACCGTGCCGGTCGGCCGCGCCTTCACCTCGGAGACCCGCAGCCAGACGCAGATCCTCGCGGGCTCCAGCGAGTCCACCGTCTCCGCCACGGCGACCGCGAACTGGGCGGCGAAGGGCGCGATACCGGCCCTGTCCGCGCAGAAGGACTGCGCCAAGGGCGGCGTGGACATCACGGCGGCCAACAAGGGCGACGAGGCGTTCACGTTCGAGCTGATGGGCGTCGAGCACACCATCGCGGCGGGCGTGTCCCAGACGGTCACCATCCCGCTGCAGGAGGACCAGGCGTACGACTTCACGATCGGTGGCCCGAGCGGCGTCGCGAAGCGGTTCAAGGGCGTGCTGGACTGCAAGACCCAGGGCGTCGCGAGCGACGTCTCGACGCAGACGCTCAGCGAGCCGAGCCCGGCGTCGGTGGGCGGCTCCAGCGGGGGCACCGACCTCGCCGAGACCGGCGGCTCCGGTGCGACTCCGATCATCGCGGGTGCGGCCATCGCCCTCGTCTTGATCGGCGGGGCCGTGGTGGTCCTCTTCCGCAGGAAGCAGACACCGCCGCAGGTCTGATCGGCCCGGCACCTCGCCGACCGCTCGCCTCGCCGGCCGCACAGCTGCTCTGCCACCCCGGCATTCCCCGGACACCGGGACACCGGGACACCGGGACACCGGGACACCGGGACACCGGGACACCGGGACACCGGGACACCGGGACACCGGGACACCGGGGAGGGTACGGCCGCGGCATCGTGCGTGGTGATCCGCGGGGTGCGGGAGTGCGGCCATAGAGACCTTCCGCCCCGCCGACGGGAGTTGACAGCGGCGGGGCGGCGGTCGCACAGGCGCTAGGAGCGGGCGGCGCTCCGGCCGCGTACGACGGCGAATCCGGCCGCGATCAGGCCGAGGACACCGACGATCAGGCCTGCCGCACCCAGGGCGCGCGCGGTGGAGTCGCTGCTCTTGTCGCTCGCGGTCGATTCCTTGGCCGCCGAGGACGAGGACGAGGACGAGGACGAGTCGGAGCCTGCGGCCCCGGTCCCGGTCCCGGTCCCGGTCGAAGAGGTGTCCTCACCCGCTCCCTTGGCGGTGAGGGTCAGCGCCGGAGCCGGGCTCTCCGGCTCCTCCGCGCCCTTCTGAGGCTCCTCGATCCAGCGGACCACGTTGCCGTCCGAGTAGGTCTGGAGCGTCTTGAAGCTCAGCTGGTCGGTGTCGTCCGGCAGTTGACCGAACGCGACCTCGAAGTCCTGGAACTGGCCGTGGCGAATCCTGCCCCCGGTCCAGGTGATCTCGGAGACGGCGTCGGTGATCGTGCCGTCGTCCGTCTTGATGGGCTTCTTCAGCTTGGTGGTCGTCACCTTGGCGGTCCAGCCCGCCTGCGGGGTGACCAGGACGCCCAGGACCGGGTGATCGGTGGGCAGGAAGACCTGCACCTTGGTGGTGCTGGCGGTGTCCTCCTCGTTGGGGACCCGGAAGCTCAGGAGACCGTCCGTGGCTCCCTTGGCGTAGCTCTCGGGATGGACCGTCACATGCGCGAAGGCCGCGCCTGCGGCGGTCAGGAGGCCCGCGGTGGCGAGGGCGGCGACCGTGCCGGTGCGGCGCAGGGTGGTGCTCATCGGGGACATCTGGGGAACTCCGTACTGATGGGAACGTGGTCAGGGCGTGTACGCGGGCCCTGCCGGCGGTCCCCGGCGCGAAACGGCGTGACGCAGGAGTGCCTGCCGCAGCCGCCACGGCTCGGCCGGTGTCCGGCCCGAGGGATCGCCGTGCGGCCGTACGGGAGGCGGTCCCGTCCGCGCCCTCCACCACGCGGCGAGACCCGGCACGAACGCCACGGCCCGGCGCAGCAGGGACCACAGGGCGGCTTCGCCGCGCCGCAGCCACCAGGTCGTCAGCAGGGCCGCGGCGACATGCGCGGCCGTGGCATGGGGCGTCAGGGCGTGTGCGTGCGGGGACATCATGGACGCCCCGTGCATGTCCATCGCCATGCGCGGCCGGGCGGCCTCGAAGCCGAGGTGGAGTCCGGCCTGCGCGACCAGCATCGCGCCGCCTATCCCGAACAGGGACCGTTCGCGACCGCCCAGCGCACAGCCGACGGCGAAGACGGCGAGGAGTCCCACAGCTTCCGCCCAGCGCGGCGGCGCCTGCCCGGTGGCGAGCACGTGCCCCCCGGCGGCCAGCAGAACGCACAGCACGGCGAACACCGCCGCGCGCAGACTCCGTACCGCCAGGGACGCACTCATGGAGCCCAGATACTGCCATGGGGAGCGAGCGACCGTCGCGGCTTCCCCGGGGAGCCGTCCGTCACGGGCCGTCCGGCTCCCCCGGCCACCGCTCGGGTAGGGTCCCGGCTGAGCCTGGGAGGAACCCGACATGCGACTTCGCTGTGCCGTGCTGGACGACTATCAGAGTGTCGCGACCGAGATCGCCGACTGGTCGCCCGTCGCCGGCACCGTGGAAGTCACCGGTTTCGACCGGCACTTCGCCGACGAGGACGCACTGGCCGCCGCGCTGGCGGAGTTCGACATCGTCGTCACGCTGCGCGAACGCGTGCCCTTTCCGGCCTCCCTGCTGGCCCGGCTGCCCAGACTGAAGCTGCTGATCGCCTCCGGGATGCGCAACACGGTGATCGACTACACCGCCGCCGAGGCGCACGGGGTGACCGTGTGCGGCACGCCGAGTTCCTCGACACCCCCGGTCGAACTGACCTGGGCGCTGCTGCTCGGCCTCGCGCGGGGAATCGTCACGGAGCACAACGCGTTGCGGGCGGGCGGCCCCTGGCAGAGCACCGTCGGCGCCGATCTGCACGGCCGCCGGCTCGGCCTGCTCGGGCTGGGCAAGATCGGCGGCCGGGTGGCCCAGGTGGGTCTCGCCTTCGGCATGCGGGTCAGCGCCTGGAGCCAGAACCTCACCGAAAAGCGGGCCGAGGAGGTCGGGGTGGAGCTCGCCCCTTCCAAGGAAGAGCTGCTGGCGGGCAGCGACTTCGTCTCCGTCCACCTCGCGCTCGGCGACCGCACCGGATGTCTTGTCGGCGCCGCCGAACTGGCCCTCCTCAAGCCGACCGCCTTCCTCGTCAACACCTCGCGCTCGGCGATCATCGACCAGGAGGCCCTGCTGGCCGCGCTGCACGCCGGGCGGATCGCCGGAGCGGGCCTCGACGTGTTTGACGTCGAGCCGCTGCCCGCAGGCCATCCGATGCGCTCGGCCCCCCGTCTGCTGACCACCCCGCACCTCGGCTATGTGTCGCGTTCCAACTACGAGACGTACTACGGCGCGGCGGTCGAGAACATCCAGGCGTTCCTGGCGGGCACACCACTGCGCCGCCTCGGCTGACCGGGCCCGCTCGGTCGGCCGCGCGGCTGGTCGCTGCTCGCCGCCTGTCCACCCAGCAGGCATGCCCCGTACGCCCGTTGAGGGCGCGCGGCCCCAACCGAATGAACGGCCGCCCGTCCGACCCCCGTTCGAAGAGGGATCCCCTGGTGAATGCCCGTGACCAGGTGTGGGTCGACGCGTTGAAGGGGAAGTGCGGTCGCGTCCGTGCCACCGCACTCGTCGAGTCAAAGGAGAACGTGATGTCTCGCATCGCGAAGGCCGCCGCAGTCGTCGTGGGCACGGGTGCCGTGGCGCTCAGCGGGGCCGGTCTGGCCATGGCTGACGCCGGCGCCCAGGGCGGGGCCGTCGGCTCACCCGGTGTCCTGTCGGGCAACGTCATCCAGGCCCCGATCAACGTGCCGGTCAACGTGTGCGGCAACACGATCAACGTCGTCGGTCTGCTGAACCCGACCTTCGGCAACACCTGCGTGAACGGCGGTGGGCACCACAAGGAGCACCACGGCGACCACGGCTACGGCAACTGAGCCCAGCACGCGAAAGGCCCCCGGCAGGAAGTCACTGCCGGGGGCCTCGCCGTACCCGGTACGCGCACCGGTGACGCCCGTTCGCCGTACCCGCGGGTGCTGGTAACCCTGGATGCCGGTACCCGTGGAGCCAGCACCCGTAGATGTCCGTCACCCGTACCGGTGGATGCCCGCTACGCGTACCGGTAGATGCCGCTGTGGTCCTCCATCGCCTCCGGCGTCACGCCCCACGGGGGCATCTTCTCGTGCCGGGCGACGATGCGGCGGTACTGGGAGTCACGTGGACCCGGGGGCCGCTCGGGCAGATAGCGGGCGCCTCCGTGCCGCTTCTGCCAGCGGGACCACTGGAGGTCGATGAAGGCGTGGTGCAGCCAGAAGACGGGGTCGTTGACGGAGGCGCCGCCCAGCATGTGGCCGCCGACCCAGCGGTGGACGCGGTTGTGGTTGCCCCAGGTGGCGTTCCCGGGCCCGTGCCCCCACCCCTCCAGCCGGTTACGGAAGCCGCGCGTGGACGTCGAGTCGTAGGGAGCCGTGTCATAGACGGGGTCGTCCAGGGCGGAGTCCAGCTCGCCCCGTGTGGGCAGTTGGATCGGCTTCCGCGGGCGGCCGAACTCGCGCGTGAGGAACGCGCCGTCGGTCACCCCTTCGTTGATCTTCCACTTGCCCTGCGCGTAGGCGAAAGGTCCGGTCATGACCTGCCGGTCCGAACGCCGCCCGTTGCCGCCGAGCAGATCCTTGGTCCACGGCGCGGAGGTCGGCGTGCGGTCCCGGGTCCAGTCCCAGTACGGCACGCTCACCCCGGGGTCCACGCGGCGCAGCGCCCGCTCCAGGTCCAGCAGGAACCGCCGGTGCCAGGGCAGGAACGAGGGCGCCATGTGCGCGGCGCGCAGCCCGCCGTCGCCGTCCGAGACGTAGTACTCGATGTGCGTCCGGACGAACTCGTCGTACTCTCCGCGGCGTTTGACCTCCAGCATCGCGGTGACGAAGCGGCGTCGCTCCGCGCTCGTGAGGGTGCTGACGTTCTTACGCGTGTACACCATGGTGGTGGCCGCTCCCCTCCGCACCGCTCTCCCGTGCGCCGGTCCCCCGCGCACCGCGCGCGGCCCCGCCCGCCTTGCCGTCCATGCCCCTGAGGTGCTCGGCGGGGCCCAGCTCGTCGACGGCCGCGCGCGCCGCCGCCAGCGGTGTCGGATAGGACTCGTAGTGGTCCACCATGCTGAGATAGCTGCCGTCCGCGCGGCGCATCAGATGCAGCGGCCGGCCGTCCACCGTGACCTGCCACTCACCGCCGCCGAACGCGGCCCGCCCGTCCGAACCGCCCTTCGTGCCGAGGATGTGCCTGCCGCGGTACACCTCGTCGAAGGAGAGGTCCTGGGGGCGGAGCTTGCGCGGCGGCCGAGAGGCCGCGACGACGGGGGCGAGTGCCACGCCGACGGCCGACACGAGCAGACCCCGCATCGCGCCGCGCCGGGACACCGCCACTCCCCCCGCCACACGCTCCGCCCCTCCGCCGCGCCCTCGGCCGGCCGGCACCCGGCCCGGTCGGCGCCTCGGCACTCTGCTCGACACCCAGCTGACGAACATGCTTCTCTCCTCGACGAGTTCAGGCCGCCTCGGTCCGGCCGCTCCGGTCTGCTTCAGCGGGATCAACGACGGCGGCCCCCGATGGTTCGGTCGACAGGCCCGGTCCGGACTCCCGGGCCTGCTCCCCCGGACGGGGCCGGCTAGGACCCCGAGCCCATCTCCAGGTTCGCCCCCGGCACGGTCTTCAGCAGCGGTGTGAGCACGGCGGCCTGAGGCAGCTTCAGATCGGGAAGGCCGAGGTGGTCGGGGTTCGGTGCGCCGAGCGGGCTGTCCAGGGACGCTCCGGGGGTCAGGGTCCGCAGGTCGGCCGCCGGTGCGGAGAGACCGAGGTGGTCGAATCCGTCACCGAGGACGTGCGGGAGGGGCGTACGGACGTCCGCCCCGGGCAGCCCGCCGCTGAGGGGCACTTGCGGAACGGCATGGTCGGGAATCATCCGGCCCTCGACGTACCGGGGCCCCTCCAGCCGACCCGGCAGGGGCAACGGCAGTTCACCCGCGACGCTGGGCGCCTTCAGGTCGAGGGACTGCTCGACACCGTTCAGCGGCACCGGGACGGGGACCGCGTCGGCCGCGACGGCGGGGGCCGCGACGGCGGCACCCACCGCCGCCGCCACACCGGTCATGACGGCGGCGAGAGTTCCTCGTGTGGTCGGCTTCATCTCAGGTACGGTCCCTTTCAGGATTCGGGGGCGCAGCGTCCGTACCGCGTAACGATTCCGGGGACGTCATCAGCTCAAGATTCCCCCGACGGACCCATTAGTCGTCCGATAGGGAGAATCAGCCCGTCCAGAAATCCCACCAACGGGTGAGGATCAGCATTCCGATGACGCCGATGTGCAGCGCCGGAAGAACCCAGGTGAATTCTGCGAGAAATACCTTCAGCCATTCCGGTGCGGGCAGAAAATCATTCCGTACGTTGAAGGATGTGACGTACCAGAACATGATGATCGTGGCGGCCCATGCCAGACAGCACCACAGGCACAGTGAGTTGATCCGGTAGAACGACTGGAACTGGAGCCAGGTGCAGAATCCGACGCCGAAGAGCATGCCCGCGTTGAAGGTCAGCCAGTACCAGCGCGGGAATCCCGCACCGGTCAGCAGACTCACGCCGACGCAGATGACGATGCCGTACGCCACCAGGCCCAGCATCGGGTTGGGGAACCCGAAGGCCGAGGCCTGCTCGCTCTTCATGATGTTGCCGCAGGAGACCACCGGGTTCAGGCTGCATCCCGGAACGAAGTTCGGGTTCTCCAGCAGCTTGAACTTGTCGATCGTGATGACCCACGCGGCCAGCAGGCCGGCCGCCCCCGTGATCACGAGCAGCAGGGCAAGGGCGCGGCCGGCGCCGGCGGTGCGCCCGTGCGCACCGCTGCCGCTGCCCGTCCCCCGTCCCGCGGCGGCCGTCATCAGCCGCGCAGGCTGCGCGCGGGCAGCAGCACGTGCGCCGCGCTGAGCAGGGTCTCCTCGTCGCCCGCGAAAGCCGTCAGGTTCTCGGGCGCGACGGGCTTTCCGGGCTCGGCCACGGGCCAGGCGCGGGTGGCGAACAGGAAGTAGGCGTAGCCGCGTTGGGCCACCGCGGCGAGCCACTCCGGCGGAGCGGCGCACTGGGCGTTGAGGTACGGCATGCTCACGACGGCCTGGCCGGCCTCGACGAGCAGGGTGAGCGGCAGGCTCGGCTGCCGGGAACCGTCGATGAGCGTGTCGCCCACGGGCAGTCCGTTGTCGATCAGCAGCTGCCGGATGGCGGCCGCTGATCCCTCCGGGCCGCCTTCGCCGTCGCCCAGCGAGTAGGCGAGGAGATAGGGCATGTCGCCGTCGGGGGTGTCACCGCTGAAAGCCATGACGGCGAGCGTGCCGAGATCGGCGACCCGAAGAGGGCGCATTTCGCTTGAGGTTGAGGTCACCGCGGAACCTTATCGATGCGCCCGTTCGGGTTCTGACCCGTTATCACCCGACCGGGCGATGGCCTGGAGCGTGACCACACGAACGAGGGACGTCGCTCGAACAGCACGAAGGGCCGATTCCGCGCCCGCGGAATCGGCCCTTTCCGCCGCATCGGCCGTACGACGTCAGCCGTTGGCGCAGGCGTTGCCGAAAGTCGGGTTCAGCAGGCCGCCGAAGTCGACCGTGTTGCCGCAGACATTGACCGGGACGTGCACGGGAACCTGAATGACGTTGCCCGACAGGACGCCGGGGGAATGGACCGCCGCACCCTGGGCACCTGAGTCCGCGGCGGCGCTGCCCGCGGCGGCACCAGCGGCCATTCCGGCGGTAGCGAAAATCAGCGCAGCCTTCTTGGCAGTATTCATTGCCAGCCCTTTCCTCAGAGATTTTCTCCAGAGCCTAGGGAAATGCCCGCGGGCTTTACGGAAAGACACGCGAGTAATGGATGCGACTAACCCTGAAGGGGAAGCCCGCCGAGAAGCTGCTGGGGGCCGCCGGCCGTGTTGAGCGTCTTCGTCGCGCCGTTCACGCCGTTGAGCAGGGAGCTCTTGTTCTCGGTGTCCAGCGCGTTCGACTGGTGCTGCAGGGGAAGGACGTCCTGCACGCTGAGCGAACGCTGGCTGGTGACCGTCTCCAGGGCGCCGTTGAGGCTGGAGGGCGTGAGGTCGGAGGCTCCGGCGGCGAACGCGGGCGCCGCGGCACCGGCGACGACCATGGACCCGGCGACTACCGCGGCGGCCTTGAGGGACTTCATCGTGTTCCTTTCTTCGGCGACCGATGTCACCGGAGGGAATTCCGCTTTGCGCTGCCTAACGAGCACCGAACGCGACGGAAACTCCACGTGCAGAAAATTCCTGCACCCCACCCGAATGAACAGCGAGTCTCATCCTCCTATAGGACCCCACGCGCGAACGGCGGCAGCCGCGTGCGGCAACGCAGACCGGCCGCCCTCCCTTTCGGGAGGACGGCCTGCAGAAGGGTCCGCGATGACGTCAGCCGTTGACGCAGGCGTTGCCGAACGTGGGGTTCAGCAGACCGGGGAGGTTGACGGTGTTCCCGCAGACGTTGACCGGAATGTGAACGGGAACCTGCAGGACGTTGCCCGACAGGACGCCCGGAGAGTGGGCGGCCGCGCCGTGCGCGTCGCTGTCGGCGGCGGCGATGCCGGCGGTACCGGCCACTGCGGCGGCGGCAACGGAGGTCAGGGCCAGGCCCTTCGCGATACGCGACATGGAGAAGTGCTCCTTGGAAATCGACACAACATCCGGGCGGGATGCCCGGCTCTGGATTCAACGCGCGGCGCACCCGCGGGTTGTGCCTCCAAAGGGGTGATCTCGCAAACGGTCGAGCTTCACGATTCCGACACACATGCCAGCTTTCCCTGATAAATACGGACACCGGCTAGAGTCGGGCTCCTCCAAGGGCGTCTGGAAGCAGGCGTCGACCGGCGTCGGGAGCGGACGGGGAGCCGACGCGCACCCATCTGATCTTCAGATTTCCGTCCTTCCGCTGGTCCAGAACCTTTTCCCCGAAAGGGCACCGCCGGTCATGCGTACTTCCCCGGGCGTGCTGCTGCGCCGTGCGATCGTGGGCTGCTCCGCCCTCGCCATCTTCTGGGCGCCCGGTGGCCCCGCGTCCGCGGGGGCGCCCACCGACAGGGCACCCGCCGCGGAGGCGGAGACGCAGGCGTTCACGCAGCGCTACCACGCGCTCCAGCACGGCGGAATCGTGCGGGCCGCGAACTCCTCGATCAGCTGCCGGAGTTCCACGAAGTCCGCCCTGCCCCACGGCCCCGTGAGGACGGCCGGGGCCACCCGCGCCACGGCGCCCACGTGCCCCACGGCGCGCCGGGGCGGCCCGGTCGCGAACGGCGACTTCGACATGTTCTACATCGACGTCGACAACGACCCGAACACCTACAACTCCAGCCGTGCGGAGGTCCGTCTGCCGAAGGGCGCGCATGTCACGTACGCGCGGCTGTACTGGGGCGGCAACCTCCGTGTCGGAGAGCAGAAGCCGCCGAAGGACAACGGGCGGGTGCTGATCGCCGAGCCCGGCGGCGCCTACAAGGATCTGCGCGCGGACCGGGTGGTCGGGCACCGGGTGGCCCGCGGGGCCGACGCGTTCCAGGCCTCCGCGGACGTCACCAGGCTGGTGCGGGCGAGCGGTTCGGGGCTCTACACGGTGGCCCAGGTCAACGTGGCGAAGGGCAGGTCCGCCACCGGGGCGTGGGGCGGCTGGACGCTGATGGTGGCGTACGAGAAGAAGTCGGAGCCGCTCAGACATCTGTCGATGTGGGACGGCTTCGGGGTGCTCGGCCCCGGCGAGGAACGCGTGGTCCCGCTCGGCAGGCTGAACCTCCCCGGGATCGTGCGGGGCCGGGTGGGCCTGGTCGCGTACAACGGCGACCGCGGACGCAGGGGCGACTCGCTGTCCGTCTCGACGGGCCGCGGTGCTCCGACCGTGCTGAGCGACTCCGCCAACCCCCGGGACGACGTACTGAATTCGACGATCGGCGAGCCCGGACCCCGTGCGATCAAGCGGGTACCCGCGTACGCGAACACGCTCGGTTACGACTCGGACGTCCTCGAACTTGGCAAGGGGATCCGTCGCGGGGGTGACCAGTTGGCCTTCCGGATCGTTTCGCAGCGGGACGCGGCCTGGGTCGGAGCACTGTTCGCCGCCGTCGACGCGAAGCAGTGACGCGCGCCCCGGCGCGCCGCCCGTGAGCAAGGAACCGCGCATGCATCTGCCAACAGACCCTCTGCCGCGGGTCCTTCATGTCACGCAGCCGATCGACGGCGGCGTCGCCCGGGTGGTCACCGACCTCGTCAGGGCACAGCTGGCGGCCGGTACGCGGGTGACTGTCGCCTGCCCGGACGGCAACGACTTCGCCCGCGAGGTACGGGAGCTCGGCGCGGACGTACGGCCCTGGCACGCGACACGTGCGCCGGGGCCGCAGCTGGCTCAGGAGGTACGGCGGCTCGGCCGTGTCCTGGCGCGGGTGCGGCCCGATGTGGTGCACGCGCACAGCGCCAAGGCGGGACTCGCGGCCCGGCTCGCGCTGCGCGGACGGGTGCCGACGGTGTTCCAGCCGCACGCCTGGTCGTTCGAGGCCGTCGACGGTGCCGCCGCGGCCCTCGCGCTGCGGTGGGAGCGGTGGGGGGCGCGCTGGGCGTCCCGGGTCGTGTGCGTGAGTGAGGCAGAGCGCGCGACCGGTGTACGCGCCGGAGTGCGCGCTCCTTGGCGGGTGATCCCCAACGGCGTCGACCCGGAGCGCTTCCACCCCGCGTCCGTGGACACCGTACGAGCCGGGATTCCGCTGCTCGCGGGGGGCGACCCGGCGGCACCGCTGGTGGTGTGCGTGGGACGGCTGTGCCGGCAGAAGGGGCAGGACATCCTGCTGGAGGCGTGGCCCTCGGTGCTGCGGAGGGTGCCCACCGCCCGGCTCGTGCTCGTCGGGGACGGGCCCGACGCCGCGCGGCTGCGCGCCGGGGCGCCGCGTGACGTGCTGTTCGCCGGGGCCGCCGCCGACGCCGTGCCCTGGTACCAGGCCGCCGATCTCGTGGTGCTGCCGTCCCGCTGGGAGGGCATGGCGCTGGCTCCGCTGGAGGCCATGGCCTGCGGGCGCCCGGTCGTCATGACGGACGTGGACGGCGCCCGCGAGAGCCTGCCGCCGGGACATGACGTCCGCTGCCTGGTGCCCTCGCCGGAGCCGGAACCGCTGGCGGAGGCGATCGGCGCGCTGCTGTCCGATCCGCTGCTGCGCGAATCGCTCGGCCACCAGGGGCGCAGCCATGTACTGACCACGCACGACGTGCGCCTCACGGCCGACGCGGTCGCGGGGGTGTACCGCGAACTGCTGGCCGGCCGACAGCCGCAGCACGCCGGGAGCGTCATGTGCGCGGACCACACCGAGTGCAGGGAGCCCATCCACTCGTGACTGCGGAAAGCACCGTTCCCTCCCCCGGCGGACAGCCCCGGGAGTACGGATACTCGCCCGTCTCGGTCATGCCTTCGCGCGAGACCGACGGCGGTTTCAGGTTCCCGGCCGGGCCGCGGACCGCGCCCCGGAGTGCCTCCTGGCTGCCGCTGGCCGCCATGGACGCCGTCGCGGCGCTGGCGGCCGGGCAGACGCTCACTGAGATCCAGCGCCATCCGCTGTTCGTCGTCGCGCTGCTGCTCGGCGTGGTCGCTCTGAACGCGCGGGCGTCACTGTACCGGCCGTCGCCGCTGCCCGCCCTGCTCGACGAACTGCCCGCCGTCTGCGCGCGGATCGCGGTCACCTGGTGCACGCTGGCCGCCGTGCTCGCCGCGTTCGCCCCGGACGGCGCGCTGTCGGCACAGACGCTGGCCCTGGGGTGCGCCGCACAGTCGGCGATCAGCTGCGCGGGCCGCGGCACGGTGCACTGGCGGCGTCGCCGGGCCCTCGTGCAGCGCCCCGGCGCCGCCCTGGTGATCGGTCCCGCGGGAACGGCGCAGCGGGTGGCGGCGGCCTTCCTGCGCCATCCGAACTGCGGGGTACGGCCGGTCGGTGTCGTCTCCGACCAGCCGGCCGGCCTGGACGGGCTCCCGGTCCTCACCACCGGCGAGGAAGTGCAGCGGGCGCTCATCCAGAACAGTGTGCGGGCCGTGCTCGTGGTGGAGCCGCCGAGCGAACGCGGGCCGATGCTGCGGGCGTTGGCCCTCGCGGGCTGCGAGCTGTGGGAGCTCGACCCGGACTCCCCTTCGTACGACCGGGAGAGCCGGCAAACGCTGGCCGGCTTCGCCTGCCGACGCCTGTCGATCGGCCGGCGGCGCGCCAGCTTCGGCAAGCGGTTCCTCGATGTCGCCGTCTCCGGAACGCTGTTGCTGCTGGTCAGTCCGCTGCTCCTGCTGTGCGCGGTCGTCCTGCGGCTGACCGACGGGCCCGGTGTGGTGTTCCGGCAGGAGCGCATCGGCAAGGACGGGCGGCCGTTCACGCTGCTGAAGTTCCGCACCCACCGCCCGGTCGACGCGCACGAGGCCGCGACCCGCTGGAGTGTGGCCAACGAGCAGGAGATGAGCCGCTTCTGCCACTTCCTCAGACGCACCTCGCTCGATGAACTGCTCCAGCTCCTGAACGTCCTCTGGGGCGACATGAGCCTGGTCGGTCCGCGCCCCGAACGGCCGTACTTCGTGGCCAAGTTCAGCCAGACCTATCCCGGCTACGCGGCCCGTCACCGGATGCAGACCGGCATCACCGGGCTCGCCCAGGTGCACGGGCTGCGCGGCGACACCTCGATCGAGGACCGTTGCCGGTTCGACAACGCGTACATCGACAACTGGTCGCTGTGGCAGGACATCTGCATCCTGCTGCGCACGGCCGCCGCGCTCGTGCGCCCGACGGGGAGCTGAGCCGGTGAGCCCCGCCCCGCCCGTCACTCCCCTGGACACCCTGACCGCCGCCCTCCGGCGCGCGCTGCCGGTGCTGCCCGTCGTCGCGGTGATCGCGCTGCTCGGACTGCCGATCGCGCCGAGCGGTGAGGGCGGCGCGAACATCGCGGACGCCATGTCCGGTCTCGTGGTGCTCTGCTGCGCGATCCATCTCGTACGGGCCCGGCGGCGCCCCCTGTCCGCGACCGCCGCCCTGGTCATCGGGCTCCCGGTGATCGGCATCGCGGTCTCGGCGGCCGGGGCGGCGGACCCGGGGGCCGGGATCACCGGCCTCACCCGCTATCTGCAGATCTTCGTTCTGGTACCGGCCGCGGTCCTGCTGCTCGTGCGCGACCGGCGCGACTTCCGTCTGCTGGCCTGGTCGTTCGTCGCCCTGGCGCTGTGGCAGGGGACGATCGGGGTGCGGCAGTACGTCACCGGGACCGGCGCCTCGTACCAGGGCGAGGACGTCCGGGCGGTCGGCACCTTCGGGCCGACCGACGTGATGGGAATGGCGACCGTGGTCGCGTTCGGCCTGGTGTGCGCGGTGGCGCTGGCCCTGGGGACGGATGAGGCGCGGCAGCGTGCCGTCGCCGTGCTGTGCGCGCTGGCCCTGCTGCCGCCGCTCGCGCTGTCGTTCAGCCGGGGCGCGTGGATCGCCACGGCCGTGGCCTGCGGCGCGCAACTGGTGCTGGCGGGGCTGCGGCGCGCGGTGAAGGTGGGCGCGGCGGTGGCCGCGGCCGGGATGATCCTCGTGGGCGGGCTGGGTGTCGGTACCTCGATGCTCCAGGAACGCATCGCCAGCATCACTCAAGTCACCGACGCACCGGACCAGTCGGTGACCGACCGGTACACGATGTGGGCGGCGGCCACCGACATGTGGCGCGAACACCCGCTGACGGGCGTCGGGTTGAAGGGTTTCCCGGACAACCGGGACGGTCATGCCTCGCTCGCTCTCTCCTCGGGCAGCGACATCGCGGGTGTGGGCACCGCCTTCCACAAGCAGCCGCTGCTCTCGCCGCACAACATGTATCTCCTCGTCCTCGGCGAACAGGGCCTGATCGGGCTGCTCGCCCTCGCGGGCAGCTGGCTCGCGCTCCTGGTGTGCGCGCTGCGCGGGCTCATCCGCGTACGCCGGGCGCCGCCGAGCGCCGCGGGGCCCGGCCTCGCCCCGGGCCGGACCCCGCCCGGCACGGACTGCGCGCTCGTCGCGTGCGGGTTGATCGTCTGGCAGCTGGTCGACTTCGTGTACGCGGACATCGGCGGCCCCTCCACGGTCCTGACGGCCGTCGTCTTCGGCGTCATCGGCTGGTGGGCACTCATGGATCCGTCGACACCGGCCGGCACCGTCGCGACGGCACCGGCCCCTTCCGTAAGGGAAGAGGCCGCGGCGCGATGACGGTGACGCCTCCCAGGGCGGGGGAAGGCCCGGACACGAACCCGGGCTACGGGACGGGCGCGGACACGGGGACGGACATGGGTGTGGGGACGGGGACAAGTGCGGCGACGGGGGGCGCGGCGATGAGCACAGGGACAGCGGCGGACACGGGGCTGGGGACGGACACGGGGACAGGGGCCGGCGCAGAGACAAGGGCCGGCACGGAGACAAGGGCCGGCACGGGGGCAGGAGCAGACACGGGGACAGGAGCAGACACGGGGACAGGGGCAGACACGGGGACAGGGGCAGACACGGGGGCAGGAGCCCCGGCGGGCACAGGAACTGGGGCGGGCACAGGAGCCCCGGCCGACACAGGAGCCGGGGCGGGCACAGCGAACGGAGCGGGCACAGCGACCGGCGCGGGCACAGCCGCCTGGGCGGGCACAGCCGCCGGCGCGGGGGCACGGGCCGTCGACGACTTCGCCGTCCCGTTGCCCCCCGCCCGGACGTCCGGTTCTCCCACCGGCTCGCCCCCTGTCTCTCCCGGCGGGGGTCCTGTCGGGACTCCCGGTGGAACCTCCGGGGCAACCCCCGCCGGAGCTCCCCCCGGCCCACCGGCCTCCGTCGCCGCACGGCCCACCGGCCTCCGGGAGTGTCAGGATCACGCCGGACCTGCCTCCAACCGGTTTCTCGCCAGAGCCGCTCTCGTCACCGTCGCCCTCTCGATCGCCGGAGCACTGCTGGGTCTCGGCCGGGATCAGGCTCTGGCGCATCTGTTCGGGGCCGGGTCGGACACGGACGCGTTCCTCGTCGCGTGGACGCTGCCGGAGTTCGCGGCGACGCTGCTGATCGAGGACGGGCTGGCCTTCGTGCTGATCCCGGCGTTCAGCGTGGCCGTGACGCGGCGCGCGCAGGGGGCCGCCGGTGATCCCGTACGCGCGCTGGTCGCCGCCACCCTGCCCCGGCTGACGCTCGCCTTCGCCGCCGTCGGGGCGCTGTTGATCGCGGGGGCGCCCTTCCTGGTCGAGGCGCTCGCGCCCGGCCTGCCCGATCCCCGGCTCGCGGTGGACTGCACCCGGCTGACCGCGACCTGCGTGTTCTCCTTCGGACTCGCCGGGTACTGCAGCGCGGCCCTTCGGGCGCACCGGCGCTTCGTCGCGCCGGCGGCGATCTACGTGGCGTACAACGCCGGGATCATCGCGGCGATGTTCGTCCTCGGCACCCGCTGGGGCGTGCGGTCGGCGGCCCTCGGTGTCGCGGTCGGCGGCGCGCTCATGGTGGTGGCGCAGGGACCTTCGTTGTGGCGGCAGTTGCGGCGCGGGGAGTCGACGGGCGAGGCGCCGGCCGGTGAGCCGGCCCGCCCGATGGATCTGACCCTCATCGGCACGGTCCTGCTCTTCGCGCTGTGCCGGCAGTCCCAGGTCCTCGTCGAACGCTTCCTGGCCTCGTCGCTGCCCGCCGGGGCCATCTCGCATCTGAACTACGCCCAGAAGGTGGCGCAGATGCCGATGGTGCTCTCGCTGATGCTGTGCACGGTCACCTTCCCGGTGGTCGCGCAGGCCATCGCCGAGGGCGACACCGAACGGGCCCGCGACCGGGTGGAGCGCGATCTGGCGCTCGTCTCCTGCACGGTGCTCCTCGGCACGGCGGCGGTCGTCGCGTGCGCCCCGCAGATCATCCAACTGCTGTTCCAGCGAGGTGCGTTCACCGCCCAGGACACGGCGGCGACGGCGGCGGTCATGCGCGTGTACGCCCTCGGGCTGCTGGGCCACACCCTGGTCGGCGCGCTCGTGCGCTCGTACTTCTCCTCGGGACGGCCCACCTGGTACCCGCTGTTCGCGATGACCGCCGGGATCGTCGCAACCTGCTGGATCGGTGTGCTGGCCGTCGGCCCCTGGGGGGTGTGCGGGATCGCCGCCGCCAACGCGACCGGCATCACTCTCAGCGCCCTGCTCCTGCTGTACGGCATGGGGCCGCGCAGTGTGCCGATCCGCATCCGCAAGGTGGTGGCCGAGATCGGCAAACCGCTGCGGGCCGCGGCGGCCGCCACGGTGGCCGGTGGTCTGTGCGCGAGCCGCGTGGAATCCCCGCTGCTCGGACTCGTCGTCGGCGGCACGGTCGTGACCGTCGTCTTCACCCTGCTGGCCTGGGCCTTCCGGGTCGAGGGGTTCGCATCCGCACTCCGTTCCGTCACACGAAGGGTTCCCTATGCCCGTTTCCGCTGACAGCAGCAGACGTACCGGCGCGAGCTCCCTCGACGCGCCGCCCTGGGTGGCGATGTACCACTCCGTCGGGGACTGTTCCGACGACCCGTACCGCATCACGGTCTCCCCTGACCGACTCGATCAGCAGCTGGGCTGGCTGCGCCGGCGCGGTCTGCGCGGGGTGCGCATGACGGACCTGCTCGCGGCCCGCGCCCGCGGCCAGGGGCGGGATCTGGTCGGCCTCACCTTCGACGACGGATACGCCGACTTCGTCGAGACCGCCCTCCCCCTCCTGCGGCGCCACGGCTTCGGCGCCACCCTCTTCGTCCTGCCCGGCCGGCTCGGCGGCGAGAACGCCTGGGATCCGCTGGGCCCCCGCAAGCCGCTGCTGAGCAAGCAGGGCATCCGGCTCGCCGCCGCCTCCGAGGGCATCGAGGTCGGCTCGCACGGACTCACCCATGTCGATCTGACGAAGGCCGACGACGCCGTGCTGCGTGCCGAGGTCACGGAAAGCAGAGCGGTGCTCTCAGAGTTGATCGGTGCTCCGGTCGGGGGCTTCTGCTACCCGTACGGGACCGTCGACCGCCGGGTCGTCGACGCCGTCCGCGAGGCCGGATACAGCTACGGCTGCGCGATCGACCCCGGCCCGCTGACCGGCCCGTACGCCCTCCCCCGCGTGCACATCGGCGAGAACGACACCCCCGTACGCCTGTTCCTGAAGCACAAACTGCACCGGCTGCGCCGACGCCCGGTCGAGGCGGGCCGATGAAGGCGCTGCACATCATCACCGGTCTCGGCGTCGGCGGCGCCGAGCAGCAACTGCGGCTGCTGCTGAGGCATCTGCCCGTCGAATGCGACGTCGTGACGCTCACCAACCCGGGCGCGGTCGCCGACGGGCTCACCGACGACGGTGTGCGCGTCATCCATCTGGGCATGTCCGGCAACCGCGACCTCGGTGCGCTCCCCCGCCTGGTGAGGGTGATCCGCGCGGGCCGCTACGACCTCGTGCACACCCACCTCTACCGGGCCTGCGTGTACGGAAGGCTCGCCGCCCGACTGGCCGGGGTGAGGGCCGTCGTGGCCACCGAGCACTCGCTCGGCGACTCGCAGATGGAGGGCCGCCGGCTCAGCTCGGGCGTACGCGCCCTGTATCTGGCCAGTGAGCGGCTCGGCCGCGCCACCGTCGCCGTCTCGCCCACGGTCGCCGAACGGCTGCGCCGCTGGGGCGTGCCCGGACCGCGCATCGAGATCGTGCCGAACGGCGTCGACATCGCCCGCTTCCGCTTCGACCCGGTGCTCCGCGAACGCACCCGCCGCCGGCTCGGACTGCCGGAGGGCGCCTACGTCGTCGGCGGCGTCGGCCGGCTCACGGCGGGCAAGCGGTTCGACGTCCTGATCCGCGCGCTGGCCGAACTGCCCCACGAATGCTGGCTGTTGCTGGTCGGCGGCGGCACGGAGGAGAGCGTGCTGCGGCGCGCGGCGCACGACGCCGGGGTCGCGGACCGGGTCCTGTTCACCGGCGAGCGCCCCACCGGCGGCCTTCCCGGCGCCGATCTGCCGTCGCTGATAGGGGCCATGGACGTCCTCGCCTCGCCCAGCCCCGAGGAGGCGTTCGGGCTGGCCGTCGTGGAGGCGCTGGCGGCCGGACTCCCGGTGCTGTACGCCTCCTGCCCGGCCGTCGAGGACCTGCCGCCCGGGGCCGCCCGCGGTGCCGTCCGGGTCCGGGGCGACGCGGACTCCTTCGCCCGCGCCCTGACCGGTGTCCGGGCGGAGGGCCCCGCCCCTCGCTCGGCCGCGGAGGCGGCCCACCACTACTGCATCACCCGCAGCGCCGCACAGCTCATGGACGTCTACGCGGCCGCTGTCTCGCGCACCTGACTGGAGTGAGTTCCACATGTCCGAAAACCTCACCAGGGGCCACAGCTCCTCGGGTTCGGCCCTTTCCTGGGCGAGGACCATGCCGCCGTGGTCGCTGCTCGCCGCCGGAGCCGTGCTCGGCGGCGTGCTCGGCGGCGCGTACGGCGTGGTGAAGACCCCGACCTACACGGCCACGAGCTATGTCATCGCCGTACCGACGGAGAAGGGTGATCCGTCGGCCGCGCTCGGTTTCGCCCAGGCCTACGGCCGGGTCGCCACGCAGCCCGCGGTGCTCGGGGACGCGCAGGTGTGGGCCGGTGTGCCGGTGAAGACCCTGGAGACGAGCGTGCGGACGGCGACCTCCCCGGACGCTCCGATGGTCGCCGTCTCGGCCACCTCCTCGCGCCCCGACCGGGCCGCCGACATGGCCAACGCCGTCACCCGCTCGCTGACCCAGCACGCCAACGCGAGCCAGAAGAGCACCCACGTCGAACTCGTGTCGTTCTCCCGCGCGATGAAGCCGACCTCGGCGTCCTCGGCATCCCCGACGGTGACGGGTCTGGTCGGCGCGAGCGCGGGCGGGCTGCTCGGCGGGCTCGTGCTGCTGGTCCGTCCCCGGCGGGCCGACGACACCGCCCGCCCGGCCTCGGTGCCGAGCCCGGCGACCGCCGCCGATGTGCACGGCCAGCTGTGAGCGGGACGCTCCAGGCCGGTGTACGGAGCACCGCACGAGCCGAACTCGTCAGCGGCGAGCGGGAGTTCGCCGAGCTGTCGGCGGCCTGGGGGCGCCTGTACCGCCGCTGCGGCGCCGCCACCGCGTTCCAGAGCCACGCCTGGCTGCACTCCTGGTGGCTGTCGTACGGGACGCCGGGGCGACTGCGTCTGGTGGTCGTGCGCGAGGGCGATGAACTGCTCGCGGTCGCGCCCCTGATGCGGACCCGCCGTCCACTGCCGACCCTCGTACCGCTCGGCGGGGCGATCTCCGACTACGCGGACGTGCTCCTCGACGACGAGCACGCCGACCGGGCGGCGGCGACACTGACCGAGGGCCTGTCGGCCGCGGCCCGCACCGCGCTGATCGACTTCCGCGAGGTCCGCCCCGGCGGCGCGGTGGAGCGGATCTACGAGCACTGGCTCGGACCGCGCCGCCGGCTCCAGGACTCCCTGTGTCTGGAGCTGCCGGCCACCTCGATGGACGAGCTGGTGGAGCGCCTCCCCTCGTCCAAGGCCCAGCGCGTCCGGGCCAAGCTGCGCAAACTCACCGCGCTCGGGGTCGAACAGCGGGTGGTGGCCCACGACGAGGTGGACGCGGCCCTCGGCCGGCTGCTCGAACTGCACCGGTTGCAGTGGGAGGGCCGGAAGGTGACGTCCGAACACCTCCATGAGCGGTTCTCGGAGCATCTGGTCCGCTCGGTGGGCCCGATGGTGCGGTCCGGGGATGCGGTGGTCACGGAGTTCCGGCTCGACGACACCGTGATGGCCGTGGACCTCACCCTGCTGTCGCGGCGCCTGGCGGGCGGTTATCTGTACGGGGCCCATCCGCGGCTGCGCGAGCGCAAGGCGGACGTGGCGGTGATACTGCTCGACGCCTGCTCCCGGCACACCGAGGCGGGCGACCGCGGGACGCTGAGCCTGCTGCGCGGCGACGAGCCCTACAAGCACCACTGGCGCCCGGATCCCGTCGTCAACCAGCGGCTGCTTCTCGCCCGTCGGCGTACGGCGCCGCTGATGTCGGCGGTCGTCTGCGACGTCGCCGCGCGCCGACGGGGCAAGGAGTTGCTGCGGAGCTGGAAGGAGCGCGGTGGCGGCAGGCCCTGAACGACCCGCCGCCACCGGGGTGTCACCAGTCGCCCGACCACCAGTCGCGCGACCACCCGTCGAGACGCACGCACACCTTCCCGCCGATCCAGGACTCCACCCAGTCGCCGAGGTCCAGCGACGAACAGGTGTCCGGCGACGCGGACGTGTCCGGGTCCGGCGTCGCATTCGAGGCCGGCTCACGTGCCGGGGCCGGCTCGGGCGTCGGGGTCGGCGTCGAGACCGGCTCGGGTGTCGGATTCGAGGCCGGTTCGGGCATCGGGGTCGGCGTGGAGGCCGGAATCGGAGTCGGAGTCGAAGCCGGCTTGGGCGTCGGGGTCTTGGCCGGCGTGGGCGTCGGCGCCGGCTCGGAGGTCGGGGCCGGCTTGGGCGTTGGTGTGGGTGTCGGCGTCGAAGCCGGCTCGGACGTGGGCGTCGAAGTCGGGGTCGGGGTCGAGACCGGCTCGTGCGGCGGGGTCGGGGTCGGCTTGGGCGTCGAAGCCGGTTCGGGCGTAGGCGGCGGCGTGGGCTTGGGCGTCGAGACCGGGTCGGACGTCGGGGTCGGCGTCGAAGCCGGCTCAGGTGTCGGCGTCGAGACCGGGTCGGACGGCGGTGTCGACTCGGACGTCGGCGTCGAAGCCGGGTCGGACGTCGGCGTCGCGTCCGGCTCCGGAACCGTCGTCGTCGGATCGGTGAAATGAGACAGCGCGGCGCGGTACGCCTGGGCCGCCAGGGGATTGTCCTCGCACTGCCACACGCCGTGCGGGCAGTAGTCGGTGAGCGTGTTGTACAGCGGCTTGTGCTCGTCGATCCACGCGAGCATGTCCTTCATGTACGCCGCGTTGTCGCCGTTCTGGAAGAGGCCCCATTCGGGATAGGAAATGGACTTGCCGTGGGCCTTCGCGAAGTTCACCTGGTCCTGAAGCCCGTACGGCTCCTTCACCTGCTCGTCGAACGAGAGCCCCGACGGCTGGTCGTACGTGTCCATGCCGATGACGTCGACCGTGTCGTCCCCCGGATAGCACTGGGTCCAGGGAATGCCGTCCCGGCCGCGGCTCGGGGCGAAATCGAACCGGAATCTCTGTCCCGGCACCGCCCGCATGGCGGTGACGATTCTGTTCCAGTACCGCTTCCAGGCCTCCGGGTCGGGACCGCAGCGATGGGTGTACGTGATGCCGTTCATTTCCCAGCCGAGCACGATGACGGTGTCGGGCACCTTCAGCTCGACGAGCCGCTCGGCGAGCGCGCGGAAATGGTGGTCGAAGGCTCCGGTCTCGGCCTCGCGCAGCAGCAGGCGGACCTGGTCGTCGGACAGCCCCTCCTCGTTGTGCTCCATCATCGGGACGTTGAGGACAAGCATCCGGTCGTCCCGTCGGCGGCGCCAGTCCGCCCAGGCGTCCAGGAATCCGGGCGCGCCCTCGATGTTGCTCCAGCGGTCGCCGGGCAGATACGTGTGCCCGACCCGCAGTTCGGTGCCGCCCAGCCACTGGCTGAGCTGCTCGATGCGGGCGATAGCCCCGGCACCGTAGTCGAGATAGGCGCCGAAGGCGGGCGGCGCCGCGAGGGCCTGCTTGACGGGCAGCGCGGGCTTCACCCCGGTCGCGACGGGCCCCGTGGGTACGGCGGCGGTCGCGGTCGGCTCGGTGGACGGCGACGCCGACGGCAGGGTCTGGCTCTGGCTCTGGCTCTGGCTCTGGCTCTGGCTCTGGGGCACGGTCGGGCTTGGAGTCGGAACGCCGCCGATGGCCGAGGAGTTCGCGGGCGGTGTCGCCGCCCTGGGTGTCGGAGCCGGCGGGTCACCGACCCGCACCGCCCCGGCGCCCACGGCGTATGCCGGACCGGACACAAGAGCGACCGACGTGACGATGCCGGCCGCGATGAACGCCAGCCTTCCGCTTCGGGGCCGCTGCTGCTGTGGGGCCATGCCTGCTCCTCTCTCCCTCTTGATCCTCGGATTTCCATGTCCGATTACTGACACTCAGTCATATAAATACCTATTCAGCCAACGGGGGTTCCGGCCTCCACTCCTGATGATCACTCGCACGGGTGACCCGCCCTGTGGTCACCGCGCCCGTCCCGGATTCCCTCCCGACCGCGTCCCCGATCCCGATCCCGATCCCATTCAGTTCCCCGTTCAGATCCCGTCACCGATCCCGTTCCTTCGCCGACCGGGTCGCCGACCCGAAGGAAGAGCCCGTGCCGCATCTCGACAACCGGGTCCCCGCCGTGCTGCTGCGCATCGACCGGAATCCCTTTCACCACGGAACGCTGGGAGCCGTACGCTCACTCGGCCGAGCCGGTGTGGAGGTCCACCTCGTCGCCGATTCGGCGGGAAGTCCCGTCCGCGGTTCGCGTTTTGTGTGCGAGATGCACCCTCCGCCGCCACCCGGTTCGTCCCTCGCGGACATCGCCGCGGTGTTGCGCCGAGTGGCCGCCCGGGTTTCCCGACGTGCCGTACTGGTCCCGATGGATGACGCGAGCGCCCTCGCGGTGAGCCGTCTGGGCGAGGAACTCGCCGGCGGGTACCTGCTGCCCCGGCAGTCCGGCGCCCTCGCCGAACGCGTCGCCGACAAGGCCGAACTGGCCGCCGTCTGCGAGAGCGTGGGCGTACCGCACCCGGTGACACTGATGCCGCAGAGCCCGGCGCAGGCGGCCGCGGCGGCCTGGCAACTGGGGCTGCCGCTGGTGGCCAAGTGGAGCCGCCCCTGGCTGATCCCGGCCGGAAGGGATCTGCGCAGCACGGTGCTGGTCCGCTCGGCGAAGGAGGCGCAGGCCCTGTATCTGCGCACCGCGGAGGCGGGCAGCCGGCTGCTTCTCCAGGCCTTCCTGCCGCCCGGGCCCGACGGCGACTGGTTCTTCCACGGCTACGTCGACCGGTCCGGTGTGACACACGGCGGCGGCGCAGGGCGCAAACACCGCGCCTGGCCGCGCGGCGCGGGTCTCACCGTGGTCGGCCGCTGGACACCCAACCCGCAGCTCCAGACCCTCGTCGAACGGCTCACCGGGGCCCTCGGCTATCGCGGCATCTTCGACCTCGACTTCCGCCGGGACGCCACGACGGGCCGCTACCACCTGCTCGACTTCAACCCCCGCCCCGGCGCCCAGTTCCGGCTCTTCGAGGACGGGTCGGGCCTGGACGTCGTACGCGCCCTGCACCTGGATCTGACCGACCGTCCGATGCCCGAACCGGCACCCCTGCCGGGCCGGGTGTTCGTGGTGGAGAACTACGCGCCGCTCGACGCGCTGCGTCCCCCGTCCGCGGGGCGCGAACTGGCCTGGCACGCGGTGGACGACCGCGCCCCCGGTCGGGCGATGTGGGGTCTGTGGGCCCGCCATGTGTCCCTGCGCCTGGCGCAGCGCGTCGGCCGCCGGCTGCGCGGGCCGCTCGTCGCGGCGGACAGGGCCGGGGCGGCAGAGGCGACCGGGGCGGTAGAGACGGCCGGGACGGTGGAGTCCTTCGGGACGACGACCGGGCCGCGGGAGGGGGCCGGGGTGACGACCCGGATGCCGGTCGGCCCTCCCGAGACGGCGGCGGCCGGGACAGCGGCGGCCGAGACAGTGACGGCCGAGGTGGAGAAACCGGTCGCCGCGAGCGCGGACTCGACCGTCTTACGACCGCGCGGCGGGCCGGTTCCGCGCGCCGACCCCCGCTTCGACCGGATGTCCGCCCACCTGACCGCCCTGCCGGCGGGCCCGCCGGCCCACCCCCTTGCCGACGACGAGAAAGCGAGCAACTGCTGATGTACGACCTCTTGGTGGTGGGAGCCGGCCCCTACGGCCTGTCCATCGCGTCCCACGCCGCGGCGGCCGGGCTGAGCCTGCGCGTCCTCGGCCGCCCGATGGCGTCCTGGCGTGACCACATGCCGCACGGCATGTTCCTGAAGTCGGAGCCGTGGGCGTCCAGCCTCTCCGACCCCGAAGGCCGCTGGCGCCTGGAGACGTACTGCGCGGGCCGGGGTGTCGCGGCCCGGCACGGCGAGCCGATCCCGGTCGAGCTGTTCGCGTCCTACGGCCTGTGGTTCGCCCGCAACGCCGTGCCCGACGTCGACGAACGCATGGTCGTCCGCGTGCGGGCGTGCCCGGGAGGCTTCGAGGCCCTGGTCGACGACGGCGAGGTGCTGCGCGCCCGCACGGTCGCCCTGGCCATCGGTGTGATGCCCTTCGTCGAGGTGCCGGCCGCGCTGAACGGCCTCGGGCCCGAGCAGGTGTCGCACAGCAGCCGGCACGGTGACCTCTCCCGCTTCCGGGGCCATGACGTCACGGTGATCGGCGGCGGCCAGGCCGCCCTGGAGACAGCGGCCCTGCTCGCCGAACAGGGCACCCGGACAAGGGTCGTGGCCCGTGCAGACCGGCTGTACTGGAACGACGTGCCGCCCGCCTGGGAACGGCCGTGGTGGCGGTCGGCCCGCGCCCCGCACAGCGGTCTGGGCTGCGGCTGGCGCAACTGGTTCTACGCCGAGCGCCCCGGACTCTTCCGCCGGCTCCCGGAACCCACCCGGACGCGGATCGCGGCGACCGCGCTGGGCCCGGCGGGTGCCTGGTGGGTGCGCGACCGCGTCGAACCGGTGATCGAGCTGATGCTGGGTCACGAGGTCACGTCGGCCTACACCTCGGGCATCGGCGTACGGCTCGAAACGGTGGACCGGGGCGGCACGCCGACCTGTCTGGAGACCGACCACGTCATCGCGGCCACGGGGTTCAGGGCGCGGCGCGAGCGGCTCGGTCTGCTCGCCGAAGAGCTGCGGGCCCCTCTGGCGGCGGCGCCCGACGGTTCTCCAGAGATCGGCCGGGACTTCGAGACGTCGGTGCCAGGGCTCTTCATGGCGGGCCTGATCACCGCCTCCGGCTTCGGTCCGGCCATGCGCTTCGTGCAGGGCGCCGGTTTCACCGCGGACACGCTGGTGCGCGGTGTACGACGGCGGCTGCGCACGGGGCCGGGCGGCGGACGGATTCCGGCGCCCGGGGATCGCCGTCGGCAGGGATCTGACCAGGGGCTCGGCCCCGGGCGCTGACTCCGGCGGCGCAGGGGGGAGCGCGCGGACCGCTCCGGGTGCCGGGCGCGTTGACGCGTCCGGCACCCGGAGCGGAGCGTCACGGACGGGACGCGGCCCGGCTTCGCCGGTACAGCACGGTGCCGCCGGCCAGCAGGGCGGCACTGGCCGCCGTGGTGGCGAGCAGTCCCTCACTACCGGTCTCCGCCAGCGTCGCGGGCGGGGTGTACCGCTGGTGCACCATGACGGGCGGCCCGGGGGGCTGCTCGTGGACCTTCACGGGCGGGGTGTACACGGCAGGCGTGTGCGGAGTCCGCGTCGGCGGGTGCTCGTGGACCGTCCGCGGGGGCGTGTGCGGAGGGGGCGGCGGCGGAGTGCAGTGGTGCGGGGTCGTCGCGTGGCCCTCCGGCGCGTGGTGATGGCCGCATTCGTTGCCGATGGCGGGGTTCAACAGAGCGATCACGTCCGCGGTGTTCCCGCAGAGCTCGACCGGCACGTCCACCGGAGCAGCGGCGTGGTCGCCCGACAGGACACCGGGCGAGCCCTGCGTCCCGCCGTACGACGACGAGCCGCTCCAACCCCCGTGGTGGGCACGCGAGTCGCCGGAACCCGGACCTCCGTGACCGGAGTCGCCGTACCCCTGACCGTGGCCGTGACCGGAGTCCCCGTATCCGGAGTGGCCGTATCCCGAGTCGCCGTAGCCGCCGGGTTCACCGCCATGACCGCCGTATCCACCCCGGCCATCGTGCTCACCGCTGTGACCGCCGCCCGAGAGACCGCCGTGGCGGCCGTGTTCACCGCCGTGGCTGCCGTAGCCGCCGCCCGAGTGGTCGGTGCCGCTGTGGCCGGCGGCGGGGCCCGAACCATGCGTGGAGCCGGTGTCGTGCTGGGCCGGGTGGTGCGGTGCGGCGTGCCGGCCGTGCGAACCCGAGCCGTTGGCACAGGAGTTGCCGAACGCCGGGTTGAGGGCGGCGACGACGTCGACCGTGTTGCCGCAGACGTTCAGCGGCACGTTCACCGGAACCTGGACGTTGTTTCCCGACGCTACGCCGGGTGAGTCCGAAGCGGTCGCGGTCGTGTTCGAGTCCGCGAAGGCCGGACTGGCGTACAGGGACATGATGCCCGTCGCAGCCGCGGCCAGGACCACTCCCCTACTCAGGTTCTGTCGCACTCTTGTTTGTCTTCCTGCTGGTAGAAGTGAGGAAGCCGGCCTTGGGACCAAGAGGTGGTCCCAGGCCGGCCGTGGCACAGCCGGAGGCGGCTGAAGTGCCGAGGCGTCAGTGGTTGACGCAGACGTTGCCGATCGCCGGGTTCAGCAGGGCGAACACGTTGACCGAGTTGCCGCACACGTTGACGGGGACGTGGATGGGGACCTGGACCACGTTCCCGGAGAGGACACCGGGAGAGTGAACGGCGGCGCCCTCGGCACCCGCGTCCGCGAAGGCCGGGGCAGCCATGCCCAGCGCCATGATCGCGCCGGCGACGACAGCAGCGCTCTTCTTGTGCTTCACGTGCTTTCCCTTCTCTGGGTCATGCCCCTTTGTCGGCCGAAACCGAGCGAGCACAACTTGATTGGCTCGCACCATGACCTACAGGCTGCAAACGAGGGACGGACGACCGAAGAAACTGCGGACCGTACGCCAATTGGGAATTCACTCGAATCGCCCTGCGCGGAATCGACACGGAAGCTTCACATCAGGCGAAACGCTCCTTCAAGAAGGAGCGTTTCGCCCGGGGCGGGAATGTCAACTCGGCAGAGGCGGAATTCATATGAACGACGAGAACACGCGTCGGGGCCCGGACCGGAGGGTCAGCCGCGGCCGGCGCCGTTGCCCGACAGGACCGGGATGCTGTCCGCCATGTGGAACAGCCGGCTCGTCATCCTTGGCCTGGGTGGAGTTCTCGGCGCACTGCCGGTTCTGCGGCGCAGAGGAGATCGAGACGTCCTGAGCAGCGGTGATCGGGATGCCGCCGAGGACCGAGCCCACGCCGGCCTTGGCCGGCAGGCCGACCCAGAGCTTGTCGAGCGTGCCCTGGGCGAGCGAGAGCTGGGGGCTCATGTCCCCCTTGGCCGGCATTTCTCCGGGCCCTTCTCGGTCGTGACACACATTCCGGCTCCCCCTCAACCGGAGCCGGCGGGATTCGTTCCGTGACGTCACCCGATCGGGCTGCTCAGCCCGTCCGAATTCATGGAACCTATGGCCCGAGAATTTGACCGTCGCACCACCCATATAGGCCATTGGGGTGAATCGGAGCAACTATGCGCCCCAGGCCCAGTTGTCCAGGTCGCTCCGGTGGACGGGGTTTCTCCAGAAGGGATCAGCAAGTGATCAAGAAGGTTATGGCTGCTGCGGCGATCGCCGCTTCCGTCGTCGGAGCCTCGGCTGCCGCCGCGCCCCAGGCGCTGGCCCTCGGCAACGACGACGGTGTCACCACCGTCAACGGCAACCACGCCGCGCAGATCTACGGCAACCAGGCCACGTACGGCAACATGAGCCCGCAGATGGCGCTCATCCAGGGCTCGCTGAACAAGCCCTGCATCGGCCTGCCGGCCAAGCTCGACACCCAGTCGCTCGTCGGCGCGGTGCCGATCGGCGTCCAGGACGTCCCGATCCTGTCGGCCCCGCAGAACCAGCAGTGCACCGAGAACTCCACCCAGGCCAAGGGCGACGAGCCCCTCTCGCACATCCTGGACAACATCCCGGTCCTGTCGGGCAACGGCGCCAGCCGCAGCTGACCCACCGCCGCGCACAGTGGGCCGCCGGCGCGTCCGGCGGCCCGCTGCCGCTGCCACCTCCACGACGGCAGCGGCGGCGACGCACCGACCCGGGAACTCCTCGGGCCATTCGGGGGACACCCGCAACCACACCATCCGCAGCACTGTTGATCATGACGCGGCTCCTGTCGGAGTCCGCTCTCCGAAAGGGCAAACGAACATGAAGAAGCTCTGGGCGACCGCGGCCGTTGCCGCTTCCCTCGTCGGCGTCGCGGCTGCCGCCGCGCCCCAGGCACTCGCCATCGGCAACGACGGCGGCGTCACCACCCTCAACGGCAACGACGCCGTCCAGAAGTACGGCAACCAGGCCACGCACGGCGACATGAGCCCCCAGCTCTCGCTGGTGCAGGGCTCCCTGAACAAGCCCTGCATCGGCCTGCCGGCCAAGCTCAACACCCAGTCGCTCGTCGGCGCGGCGCCGATCGGCGTCCAGGACGTCCCGATCCTGTCGGCCCCGCAGAACCAGCAGTGCACCGAGAACTCCACCCAGGCCAAGGGCGACGAGCCCCTCTCGCACATCCTGGACAACATCCCGGTCCTGTCGGGCAACGGCGCCAACCGCAGCTGAACCCCTTCGGCGTACCACGGACAGCGGGTCACTCCTCGGAGCGGCCCGCTGTTCCCGTGTCCGCCGCCAGGGCCTGCCCGGCGTCAAGTACGGGGATCTTCCCGACGTCCGGTGCCAGGGTCTTCTCACCGTCCGGTGCCGGGCGCTCAACTCCCGTACAGCGCCTCGATGTCGGCCGCGTACACCGCCGTCACCGCGTGCCGCCGCACCTTGAGGGACGGGGTGAGCAGGCCATTGTCCTCGGTGAACTCGCCTTCCACCAAGGCGAACGCGCGAATGGATTCGGCCCGGGAGACCGCTTCGTTGGCGTAGTCCACGACCTTCTGGACCTCGGCGCGCATGCGGGGGTCGCGGACAACGTCCGACAGCGGGGTGTCCGCGGGGAGTCCGCGGACGGCGAGCCAGTGGGCGACCGCCTCGGTGTCGAGGGTGATCAGGGCCGCGACGAACGGGCGGTTGTCGCCGACGGCGAGGCATTGTCCGACGGGTGCGCGGCTGCGCAGCCGGTCCTCCAGGACGGCGGGCGAGACGTTCTTGCCGCCCGTGGTGATGAGGATGTCCTTCTTGCGGCCGGTGATCGTGAGATAGCCGTCCTGGTCCAGCGCGCCGAGATCGCCGGTGGCGAACCAGTCCTCGGTCAGGACGGCGTCGGTAGCCGCCGGGTTGTTCCAGTAGGCGCCGAAGACGACACCCCCCTTGATCAGTACCTCTCCGTCGTCGGCGATCCGGACGGCGGTGCCCGGGACCGGCAGGCCGACCGTTCCGGGGCGGGGGCCGAGAGGCGGGACGACGGTGGCGGCGGCGGTCGTCTCGGTCAGCCCGTAGCCCTCGTAGACGATGATTCCGGCGGCGTAGAAAAAGAGGTTGAGGTTGCGGTCGAGCGGGGAGCCGCCGCTGATGGCGTAGTGGGCGCGGCCGCCGAGTTCCTTGCGGATGCGTCGGTAGACCAGCAGGTCGTACAACGCCCAGGCCGCGTACAGGCCGGGCCCGGGGCCCTTGCCCGTGCCGAGGAACCGGTTCAGATACGCCTCTCCGAAGCGCACGCCCACGCGGTCGGCGCGGTCGAAGGAGGCGGCGCGGCCCATCTTCTCCGCGGTCGCGCGCCCGGTGGCGTGGATCTTCTCGAAGAGGTACGGGACGCCGACCAGGAAGGTGGGCCGGAACTCCCGCAGTGCGGGCCGGAGTTCGTCCGGTTTGATGCTCGGGCAGTGACCCAGCTCGATGCGGGCCATCAGACAGGCGATCTGGAGGGTGCGGCCCATGATGTGGGCGAGCGGGAGGAAGAGGATCGTCGAAGCGGTCCGGCCGGTGACCTGCTGGAAGACGGGGTGCAGCAGCTCGACCGTGTTGGCGGCCTCGGCGTACAGGTTGGCGTGGGTGAGGACGCAGCCCTTGGGTCTGCCGGTGGTCCCGGAGGTGTAGCAGATCGTCGCGACCGTCTCGGGGGCGAGCGCGGCGCGCCGCTTGGCGACCTCCTCGTCGGTGATGCCCCGTCCCAGGGAGGTGAGTTCGGCGAGGGCGCCCGCGTCCAGCTGCCAGACACGCGGGGGTTCGGGGTGGCGGACGACGCCGGTGGCCACGGTCTCCGTGTTCCCGGGGGTCTCGACGACCACGAAGCGGGCGCCCGAGTCCCGGACGATCCAATCCACTTGTTCGGCGGAGGAGGTCGCGTAGACCGGGACGGTCTGGCCGCCGGCCGCCCAGACGGCGAAGTCGAGGACCGTCCACTCGTAGCGCGTGCGGGACATCACCGCGACCCGGCCGCCCGGTTCGAGGCCCGCCACGATCAACCCCTTGGCAACGTCGGTGACTTCGCGGGCGAAGGCGGCCGCGGTCACCGGCGCCCAGCCGCCGCCGTCCCGCGGCCGGCGCAGCACGACCGCGTCGGGTGCCTCGGCCGCGTTGGTGAACGGCAGGTCGGCCGTGCTGCCGGTGGTGGGGGTGGGTGCCAGCGGGGCGGTGCGCGCCTCGCGGACCGTACCGCTCTCGTCCCTGACCAGCTCCACCTGGCTGCGGCTCGCCAGGTCCGCGTGCCGCTTCGCCCGTTTCAGATCCTTGCGTACGCCCATCACGGCTCCCGTTCGCAGGGTCGTTACCGCCGAGTCAACTTACCCGTGCGTAACAGAAATTCAATGGGCCGCGCACGATTCGTCCCCGGCGGGCCGGTCCCGCCGTCCGCCCGCCGACCGACGAACAGACGGCGGGCGGGCAGACCGGCAGGCAGGCAGGCAGGCGGGCAGGCGGGCAGGCGGGCAGGCGGGCAGGCGGGCAGGCAGACGAACTACCTGTCGCAGTCCGCGTCACAGATGTTCAATCCGTCGGCCTGGTCGATGGCGGTGGCGAGATTCGCCACGTCGTTGTCCTCGGTGTCCTTCGCCAGACCGTGGGCGTGCGAGGCGAGTTCACCGAGCGGGAGGGCACCGGGCAGCGAGCTCCAGCGGGCATCGCCCGAGCGCAGGGCGTCGGCGAAGTAGGCGGCCACGGCGGTGACCTGGAAGGAGCGGGACGAGGCCCAGACTCCGGACCTCAGGGCGACGGTCTCCAGGCTGCCGTACTCCTCGTGCGGGGCGCGGGAGTCGGGGTCGAGCCAGCGGACGCTCGCGGTGGCCAGATGGCCGGAGGCACCGGGGCGGGTGCGCACGGCGTAGAGCGCGGTGACGGTGTGGCCGGGACCCACTTCGCCGCCGTCCACCTGGTCGTTGCGGAAGTCCTGGTCGGCGACCTTGCGGTCGTCGTAGCCGATCAGCCGGAACTGCTCGACCGTCTCGGGGTCGAAGGCGACCTGCGCCTTGGCGTCGCGTGCCGTGAGGTCGATGTTCTGCGGAAGCTGGTCGCAGAAGACGGTGAGAGCGTCGTCACGGCTGGAGACGTACGTCGTGTGGCCGTCGCCCTTGTCGGCGAGGCGCTCCATGAGGGCGTCGCCGTAGTCGCTGCCGACACCGACGCCGAAGAGGGTGATGCCGTGCTCGCGGCGGGCGGCGGAGATCCGTTCGAGGATGCTGTCGGCGTCCGTGTCACCGGTGTTGGCGAGGCCGTCGGAGATCAGGACGACCCTGTTGGTGGCACCCTTGCGCAGTCCCTCGACGGCGGTCGCGTACCCGGTCTTCACACCCGCGCCGAGGTTGGTCGAGTCGGTCGGCTCCAGGCTGTCGATCGCCCGGTGGACGCGGCCCCGGTGGTCGCCGAGCCGGGTCATCGGCAGCACGGTCCTGGCCTCGTCGCTGAAGGTGACCAGGGCGACCGAGTCGTCGTCGCGCAGCCGGTCCGTCATCACGTCGAGCGAGTTCTGGGCCAGGTCGAGGCGCCCCGGCTCGGACATGGAGCCCGAGATGTCGATGACGAAGGTGAGGGCGGCGGGCGGGCGTTCGCTCTCGCTGTCGGCGGCCCGGGTGGCGAGGCCGACCCGGAGGAGGGACCAGCGTCCGTCGTCGGTGCGGGCGCCGTCGACGGTGACAGTGAAGCCGTTGCCCTCGGGGCGCCGGTAGTCCTGGCGGAAGCTGTTGACGAACTCCTCGGGACGGATCGTGGTGGGGTCCGGGACACCGCCGCTCGCGAGGGTGCGGCGGGCATACCCGTACGACGCCGTGTCGACGTCGAGGGCGAAGGTGGAGAGGTAGTCGGGCGACGGCGTGACATCGGGGGCGTCCGACTGCTCGCCCTGCTGATCACCCTTGGCCGGGCCGCCCGTCGGCTGGACGGGGGCCGGCAGCGGAAGGTTGCGGCCGCCGGACTTGTCCGCGCCGTCCGAGGAGTTGTTGCCGCCGCCCGCGCCGCATCCCGTGAGCAGCACCGTGCCCGCCACCGTCAGGGCGAGCAGCGAGACGCCGATCCGTCGACGGGTCGCCGTCCGCGCGCCGTCGCCTGGGCGGCCCGCGTCGGCCGCCGTCCGTATGTGGTTCTTCCCCATCTGTGCCCCCTCGGCGTACGGCCCTTGTGTGGGCCGATATATGTGACTGTGACGGCCGAGGGGGCCGGGACGAGCGCTCGGATGCGTTGCGGAAGGATTTCGAAGCGGCCACGGCGGAGGCCCGTCGAGACCGGTGGGTGATCTTCCGGAGACCTACGACACGATGTCCTTGCGCCCGAAACCGCGGAAGGCCAGGGCGAACAGGACGAGCGCGTACGTTACCGAAATCGCCGCGCCCTGGATCATCCCTCTCCACTCCAGATTCGGCTGGACGGCGTCGGCCCAGGCGAACTGCCAGTGGGCGGGCAGGAAGTCGCGCCAGTGGCCGAGGGCGGTGACCGCGTCCAGGACGTTGCCCACGATCGTCAGGCCGACCGCTCCGCCGACCGCCCCGAGCGGGGCGTCCGTCTTCGTCGACAGCCAGAACGCGAGCCCGGCGGTGACCAGTTGGGAGACGAAGATGTACACGATCACCACGAGCAGCCGCTGGGCGGCGGTACCCGCGGAGAGCGCGCCGCCGGTGGGGATCTCCAACGGGCCCCAGCCGTAGGCGGCGGTGCCCACCGCCAGCGCGACGACCGGCAGCAGGACCATCGCCGCGAGACTGAGACCGAGCGCGACGGTGAGCTTGGACCACAGCAGCCGGGCTCTGGGCACGGGTGCCGCCAGCAGATAGCGCAGGGAGGACCAGCTCGCCTCGGAGGCGATGGTGTCGCCGCAGAACAGCGCGACCGGGATCACCAGGAGGAAGCCCGCCGACACGAACAGGTTCACCGCGGCGAAGTTGGCGCCCGACGCGGTGGCCGTGTCCAGCAGGGTGATCCGGCCGTTCCGCGCGCCCGGTTGGCCGCCGATCGCGAACGCCACGAGCAGGACGAAGGGCAGGGCCCCGAGGACCGCCCCCATGACCAGGGTGCGGCGGCGCTTGAGCTGGCGGACGAGCTCGACGCGCAGCGGCAGGGTGCGGCGCGCCCGGTACCCGTCCGCCGTCTCGGTCCGCTCGAGGAGCGTGCTCATGCGGAGCCTCCGATCAGGGTGAGGAACACGTCTTCCAGACGGCGGTGGGGGCCCACCGCCGCTACGGGTACTTCGAGGCGTACGAGCTCCACGACCAGGCGTTGCGCGCTGCCGTCGGCGTCGAGGCGGACCAGCAGCCCTTCCTCGGTCGCGACGGCCGAGAGCACGCCCGGCAGGGCGCCCACCTTCTCGACGACCGGCTCGTCGACGGGTGAAGCGGTGCCGACGAGCAGGGTGTCGCCGGAGCCGATGATCTCGGACACCGGGCCCGCCTGCACGAGCCGGCCGCGGTCCATGACCACGAGATGGGTGCACGTCTGCTCGACCTCGGCGAGGAGATGGCTGGAGACGATGACCGTGCGGCCGGCGGCGGCGTACCGGATCATCACCTCGCGCATCTCGCGGATCTGTGGCGGGTCGAGGCCGTTGGTCGGTTCGTCCAGGATCAGCAGGTCCGGGAGGCCGAGCATGGCCTGGGCGATGGCGAGGCGCTGGCGCATGCCCTGGGAGTAGGTGCGCACCGCGCGGGCCAGCGCGTCGCCGAGTCCGGCGATCTCCAGGGCCTCCTCCAGATGGGCGTCCTCGGGGGGACGGCCGGTGGCCAGCCAGTACAGCTCCAGGTTCTCGCGGCCCGAGAGGTGCGGGAGGAAGCCCGCTCCCTCGACGAACGCCCCGACCCGGGAGAGGACCGGCGCGCCGGGACGGATCGCGTGCCCGAAGACATGGATCTCGCCCTCGTCGGGCTTGATGAGGCCCATGAGCATGCGCAGCGTGGTCGTCTTGCCCGCGCCGTTCGGTCCGAGCAGGCCGAGGACCTGGCCCTTCTCCACGCGGAACGACAGCTCCCGTACCGCGTACCGGTCGGCCGACTTGGCGTAGCGCTTGCTCAGGCCGCTGATCTGGAGCGGGACTTCGGCCAGCCCGGGATCGGGTGCCGGGGCGCTCGTGCGGCGGCGGCCGGTCACAAGCAGTGCCAGTGCGGCGAGCGCGCCGGCGAGGGGCAGCCACCAGACCCAGGCGGGCAGCGCCGAGGCGGCGGTCTTCACCGCGGGGGCCGTCGGCACCTGGAGGTCGCTCCTGAGGGACACGGTGTACGTCGCCGGGGCCGCCGGGGAGGCGTAACCGAGGTCGGTCGTGGCGAGGACCAGACGCAGCCGGTGGCCCTTCTGGACCTCGTGGTCGATGGCGGGAAGGGTGAGGGACACGTCCTTGCCGCTCTTGGCGCCCTCGACACGGACCGGGGTGACCAGCTGGGAGGGCAGTACCTGCTGGGTGCCGCCCGGACCGACGTCGTAGACCTTTGCGAAGAGGACCGCTTCGTCGGTGCTCGACCGGACGTGCACCGTCACGGTCGGCGAGCCGGTGATCGGCAGGTCGGCACGGAGCGGTGCGGAGTCGAAGCGGGCGTACTGGCCGGGGAAGTCGAGGGAGATCCCGACGCCGAGGGTGGAGAGCTGGGCGAGACCGCCCGAGCCGCCGAGTCCCGGCAGGCCCGAGATGGCGGGCGGACTGGCGCCGGCCGGGTTCTGGAAGCTCTGCTCGCGGCCGGTCAGCGCGACGGTGTGCCGGCCGCTGTCCAGTCCGGGGTAGGTGTCCGCGCTCGCGCCGCGCAGCAGGGCGGCGCCGTCGGTGGAGTCGATGCCCCCGGTGCGGGTGACGCGGAAGGCGGGGCCGGTGTCGGCGCCCTTGTCGTCCTTCAGATAGCGGTCGAACCAGGAGTTGATCCGGGAGGTGACGCGGCCCGTCTCCAGGTCGCCGCCGTCGTGCCCGCCCGAGATCCAGTCGACGTCCACGGGTGCGCCGCCCGCCTTGATGGCCTTGGCCATCGCGTCGGCCTGGCCGAGCGGGAAGAGGGAGTCGGACTGGCCCTGCACGATGAGGGTGGGCACCTTGATGCGGTCGCCGACGGCGGAGGGGCTGCGCTCCTGGAGCAGCTTCGTCGCCGCCGCGTCCGGCTTCCCGGACTCCGCGACCCGGTTGTACATCGCGCACAGCTCGGTCTCGAACCGGGCGCAGCCGCCGCCGGAGTTGATGAAGATGCCCGTCCAGAGCTTCTTGAACACGCCGTTCGGGAACAGGGCGTCCGCGAGGTTCCAGTACGTGATCGACGGGGCGATGGCATCGACGCGCGGGTCGTTCGCGGCGGCCAGCAGCGAGATCGCCCCGCCGTAGGAGGCGCCCGCCACGCCCACGCGCGGGTCGCCGGTCCTGTCGAGCCGGACCTCGGGCCGTCGGGCGAGCCAGTCGATGAGCCGGGAGACGTCGGCGACCTCGCCCTTGGGGTCGTTCAGCCCGATCTTTCCGGTGGACTTGCCGAAGCCGCGCGCCGACCAGGTCAGCACCGCGTATCCGTCGCTGGCGAGCTTCTCCGCCTCGTCGCGTACGTCCGCCTTGCTGCCGCCGAAGCCGTGCGCGAGGAGGACGGCGGGGCGGCGCACGGTGGCCGGGCCCGCGGTGAAGTACGAGGTGTCGAGCCGCACTCCGCCGTCCATGGCCATGACGCGGTCGGCGCGGTGCACAGCGGGAGCGTCGTCGGAGGCGACGGCCGTCCAGGTGCCCGCGCCCGCGAGCAGCACGACGGCCACCGCGGCGGCCGCCCATCTCCCGCGGGCTCGCGCCGTCGTGCGAGCGGGGAGTTGCCCCCGGCGCGGCCCGCGCGGCCGGGGCAGTCGAAGATCCATGCCTCAACGGTACGGGCGCCCACCGACAACCGGGGCAGCCGCCGGGGTGAACCCGCACCCCTCCCACGGGAGTACGGCACCGCTTTCGTGTACCGCGTCCGTGGTACGAACCCCCCATGCAGATGCGCCGCGCCGTCACCGTCGGGGAACTGACCGCCGCCGAGTACCTCTTCGACCATCCCGTGCGTCCCGAGTGGGCCCGGCGGTTCCTGGACACCCAGGGCCATCACCTGTACCTGGCCTACGAGGGCGAGGTCCCGGTCGGCTTCGTCAGTGGCGTCGAGACGGTCCACCCCGACAAGGGCACCGAGATGTTCCTGTACGAGCTGGCGGTGGCCGAGCCGTTCCGGCGGCGCGGCACCGGGCGGGCGCTGGTCCGCGAACTCGCCGCCCTGGCACGGGAACGCGGCTGCTACGGGATGTGGGTGGGGGTGGACACCGGAAACGACGTCGCCCTTGCCACGTACCGCAGCGCGGGTGGCAAGGACGACGGGACGTGCACGGTGGTGACGTGGGACTTCGGCTGAGGCCTCCGCGAGGGGCGGGGCCCGGCGCGTGGGGGTCGGGCCGGGCGGACCGCGCGGTTACGCCTGCGCGTCCTCCGGGATCGACACCAGCCAGCGGGTGTCGCGGCGCGGCCGCAGGTAAAAGGCCCAGTACAGGGTGGCGACGGCGGTGATGCCGCCGGTCCACACCAGATAGACCGTCTCCTGCTGGCTGAGGACGTAGGCGAGGACCGCGATCAGCACGATCGGCATCGCGGGCCACAGCGGCATCCGCCAGGCGGGCGTGTGGCGGTGGTGGCCGCGCCGGGCGAGCAGGGCGGCGACCGCGACGAGGAGGTACATGGCGGTCACCGACACGCCCGTCACGCCGTACAGGGTGTCGAGGTTGACGAAGCAGAGGGCGGCGCCGGGGACGCCCACCAGCAGCGTGGCGACCCACGGGGAACCGAACCGGCCGAGCCGGGACAGGCCGTTGTTGACCGGTGCGGGCCACGCCTTGTCACGGGCCGAGGCGAACAGGACGCGCGAGTTCTGGATGACCATGACGATGCCCGCGTTGATGATCGCGAGGGCCACGCACAGGCTGACGAAGGTGCCGACGGCCGAGTTGGACCAGGCCGTGACCATGCTGCTGATGTCGCCGCCGCTCAGCGCCGGCAGGTCGGAGGCGCCCAGGGTGATCGCGACGACCGGGACCAGGATGATGACCGTGGAGATGGCGAGGGTGGCCAGGACCGTACGGGCGACGTTGCGGCGCGGGTTCTCCAGTTCCTCGGAGAGGTAGACCGCGGTCGAGAAGCCCTGGGTGATGAAGAGGGCGATGGCGAGCCCGGAGACGACCATCATGGCCGTCACGGTGTTCGTGTGGCCGCCGGAGTCCGCGACCTGCATCGACACCAGGCTGCCGGCGCCGCGCCGGCTGTGCGCGAAGCCCAGGACCGCCACGAGCGCGGCGGCGATGACTTCGAGGACCAGGAAGATGCCGGTGATCCAGGCGTTGGCGCGCAGGTCGAGCAGGCCCGCGAGAGTGGCCAGGAGCATCACGCCGGCGCCGGCCATCGCCGGGTTCAGATGGACGATGGGCGCCAGGTAGTCGGCCGTGCCCATCGCGATCACCGGCGGCACGATCATGACCACCAGCAGGGAGAGCACGAACACGAGCCAGCCCGCGAGGCGTCCGGCCATCGTGGAGACCATGGCGTACTCGCCGCCCGCGCTGGGGATGAGGGTGCCCAGCTCCGAGTAGCAGAACGCCACGGCGACACAGAGCAGTGAGCCGATCGCGATGGTCAGCGCGGTCGCGGTGCCGAGCGAGGAGAACAGGTCGGGCACCACGACGAACAGGGTCGACGCGGGTGTCACGCACGAGAGGGTCAGCAGGGTGCCGCCGACGACGCCGATGGAGCGCTTGAGCGTTTTGGGGTTCCTGGTCTCCGTTGGGGCGGCGTCCAGGACGGCGGTCTCTACAGGGCGGAGCGTGTCGGTCATGAAGCGGTTCCGATCGACTCGTGCGTCAGGGTGTTCGGGCGGGAGCGATATCGCCTCCGGCGGATCGCGTCGTACTGCTTTCTCGTCCGCTCCCGCGCTGATGGAACCTTGACGGAAACCGTTGCGTCAATGGCCGTTTACCTACGGAATCCGCAGCAGCGGAGCGACGCACGTCACATCGCTTTCCCAGGCAGCAACGCCGCGATGCTGCAATCAACAAGACTTGCTGGCGTATGACCTTGCTTTCGAAGGGAACATCAATCAGTTACCTGCATCACCCGTTTCGTCACCACATGACGAGAACAGCAGTCGCGGCGCTGAAACTCGCCAGAATTGGTCCGCATTCCGGACGGCTACCGGCGCGTAACCGTGTCAGTGCCTGCCCATAGAGTCCTGCTCCACAGAAGAAGCACGGACAGGGGTGGGGAACATGCGTTACGTGCGGGGCGTGGTCTGGGCCGGAGTGGCCGCGGCGGCGCTGGCCGGGACGACCGGATGCAGTGCGGAGACCACGAAGAAGACGGCCGAGGTGGTCAGCCACGCCGACGCGATCATGGCGGCGCTGGGGCGGGCGACGGACCGGACGGAGGCCCTGGGCTCGGCCCAGGTCAAGATGACCACCGAGGTGAACGGCGGCGCCCCCATAGCCGCGAAGGGCACCTACTCCTGGGGAGACGGCTTCGCGTACGACGTCGAGATGGACACCAAGGCCGCGAAGATGGAGGCGGTGACGGACGCACCGTCGATCCGCACGCTCCTCGTGGACGGCGCCTACTACTACGACACCGACCCGCAGCCCTCCGGCCCGCTCAAGGGCAAGGAGTGGATGAAGGTCGACGGGTCGGCCGTCTTCGGCGAGAAGGGCGCCCAGGCGTTGAGCGGAAGCTCGAACAACGGCAGCCCGGCGGCCATCATGAAGGGCCTGAAGTACGCGAACGACGTCGAGGACCTCGGCAAGGAGACCGTCGACGGAAAGCGCACGACCCACTACCGGGCCGTGATCGACAAGAACCACATGGGCAAGGCCAAGGACGCCCTCGCGTCCGGGGACGAGAACACCCTCTTCGACTCGGTGACCGGTGGCGCAGACTCGATCACGATGGACGTCTGGGTCGGCGCCAAGGACCTGCCGGTCCGCCTGAAGGATGTGCTCGGCGCCGTGACGATCACCATGGACTTCGAGAAGTTCGGCGCCACCGCGGATGTGAAGGCCCCGCCGGCCGCGCAGACCGGTGACGTCACCGAGCTGATGAAGAAGGCCGCCGCTCAGCAGCAGTAGGCCCCGGACGGCGGGAGGCCCGGAACACGACGGTGCCCCGCCCCCGGACGGGGGCGGGGCACCGGGGTGACGCCTCAGTGGTTGCGCGGGAAGCCCAGGTCGACGCCTGCGGGCGCCTCGGACGGGTCCGGCCAGCGGGTGGTGACGACCTTGCCGCGGGTGTAGAAGTGCGTGCCGTCGTTGCCGTAGATGTGGTGGTCCCCGAAGAGGGAGTCCTTCCAGCCACCGAAGGAGTGGTAGCCGACGGGCACCGGGATCGGCACGTTCACGCCGACCATGCCCGCCTCGATCTCCAGCTGGAAGCGGCGGGCGGCGCCGCCGTCCCGGGTGAAGATCGCGGTGCCGTTGCCGAAGGGGGACGCGTTGATCAGCGCCACTCCCTCGTCGTAGGTGTCCACGCGCAGCACGCACAGCACCGGGCCGAAGATCTCGTCCTTGTACGCGTCCGCCGTCACCGGTACCCGGTCCAGGAGCGAGAGGCCGATCCAGTGGCCGTCCTCGTGCCCCTCGACCGTGTAGCCCGTGCCGTCGAGGACGACCTCGGAGCCCTGGCCGGCAGCGCCCTTCACGTACGACGCCACCTTGTCGCGGTGGGCGGCCGTGATGAGCGGGCCCATCTCGGAGGTCGGGTCGTTGCCGGGACCGATCTTGATCTTCTCGGCGCGCTCGCGGATCTTGGCCACCAGCTCGTCACCGATCGAGCCGACCGCGACGACCGCGGAGATCGCCATGCAGCGCTCGCCGGCCGAGCCGTACGCGGCGGAGACGGCGGCGTCCGCGGCCGCGTCCAGGTCGGCGTCCGGCAGGACCAGCATGTGGTTCTTGGCGCCGCCCAGGGCCTGGACCCGCTTGTGGTTCGCGGCGGCGGTGGTGTGGATGTAGCGGGCGATCGGGGTCGAGCCGACGAAGGACACCGCCTTGACGTCCGGGTGCTCCAGGAGCCGGTCGACGGCCACCTTGTCCCCGTGCACGACGTTGAAGACACCGTCGGGCAGACCGGCCTCGGCCAGCAGCTCGGCGAGCTTCATGGCGGCCGACGGATCCTTCTCGGACGGCTTGAGGACGAAGGTGTTGCCGCACGCGATGGCGAGCGGGAACATCCACATCGGCACCATGGCCGGGAAGTTGAACGGCGTGATGCCCGCGACGACACCGAGCGGCTGCCGGATCGACGCCACGTCGACCTTGGAGGCCACCTCGGTCGACAGCTCGCCCTTCAGCTGCACGGTGATGCCGCAGGCCAGGTCGACGATCTCCAGACCGCGCGCGACCTCGCCGAGCGCGTCCGAGTGCACCTTGCCGTGCTCGGCGGTGATCAGCTCGGCGATCGCGTCCCGGTTGGCGTCGAGCAGCGCGCGGAACTTGAACAGGATCGTGGACCGCTTGGCCAGCGAGGACTGTCCCCAGGTCGCGTACGCGTCCTTCGCGGCGGCGACCGCGGCGTCGACCTCGTCGACGCTCGCGAACGCGACCTTGGTGGTCACGGCGCCGGTCGCCGGGTCGGTGACCGGCCCGTACGTACCCGACGCACCCTCGACGGTCTTGCCACCGATCCAGTGGTCGACGGTCTTCGTCATGGCCATGCACTCCTTCACAGATGGCGGCGTCGGGCGGCGACGTGCCGGTCGTACTCCTCACGTGCCTTGACCGCCGACGATCGGGTCGCGGTCTCGGCCACAGGTACATCCCACCAGGCTTGGGCCGGAGGCGCGCCCGACACTGTGTCTGCCGTTTCGGTCTCCACGTAGACACAAGTGGGAGTGTCCGCCTCGCGCGCCTCGGCCAGGGCCGCCCGCAGGTCACGCACGGTCTTCGCGCGTAGGACCCGCATGCCCAGGCTTGCCGCGTTGGCCGCGAGATCCACCGGCAGCGGTGCCCCCGTGTATCTGCGGTCCTCGGCCCGGTAGCGGTACGCCGTGCCGTACCGCTCGCCGCCCACGGACTCGGAGAGACCGCCGATCGAGGCGTACCCGTGGTTCTGGAGGATGATCACCTTGATCGCGACACCCTCCTGGACGGCGGTGACGATCTCGGTCGGCATCATCAGATACGTGCCGTCACCGACCAGCGCCCACACCGGCCGGTCCGGGGCCGCCATCCGTACCCCGATCGCGGCCGGGATCTCGTAGCCCATGCACGAGTAGCCGTACTCGACGTGGTACTGGTCCCGCGACCGCGCCCGCCACAGCTTGTGCAGGTCGCCGGGGAGCGACCCGGCCGCGTTGATCAGGATGTCGTCCTCGGTGACCAGCTCGTCCAGGACACCGAGGACCTGCGGCTGGGTGGGCCGGATGTCGATGTCCTCGGCCTCGTAGGCCGCGTCGACGCGGTACTCCCAGCGCTCCTTGTCGTCCGTGTACTCGGTGACGTACGCGGGCTCGGCGCGGTGCTTGTGCATCAGCAGCGCCTCGGTGAGCGCCTCCAGACCGGCGCGCGCGTCGGCGATCAGCGGTATGCCGGCGAGCTTGTGGCCGTCGTACGGAGCGATGTTGAGGTTGAGGAAGCGGACGCCCGACGCGCCGAACAGGGTGCCGGAGGCGGTGGTGAAGTCGGTGTAGCGGGTGCCGACTCCGATGACCAGGTCGGCGGTGCGGGCGAGCTCGTCGGCGGTCGCCGTGCCGGTGTGGCCGACGCCGCCGACGTCCTGGGGGTGGTCCCAGCGCAGCGAGCCCTTGCCCGCCTGGGTGGAGGCGACGGGGATGCGGGTGGCGGAGGCGAGTTCGGCGAGCGCCTCCTCGGCGCGGCTGTGGTGGACACCGCCGCCCGCGACGATCAGCGGGCGCCGGGCCTCGCGGACCGCCGCGACGGCGCGCGCCAGTTCGCCGGCGTCGGCCGCCGGGCGCCGCACGGCCCAGGTCCGCTCGGCGAAGAACTCCTCGGGCCAGTCGTACGCCTCCGCCTGCACGTCCTGGGGCAGCGCGAGCGTGACGGCGCCGGTGTCGACGGGGTCGGTGAGCACGCGCATCGCCTGGAGGGCCGCCGGGATCAGGGCCTCGGGGCGGGTGATCCGGTCGAAGTACTTCGACACCGGGCGCAGACAGTCGTTGACCGACACATCCCCGGCGAAGGGGACCTCGAGCTGCTGGAGCACCGGATCGGCGGGGCGGGTCGCGAAGACGTCGCCGGGCAGGAGCAGCACCGGGAGGTGGTTGATGGTGGCGAGCGCGGCGCCGGTGACCAGGTTGGTGGCGCCGGGCCCGATGGAGGTGGTCACGGCGTGCGCCGACAGCCGGCCGCACTGACGCGCGTAGCCGACCGCCGCGTGCACCATGGCCTGTTCGTTGCGCCCCTGGTGGTACGGCATCTCGTCGGCGTACTCGACGAGCGCCTGGCCGATCCCGGCGACGTTCCCGTGGCCGAAGATGCCCCAGGTGGCGCCGATCAGCCGGCGGCGCGCTCCGTCCCTTTCGGTGTACTGCGCGGCCAGGAACCGCACCAGCGCCTGCGCGACCGTCAGCCTCGTCGTCGAGGTCATCGGTATCCCCCTGTGCTCTCTGCGTGTCCCGGGTGGAAGCGGATCCGCCACTCCCTGTCCCCTCCCGGGCCCGCCATGACGTTGAGGTAGTACATGGCGTGACCGGGCTGGGCGATGGACGGGCCGTGCCATCCGTCGGGGACGAGGACGGCATCGCCGGAGCGGACCTCGGCGAGGACGTCCGAACCGCCCTCACGGGAAGGGAATACGCGCTGATAGCCGAAACCGTTCGGGCCGTCGATCTCGAAGTAGTAGATCTCCTCCAGCCGGGACTCGACGCCGGGGAGGTGTTCGTCGTGCTTGTGGGGCGGATACGAGGACCAGTTGCCGCCGGGGGTGATCACCTCGACGGCGATGAGCCGGTCGCAGTCGAAGACGTCCGCGGCGGCGAAATTGCGCACCTGGCGCGCGCAGTTGCCGCTGCCGCGGTCTTCGACGGGAACCTCCGGCGCGGGGCCGTAGCGGGCGGGGAGTCGGCGCTCGCACTTCGCTCCTGCCAGGGCGAAGCGGCCTCCCGCGCCGGAGGCGATCTGGGCCCGGGCCTCACGGGGAACGTACGCGAAGTCGGAGACTCCGTCGAACACACTCCGTCTGCCCAGGAGTTGGAACTCTTCCTCGTCCATGCCGTCTTTGGTGCGCACCGTGCAGGCGCCGCCGAGCGGGAGCACGATCCACTCGCTGTCCCCGGTGGTGAACGTGTGGGTGCCGCCGGGTGCCAGCTCCACGATCCGCAGGCTGCTGTGGGTCCAGCCGGCCCGTACGGGGTCGATGTCGAGGGCGTAGTGGGTGTCGGCGGTGGTGCCCTTGGGCACGTACAGCTCGTTGCTCGGACGACTCATGCGGCCCTCACAGAAGTCCTACGGCGGTGTCCACGGCCGCGGCGACATCGCCGTCCGCGGGGTACAACAGCGAACGGCCCACCACCAGGCCCTGCACGGTAGGGAGTTGGAGCGCCCCGCGCCATTTCTCGTAGGCGCCCTCCTGGTCCTCGCCGACATCGCCGCCGAGCAGGACGGCGGGCAGCGTGGAGGTCTCCATGACGCGGGCCATGTCGTCGGGGTTCTCGGTGACGGGGACCTTCAGCCAGGTGTACGCCGAACTGCCGCCCAGGCCGCCGGCGATGGCGATGGACTTGGTGACGGCCTCGGCGCTCAGATCGTTGCGCAGGGTGCCGTCGGCCCGGCGTCGGCAGAGGAACGGTTCGACGAAGACCGGGAGTTGCCGTTCGGCCATGTCGTCGATCACCCGGGCGGTGGACTCCAGGGTGCGCAGCGAGCCCGGGTCGTCGTAGTCGATGCGCAGCAGCAGTTTGCCCGCGTCGAAGCCGAGCCGCTCGATGTCCTTCGGGCGGTACCCGGTGAACCGGTCGTCCAGCTCGAAGGCGGAGCCCGCGAGTCCGCCCCGGTTCATCGACCCGATGACCACCTTGCCGTCGAGCGCGCCGAGGAGCAGCAGGTCGTCGAGTATGTCGGCGGTGGCGAGCACGCCGTCGACCCCTGGGCGGGAGAGCGCGAGACACAGCCGCTCCAGCAGATCGGCGCGCCCCGCCATGGCCAGCTTCCGGTCGCCGACGGACAGCATGCCGCGCGCCGGGTGGTCCGCGGCGACGATCATCAGCCGCCCCGAGCCGTCGACGAGCGGCCGCCGCACCCGTCGCGCGGCGGCCTCCGCGATCGCCTCGGGGTGACGGGCCCGGACCTGGACGAGAGCGAGGACGTCGACGCGGGGGGACGGCAGGCGCAGACGGTCGTAGGTGGTGGGGGTGACGGGGGTGGCGGTGAGCGGTTCGGTGGGCGGGGTACCGGCGGCGGCCCGCCGCGCGGGGGTGGCGGGTGAGGGGCTGTGCGCGGGGGTGCCGGAAGACTCCTCGTGCGCGGGGGCTGTCGTGCGGGCCCGATCGGCCGTCTCGGCGGCCGGAGGTGTGTCGCCACCCTGTTCGTGGTGGGCTCCCCCGACCTGGCCCGCCCTCATCGCACCGCTCCGGCGGTGAGGGCCTGTTCGACCTCGTGCGGGGTGGGCATCGCGGAGGAGCACTCCAGGCGGGAGGCGACGATGGCGCCCGCCGCGTTCGCGTGGCGCATGATCCGTTCCAGGTCCCAGCCGGCGAGCAGTCCGTGGCAGAGGGAGCCGCCGAACGCGTCGCCCGCGCCGAGGCCGTTGAGGACCTCGACCGGGAGGGGCGGGACCTCGGCGGTGGTGCCGTCGCGATGGACGGCGAGGACGCCCTTGGGTCCCTGTTTCACCACGGCGAGTTCGACACCGGTTTCGAGGAGGGCGGCGGCAGCGGCGTGCGGTTCACGCTCTCCGGTGGCGATCTCGACCTCGTCGACGTTGCCGACGGCGACGGTCGCGTGGCGCAGGGCCTCGGCGTAGAAGGGACGCGCCGCCGCGGGATCGCTCCAGGCCGCGTCCTTCGGGCCTGTGCCGTTCCAGGCTGTGTCGTTCCAGAACATGGGGCGCCAGTCGAGGTCGAAGACCGTCGTACCGGACCGCGCCCGGTGGGCCAGTGCGGCGAGCGTGGCCGTGCGGCTGGGCTCCGCGCAGAGTCCCGTGCCCGTCATCCAGAAGACGCGGGCGTCACGCACGGCGTCGAGGTCGAGTTCGCGGGCCTCGATCTCCAGGTCGGGGGCCTTGGGCTGTCGGTAGAAGTAGAGCGGGAAGTCGTCCGGCGGGAAGATCTCGCAGAAGGTGACGGGGGTCGGCAGCCCGGGGACCGCGGTGACCCAGCGGTCGTCGACGCCGAAGTCGCGCAGCGCCTCGTGCAGATAGGTTCCGAAGGGATCGGCACCCGTCCGGGTGATGACGGCCGTACGCCGTCCGAGCCGCGCGGCGGCCACCGCGACATTGGTCGCCGAGCCGCCGAGGAACTTGCCGAAGGAGGTCACCCGGGACAGTGGGACCCCCGTCTGCAACGGGTAGAGGTCCACACCGATCCGCCCCATGGTGATCAGCTCGTACGCCATCGAGTTCCCTTCCCTGCGGTCCCTGCGGCTGCCCCCAGGTCTAGTGCCGCACGCGAAGCCTGTCAACGTTTTGTCCAGACATTCGGACGACGCTTGACACCTCTCCGGAGCCGCCCGAAGCTGACGCCCATGACGTCGTTGCCACCTCAGTCATCGCCGCGGTCACAGCCCGAGCCCTCGTCGGAGTCGTCACCGAGGTCGTCGCCTCCGTCCTCACTGTCGCGCATCCGGATCGGTTCGGCTCCCGACTCCTGGGGCGTCTGGTTCCCCGACGACCCGCAGCAGGTCCCCTGGCAGCGCTTCCTCGACGAGGTCTCCGGATCCGGCTACGAGTGGATCGAGCTCGGCCCGTACGGCTACCTGCCCACCGATCCGGACATCCTCAGGGAGGAGACCGCCCGGCGCGGGCTCAGCGTCTCGGCGGGCACGGTCTTCACCGGGCTGCACCGGGGTCCCGACGTGTGGGAGTCCACCTGGGCGCACGTCTCGGACATCGCGGCGCTCGCCCAGGCGACGGGCGCGGGGCATCTCGTCGTCATCCCGGCCTTCTGGCGGGACGACAAGACCGGCGCGGTGCTGGAGGACCGCAGGCTGACGCCGACCCAGTGGCGCCATCTGACCGCCCAGACCGAGCGGCTCGCCCATGAGGTGCGGGAGCGCTACGGGCTGAGGATCGTCGTCCATCCGCACGCCGACACGCACATCGACAGCGAGGAGAACGTCACGCGCTTCCTCGACGCGACCGACTCCTCGCTGGTGTCGCTGTGTCTGGACACGGGCCACTACGCCTACTGCGGCGGCGACAGCGTCAAGCTCATCGAGACGTACGGCGAACGCATCGGCTACCTCCACCTCAAGCAGGTGGACCCGCTGGTGCTGGCCGGCGTACGGGCCGAGGAGCTGCCGTTCGGGCCCGCCGTCGCGCGCGGCGTGATGTGCGAACCACCGTCCGGCGTACCGGCGCTGGAGCCCGTCCTCGCCGCCGCGCAGCAGCTCGGTGTCGAGCTCTTCGCGATCGTCGAGCAGGACATGTACCCGTGCCCGCCGGACAAGCCACTCCCGATCGCCCGGCGCACCCGGGCGTTCCTGAGGTCCTGCGGGGCGTGAGAACCACACCCCGCCGACCCGCCGAGCGCTCGGACCCGGCGGGTCGCCCGCCTCTCCCGCCTGCTCCTCCCGCTCCTCCCGCGCGCCCCTGCCGGCGCCGGGCGGTGGCGGCCGGCGGAGAGGCGGACGACGTCGGGCATCGGCCCGCGAGGAGTCACGGAAGTCTTCTCGCGGGCGAGCACAGAGACCGTTGCGCGGACAACAACGGCAGAAACCGTCCACCGAGGACGGCACCGGCGACTCTCCGCCCCTCGGCGGCCAATGCGTCACTCGTGTCACAAAAACCACGCCTGTGTCACACATGTCGCGTATACGCGGGTCTTACGTCACACCCGGTCAACAGCCACAGCCCAGCGCTCACTCTGCGTCGTTCACCTGGCACACGCTTTGTGATCACCAGCGCAGCGCCCGGCTCCCCCGACGACCGTCCCAGGCCGCCGCCGCGGTGCGCGCAGGGAGGTGCCACTCATGACCGACCGCAGGCTCTGGTCGTACAAGGAGATCGCCGCGCACATCAAGGTGCAGCCGGACACCGTCCGGTCCTACCGCAAGCACGGGCTGCTGCCGCCGCCCGACCACGTCGAGGCCGGAAAGCCCTACTGGTACGCCGACACCGTCCGCGCCTGGGTCGCCTCCCGCCCAGGAAACCGAGGCAGAAGGGACGCCTGACCGGATCCCGGCGAAACCGGTGCCCCACCCAGGGTGGGGCACCGTCCGACCGGACTGCCCTCACGCCGGCTTGATTCCCGGCACCCTCACTGCTCGACGACCGTCACCTCCACGGCTCGATGACCGTCACCCCCGCACCCGGCGCCGATCCCATGGCGGCCAGGGCGGCGGGTGCGGCGTCCAGCGGGATGGTGGCGGTCACGAGGAGGTCGGGGCGCAGTGCGCCGGCGCGGACCAGTTCCAGCAGGGGCGGGTAGGCGTGGGCCGCCATCCCGTGGCTGCCGAGGATTTCGAGTTCGAGCCCGATCACCCGGGCCATCGGGACCGGGGTGGCGCCGGTCGGCGAGGGCAGCAGGCCGACCTGGACGTGGCGGCCTCGACGGCGCAGACCGTTGACCGAGGCCGCGCAGGTGACGGGCGACCCGAGGGCGTCCAGCGACACATGCGCGCCACCGCCGGTCAGTTCGCGGACCGCCTGTGCCGGGTCCGCCACGGCGGAGGCGTCCACGCACTCCGCCGCCCCGAACTTCCGTGCCAGGTCGAGCGCCGCGGGTGACACGTCGACTGCCACCACTCGTGCACCGGACGCCGCCGCGATCATCACCGCCGAGAGGCCGACGCCGCCGCAGCCGTGGACCGCGACCCACTCCCCCGCGGCCGTCCTCCCCTGCGCGACCACCGCGCGGAACGCCGTGGCGAACCGGCAGCCCAGCGAGGCCGCCGTCGCGAAGGACAACTCCGGCGGCACCGCGATCAGGTTCACCTCGGCGTGGTCGAGCGCCACGTACTGGGCGAAGGAGCCCCAGTGCGTGAATCCCGGCTGGGTCTGCCGCTCGCACACCTGCTGGTCGCCCGCCGCACACGCGGGACAGCTTCCGCAGGCGCAGACGAACGGGACGGTGACCCGGTCGCCGGGGTGCCATCCCGTCACCCGGGCGCCCACCGCCTCGATCACCCCGGCGAGTTCGTGGCCCGGCACATGCGGCAGCGTGATGTCCGGGTCGTGGCCCATCCAGCCGTGCCAGTCGCTCCGGCACAGCCCGGTGGCCTCGACCCGCACCACGACCCCGTGCTCCGCGGGCGCCGGGTCCGGCGCGTCCCGCACCTCGGCCGGCTCCCCGTACCGCTCGAACACCACTGCCCGCATCGGCTCCCGCCCTCCGCTCGGAGATCAGCTTCCGCGGCGAACGCTATCCGCGCGCCTCGGCCTTGTCCCGACCCGGCTCCGCCTCCGCGTCCGGCACCGACTCCGCCGCCGGTACGGACTCCGTGTCCGGGTCCGCCGCCGATGCCGACTCCCCGTCCGGGTCCGCCGCCGATGCCGCGTCCGGGGCCGGTTCCCGTGCCGCCCCCTCGCTGAGTCCGAAACGGTCGTGGAAGCGCCGCAGGGGTCCTGGCGCCCACCAGGTGGCCCTGCCGGTCAGACGCATGACCGCCGGGACCAGCAGGCTGCGGACGACCATCGCGTCCATCAGCACGGCGAGCGCGACGCCCAGTCCGAGCATCTTGGTGTTGGCCACCCGGGAGGTGCCGATGGCGACCATCACCACGGCGAGGATGACCGCGGCGGCGGTGATCAGCCCGCCGGTGCGCTGGAGCCCGAAACGGACCGCCTCCCGGTGATCGCCGGTGTGGTCGTACTCCTCCTTGATGCGGGAGAGAAGGAAGACGCCGTAGTCCATGGAGAGGCCGAAGGCGACGCAGAACATCAGGACCGGGAGGGTCGTCTCGATCGAACCGGAACTGGTGAAGTCGAGGAGGCCGGAGAGGTGGCCGTCCTGGAAGACCCAGACCACCGCACCGAACATCGCCGTCAGGCTGAGCGCGTTGAGCAGGACCGCCTGGACCGGGATCAGCACGCTCCCGGTCAGCAGGAACACCAGGAACAGCGTGACGATCGCGATGAACGCGGCCGCCCACGGGAGCCGGTCGGCTATCGCGTGCTTGGAGTCGACCAGGACGGCCGCCGTGCCGGTCACGGAGGTGTCGAACGGAGCGTCCGCCGCCCGGAGTTCGCCCACCAGCCGCTGGGCCCCCTCGTCCACGGCCTCACCCTTCGGCAGCACCGAGAAGTACGCGGCGTCGCCCTTCACCAGGGGCCCGTCCACGCGCAGCACCTCGGGCAGCGCGGCGATCCGCTCCCTGTACCGGGCGTACTGGGTGTCGGTGGCCGGGCCCTCGGCCAGGACCTCCAGAGCGCCGCCGGGGCTTCCCGGGAAGCCGTCGCGGATGTGCTGCTGGACGATGTGCGACTCCGCGCCGGAGGGCAGCTGCCGGTCGTCGGCCGTGCCGAACTTCACGCCCACGAAGGGCAGTCCGAGGACGATGAGGCCGGCCGTGGTGGCCACCGCGAAGAGCGGTGCCCTGCGCATCACGAGGGAGGCCATACGTCCCCAGAGGGCCCCGCCGCCGGCCGGATCCGGCCTTCCGCGCCGGAACAGGCGCCGCAGGTCCAGGGAGTTCACCCGGTCGCCGAGGAGCATCAGTGCGGCGGGGAGCAGGATCAGGGCTGCGGCCGCGGCCAGCAGCACGACGGCGATGCCCGCGTACGCGAAGGAACGCAGGAAGTACTGCGGGAAGACCAGCATCGCGGCCAGCGACACGGCCACCGTGAGGGAGGAGAAGAGAACGGTCCGGCCCGCGGTGCGCAGGGTGATGCCGACCGCGGTGCGCGGTGGGGCGCCGGTGGCCAGTTCCTCGCGGAACCTGCGGACGATGAACAGGGCGTAGTCGATGGCGAGACCGAGACCGAGCGCCGTCGTCAGGTTCATCGCGAACACCGAGACGTCCGTGACCTCGGTGAGTCCGCGCAGCACGGCGTTGGTGCCGAGGATCGCGATGATCCCGACCCCGAGCGGGAGCAGGGCCGCGACAGCGCTCCCGAAGACCATGACCAGCAGCAGGAGGGTCACCGGAAGGGCGATCATCTCGGCCCGGGTCAAGTCCTCCTTGATGGTCGTCTGCATCTCGTGCCGCACGGCGATCGGTCCGCCGATCTCGACCTCGACGGGGCCGCTCTTCCCCCGGTAGGAGGGTGCGAGTCGGTCCAGGGTGCCAGCCGCGGCCGTCTCGTCGCCGGTGATCCGGGCGGCGATCAGCGCCTCGTGGCCGTCGCGCGCCTTCAGCGCGGGTGAACCGGACTGCCAGTAGGAGCCGACGCCGGTGACGCCGTGCTCGGCGGCCAGGCGCGTCGTTATCCGCTTGGCCTCGGCGGCGACCGCGGGGTCGTCGACCGAGGCTCCGCCCGCGTCGAGGAGGAGCAGCAGATTGGGCTGCGAGGCGGGGAACTCCCGCTCCAGCGCCTTGGTCGCGTAGGTCGACTGCGCGGTCGGGTCCTCCCAGCCGCCGCTGCCGAGCCGGTCCGCGACCCCGCTGCCGACGACCACGGCGAGCGCGGTCAGCAGGAGGGCGACGAGCAGGGAGAGCCGTGGCCGCGCCGTGACGAACCGGGTCCATCCGCCGAGCCGCGCACCCCCGCCCGTACCCCCACGGGAGCCGTCGCCCGTACTCCTGCCCGTACCCCCGCCCGAGCCCTCGCCCTCGCTTGGCCTCGCCCCGGGCCCGTCATCCGCGCCGTTGACTTCGGACATGATGCGGTGTCCCCTTCACCGTGATCCGATGACCCGCATCCGTGCAGGCGTCATGGATCGCCCATTGCCATAGAATGGCAAACACGAGTCATCGCTCGCGTTTTTCAAGAATGCGAGCGACCACTCGTATTTGTCAATCGCGTCCCGAGAAGCTGGGGATAACCCGTGCCCGAGAAGCAGCAGACCGAGGAGTCGCCGACACGGCAGCAGCGCGCCGAAGAGAAGCCGCGCCGCCGCCAGGCCCGCGGCGAGCGCCGCATCGCCCAGCTCCTTGAAGCGGCGGCCTCGGTGTTCTGCCAGTCCGGCTACACGGCGGCGAGCACCAACGCCATCGCCCGCGAGGCAGGCGTCTCACCCGGCACGCTCTACCAGTTCTTCCCGAACAAGGAGGCCATCGCAGTCGGCCTCAGCGACCAGCTGCTGGAGCACTGGGCACAGTCGCACGGACAGGCGCTCGCCCCGGAGAACATCGGCCTCCCGCTGGACCGGATGCTCGACGCGATCCTCGACCCGCTGATCGCCTTCAACGTCGAGAACCCGGCCTTCGCCGTCCTGATGCACGGCCCCGACGTACCGGGAGCGATCATCGAGGAGATCGGCACCGTCCACTGCACCCTCCTCGCCCGCGTCGAGGAGATGATCGCGACCCGCGTGCCGGACATGCCGTCCGACCAGCGCACCCGTACGGCGAACATGGCGCTCCACCTCTTCAAGGCCGGCCTCACGCTGATCATGTCCCACGAGGACACCGAACGGGACGCCTACATCGCGGAGCTGAAGACGGTCATGTACCGCTATCTGGAGCCGCTCCTCGAAGGCGGGCTGCCCGCCGGTCGCTGAGCCGCGCCGGACGGGGGCGGCACCAGCGTTCCGGCCTGCGACATCGGGGACATGTGCCATAAGGTTCGGACAAATCGATCAGTGATCCGCGGTATCGATCCGTCCACGCGCCCCTGTGCCACACACCCACGGGGGTGCCCCGACGCGTCGGAACGCGGGTCCCCCGTCCGAGCCCGCGGGTCAGCCCCCGAGGGACAAAGGGATGGCCGTGACCCAGAATCAGCCACCGGGCGCACCACGGGCCCGCATTCCCGGACCGCAGCAGCCCCCGCCGTCGTACCCCCGGATCCGCGTCGGCCTCTGGAAGCGCTTCCTCGGCGCCGGGCTGGCCCTTTGGGCGCTGACCGCGATCGTCACGTACGCCACGAAGAGCGCCACGCCGCTGCCGACCCTGATCCTGCTCGGCAGCTTTCTGGTTCCCGTCGTCTTCGTGCTCTGGGCGTACGAGCGGCACGGCCGCGACCTGGGCGTGAACCTGATCCTCGGCTGCTTCCTGACCGGCGGCACCCTGGGGGTGCTCGGCGCGTCCGTGATGGAGTACCAACTGCCGCGCCCCTCGCTGTGGATGTACGCCGGAGCCGCACTGACCGAGGAGGCGGTGAAACTCGGCGCGCTGATGTACGTGCTGCGCCGGCACACCCGGATCCGCGGGCCGCGGGCCGGCCTGGCGCTCGGCGCGACACTCGGGTTCGGCTTCGCGGCCCTGGAGAGCGCGGGCCACGCCTTCGACGCGGCCGTGTCCCTCCAGGGCGTCGATCTGCGCACGCTCCTGGAGACCGAGATCCTGCGCGGGGTGCTCACTCCCTTCGGACACGGCCTGTGGACCGCGGTCACGGGCGCGGCGCTGTTGGCGTACCGCCGCCCGAACGGGCACTTCCGGTTCACCGCTCCGGTGCTCGGCAGCTGCCTCGGCGTCTGCGTGCTGCACGCCCTGTGGGACTCCACGCACGGGATCGCGCTGTGGCTGGTGTCCCGGCTGAGCCGTGCGGGACTCGACCGGACGCTGTTCGGTCCGGGCCGGCTGCCGCGGCCGCCCGGCGGACAGGACCACCTCTTCACGCTGTTCTCGCTGGGCGGCCTGTTCCTCGTCTCGCTCGCGGGGGTGGCCTGGGCGCGCTCGCTGGCGCGCCGCGACACCACTTGGAGAAATACCCCCTAGGGGTATAGTGTGGTGAACATCGAGGGGAACCCTGGGTTCCCAGGGATCCCTCCCGCACCCGCACGCACCGGACGCCTCGACGAGGAGTAACGCCATGACCGCCCAGACCGGCACCCCGGGTTCCGTCACCACCGTCTACCAGGTGAGCGGCATGAGCTGCGGACACTGCGAAGGCTCCATCAGCGGCGAGATCTCCGGGATCTCCGGTGTGAGCTCGGTCAAGGCCGTCGCCTCGACCGGCGAGGTCACGGTCGTCTCCGAGACCGCGCTCGACGAGAACGCCGTCCGCGCCGCCGTCGACGAGGCGGGCTTCGAGCTCGTCGGCCCGGCCTGAGCGGGACCCAGCAGCTCTTCTCCTCCGCACCGGGCCGTGCCGACCGGCTGATACCGGCTCCGCGCGGCCCGGCTCATTCCTGGAGCCGGACCATGACCACCGCAGCACCCGAGACGCCCATAGGCACGACCTCGGACATCGAACTCTCCATCGGCGGGATGACCTGCGCCTCCTGCGCGGCCCGCGTCGAGAAGAAGCTCAACCGCATGGACGGCGTCACCGCCACCGTCAACTTCGCGACGGAGAAGGCCAAGGTCTCCTACCCCACGGGGGTACAGGTCGCCGATCTGATCGCCACGGTGGTGAAGACGGGCTACACCGCCGAGGAGCCCCCGCCGCCGGCGGCGCCCCCGGAGGCGGCACCGCCCGCCGACGACGACCCCGAAACGGCCTCCCTGCGCCAACGGCTGACCGTCTCCGCGCTGCTCGCCCTGCCCGTCGTCCTCATGTCGATGATCCCGGCCCTCCAGTTCGACAACTGGCAGTGGCTCTCGCTGACGCTCGCCGCGCCCGTAGTGGTCTGGGGCGGACTGCCCTTCCACCGGGCCGCCCTGACGAACGCGCGGCACGGCGCGGCCACCATGGACACCCTGGTCTCGGTCGGCACCCTCGCCGCGTTCGGCTGGTCCCTGTGGGCGCTGTTCTTCGGCGACGCGGGGATGCCGGGCATGCGGCACGGCTTCGACTTCACCGTCTCCCGTACGGACGGGGCGTCCACGCTCTACCTGGAGGTCGCCGCGGGCGTCATCGCGTTCATCCTGCTGGGGCGCTTCCTGGAGGCCCGCTCCAAGCGGCGCGCGGGAGCGGCGCTGCGGGCGCTGATGGAACTCGGCGCCAAGGACGTATGGGTCCTGCGGGACGGCCGTGAGGTCCGCCTCCCCGTGGCGCAGCTGACGGTCGGCGACCGCTTCGTCGTACGGCCCGGCGAGAAGATCGCCACCGACGGGACCGTCGTCGAGGGCGCGTCGGCCGTGGACGCGTCCATGCTGACCGGCGAGTCGGTGCCGGTGGACGTGACCGTCGGGGACACCGTCACGGGTGCGACCGTGAACGCCGGGGGCCGGCTCGTCGTCGAGGCCACCCGGATCGGCGCGGACACCCAGCTCGCGAGGATGGCCCGGCTCGTCGAGGACGCGCAAAACGGCAAGGCCGAGGTGCAGCGTCTCGCCGACCGGATCTCCGGGGTCTTCGTGCCCGTCGTGCTGCTCATCGCGCTCGGCACCTTCGCGGCCTGGATCGCGGTCACCGGCGACACGGTCGCGGCCTTCACCGCCGCCGTCGCGGTGCTGATCATCGCCTGCCCGTGCGCGCTCGGCCTGGCCACCCCGACCGCCCTGATGGTCGGCACGGGCCGCGGCGCCCAGCTCGGCATCCTCATCAAGGGACCCGAGGTCCTGGAGTCCACGCGCCGCGTCGACACCGTCCTGCTGGACAAGACCGGCACGGTGACCACGGGACGCATGAGCCTGCACGAGGTGTACGTCGTCGACGGCACCGCCGAGAAGGACGTCCTGCGGCTCGCCGGAGCCCTGGAACACGCCTCCGAGCATCCCATTGCCCGAGCGATCGCGGCAGGCGCTCAGGAGCGCACAGGCGGCCTTCCCGTGCCGGAACACTTCGAGAACGTGCCGGGCCGCGGCGTACGCGGCCGGGTGGACGGCCACGACGTCACCGTCGGCCGGTTCCCGGGCGCGCTCCCCGAAGCGCTTGCGGACGCGAAGAACGTGGCCGAGGCGGCGGGCCGCACGGCCGTCGTGGTCGCCCTGGACAGGGCGCCGGTGGGTGTCGTGACCGTCGCCGACACGGTCAAGGAGACCAGCGCCGAGGCCGTACGCGAACTGCGCGCCCTCGGGCTCACACCGATGCTGCTGACCGGGGACAACCGGGCGGTCGCCGAGGCCGTGGCACGGGCGGTGGGCATCGGCTCCGCCGACGTGATCGCCGAGGTGCTGCCCGAGGACAAGGTCGCCGTGGTCCAGCGGCTGCAGCGCGAGGGACGGACCGTCGCGATGGTCGGCGACGGGGTGAACGACGCGGCGGCGCTCGCCACCGCTGATCTGGGCCTCGCGATGGGCACGGGGACGGACGCGGCGATCGAGGCGAGCGATCTGACGCTCGTGCGCGGGGACCTTCGGGTGGCCGCGGACGCGATCCGGCTGGCGCGCAGCACCTTGTCGACTATCAAGGGAAACCTGCTCTGGGCCTTCGGCTACAACGTGGCGGCGCTTCCGCTGGCCGCCGCGGGCCTGCTGAACCCCATGATCGCGGGAGCGGCGATGGCCTTCTCGTCCGTCTTCGTGGTCACGAACAGCCTTCGACTGAGAGCATTCGCGTGACGACGGACATGGAGTCCCCCTAGAGTCCAACGCGAGCCTCACATAAGCTCTTCACAAGGCTCGCGCATCTTCCTTACGCTTGGTCCTCGATTCCCATACCGGGTCTCTTGCCTATCTTCAGGACATATGCAAGAGACTCAGATCACAGTGATGTGAACGTAACCACCGAAGGGGTTCGTCAGTCTAAGTTGGCGATGTCAGAAGCGTCTTGGGGGGCGTGACTGGCATCTGGGGATGTCTTGGGGGACGTTCCCGGAAATTGCGTCGCCGGGGCACGTACAGCGGGGAGCTTTGAGCGGCCCTCCCGATCCGTACGCGTCCCGGCAGATCGCACCGCACCACCGCAGTACAGCGAGCTCCGCTCGCTCGGCTGCACCGCCGGCCCCGTGCCGGCACACAGCGATTCAGGCGCTGTCCCGCAGACGCCCGGCCGGATCCCGTGGGGGGAATCCGCACCGGGACAAGGAAAGCGCCCTGACTGCCGGCCCGTGGGGGGACCAGTAGCAGGGCGCTTTCCGTATTTCTGCTTTGGTACGTGCTTCACCGGGCTCCGCCTACGGAGCCCGGTGGTTCCGTGCGAGCCTCAGCGGGCCTCGACCGGCACGAAGTCGCGCTCGACGAAACCCGTGTAGATCTGACGCGGGCGGCCGATGCGGGAGCCGGGCTCCTTGATCATCTCGTGCCACTGGGCGATCCAGCCCGGCAGCCGGCCGAGGGCGAACAGGACCGTGAACATCTCGGTCGGGAAGCCCATGGCGCGGTAGATCAGGCCCGTGTAGAAGTCCACGTTCGGGTAGAGGTTGCGCGAGACGAAGTAATCGTCGGAGAGCGCGTGCTCCTCCAGCTTCAGGGCGATGTCCAGCAGCTCGTCGGACTTGCCGAGAGCGGAGAGGACGTCGTGCGCCGCCGCCTTGATGATCTTGGCGCGCGGGTCGAAGGACTTGTACACCCGGTGGCCGAAGCCCATCAGGCGGACGCCGTCCTCCTTGTTCTTCACCTTGCGGATGAAGGAGTCGACGTCGCCGCCGTTGGCCTGGATGCCCTCCAGCATCTCCAGGACCGACTGGTTGGCGCCGCCGTGCAGCGGGCCCCACAGGGCGGAGATGCCGGCGGAGATCGAGGCGAACATGTTCGCCTGCGAGGAGCCGACCAAACGCACGGTGGACGTCGAACAGTTCTGCTCGTGGTCCGCGTGCAGGATCAGCAGCTTGTCGAGCGCGGAGACGACCACCGGGTCGAGCTCGTACTCCTGCGCGGGGACCGAGAAGGTCATGCGCAGGAAGTTCTCGACGTACCCGAGGTCGTTGCGCGGGTAGACGAAGGGGTGGCCGATCGACTTCTTGTACGCGTACGCCGCGATCGTCGGGAGCTTGGCGAGCAGCCGGATCGTGGAAAGGTTGCGCTGCTTCTCGTCGAACGGGTTGTGACTGTCCTGGTAGAAGGTCGACAGCGCCGAGACGACCGAGGACAGCATCGCCATCGGGTGGGCGTCGCGCGGGAAGCCCCTGTAGAAGTTCTTGACGTCCTCGTGCAGCAGGGTGTGCTGCGTGATTTCGTTCTTGAAGGTGGAGAGCTCGTCGACGTTCGGGAGCTCGCCGTTGATCAGCAGGTAGGCCACCTCCAGGAAGGTGGAACGCTCGGCCAGCTGCTCGATCGGGTAGCCGCGGTAGCGGAGGATGCCCTGCTCACCGTCGAGATAGGTGATCGCGGATTTGTAGGCGGCCGTATTGCCGTACCCACTGTCCAGCGTCACCAGACCGGTCTGGGCGCGGAGCTTGCCGATGTCGAAGCCCTTGTCGCCGACGGTGCTGTCGATCACCGGGTAGGTGTACTCGCCATCGCCGTACCGCAGTACTACAGAGTTGTCGCTCACGTCATCCCTCACCGACGTTGTGCCTCTTCTTCGAGGTGCCCTGACTGTCTCTACCATCCCCCATTTGGCCCTGGAGAGTGCACTCGGGGTCGACCATTGGGCCTATCGGCGGCACTCAGTGCCGCCAACCTGCTCATCCTGCCCCGCTCGTCGCGCAACTGGAAGTGCTCTGTGACCTTCATGACTCGTTTGATCGATCATTTTTTGTGATGGACCGCGTCTCGTGCCCGAAAGGCCCCGTTCAGCGCTCGAACGGGCCGGTTCGCCTCGCGAGGAGGCGGTGGTTCACGAGCCGGACAGCCGGAAGTCCAGGGCCGTGCACCGGCGTCCCGCTGACACCGTACGCACCGCCTGGCCTATCGCCTTGCGCGAACCGACGAGGACGACCAGCTTCTTGGCCCGGGTGACCGCCGTGTAGAGCAGATTGCGCTGAAGCATCATCCAGGCGCCCGTGGTCACGGGGATCACCACCGCCGGGTACTCGCTGCCCTGGGAGCGATGGATGGTCACCGCGTAGGCGTGGGCGAGCTCGTCGAGTTCGTCGAACTCGTACGGCACCTCCTCGTCCTCGTCCGTGCGCACCGTCAGGCGCTGTTCGACCGGATCGAGGGAGGTGACGACGCCCACGGTGCCGTTGAAGACGCCGTTCTCGCCCTTGTCGTAGTTGTTGCGGATCTGGGTGACCTTGTCGCCGACCCGGAAGACACGACCGCCGAGCCGCTTCTCGGCGAGGTCCGGGCGGCCGGGGGTGATGGCCTGCTGGAGCAGTCCGTTCAGGTGACCCGCGCCGGCCGGGCCCCGGTGCATGGGAGCGAGGACCTGGATGTCCCGGCGGGGGTCGAGACCGAACTTGGCCGGAATCCGCCGGGCCGCCACGTCGACGGTGAGCCGCCCGGCCTCCTCGGTGTCGTCCTCGACGAACAGGAAGAAGTCCTTCATGCCGTCGGTGACCGGGTGCTGCCCGGAGTTGATCCGGTGCGCGTTGGTCACCACCCCGGACTGCTGGGCCTGGCGGAAGACCTTGGTGAGGCGCACCGCCGGGACCGGGCCGCGGTCGGCGAGCAGATCGCGCAGCACCTCGCCCGCGCCGACGCTCGGCAGCTGGTCGACATCGCCGACGAAGAGCAGGTGGGCCCCCGGGGGCACCGCCTTGACCAGCTTGTTGGCGAGCAGCAGGTCGAGCATGGAGGCCTCGTCCACCACGACCAGGTCGGCGTCCAGCGGGCGATCCTTGTCATAGGCCGCGTCGCCGCCCGGCTTGAGCTCCAGGAGCCGGTGCACCGTGGAGGCCTCGGCTCCGGTCAGCTCGGCGAGACGCTTGGCGGCACGGCCGGTGGGCGCGGCGAGAACCACCTTGGCCCCCTTGGCGCGGGCCAGCTCCACGATCGAGCGGACCGTGAACGACTTGCCGCAGCCCGGGCCTCCGGTGAGCACGGCGACCTTCTCGGTGAGCGCGAGCCGGACCGCCGCCTCCTGCTCGGGGGCCAGCTCCGCGCCCGTACGCCCCTTCAGCCAGGCCAGTGCCTTGTCCCAGACCACGTCGTGGAAGCCGGGCATCCGGTCCCGGTCGGTGCGCAGCAGGCGCAGCAACTGTGCGGAGAGCGAGAGTTCGGCGCGGTGGAAGGGCACCAGGTAGACGGCCGTCACCGGGTCGCCGCCTTCGGGGCCCGGAACCCTCTCCCGTACGACACCGGGATCCTCGCCCTCTTCCGCGGGGGCCGCCAGCTCGGCCAGGCACTCGATGACCAGGCCGGTGTCGACCTGGAGCAGCTTCACGGCGTCCGCGATCAGCCGCTCCTCGGGGAGGTAGCAGTGGCCCTGGTCGGTGGACTGCGACAGGGCGTACTGAAGGCCGGCCTTGACGCGCTCCGGGCTGTCGTGCGGGATGCCGACGGACTGGGCGATCTTGTCGGCGGTGAGGAAGCCGATGCCCCATACGTCGGACGCCAGGCGGTAGGGCTGGTTCTTCACGACCGAGATCGACGCGTCGCCGTACTTCTTGTAGATGCGGACCGCGATGGAGGTGGACACCTCGACGGTCTGGAGGAAGAGCATGACCTCCTTGATCGCCTTCTGCTCCTCCCAGGCGTCGGCGATCCGCCCCGTGCGCTTGGGGCCGAGTCCCGGGACCTCGATGAGCCGCTTGGGCTCCTCCTCGATGATCCGCAGGGTGTCCAGTCCGAAGTGCTGGGTGATGCGGTCGGCGAAGACCGGGCCGATGCCCTTGACCAGGCCGGATCCGAGATAGCGGCGGATGCCCTGGACGGTGGCCGGGAGCACCGTCGTGTAGTTCTCCACGGTGAACTGCTTGCCGTACTGCGGGTGGGAGCCCCAGCGGCCCTCCATGCGCAGGGACTCGCCGACCTGGGCGCCGAGAAGCGAGCCGACGACGGTGAGCAGATCGCCGGCGCCGCGGCCGGTGTCGACCCGGGCGACCGTGTATCCGTTCTCCTCGTTGGCGTAGGTGATGCGTTCGAGCACGCCTTCCAGCGTGGCCAGTCGCCGCTCGCTCGTCTGGGCGGCCCCCGCCTGATTGGACATGATCCGACGGTACCGCCCGCCTCCGACAGCGCTCCGGCGCTGGGGACAACTCACCCGGTCGGGGCCCGCGGAAAACTTCGAGGGGCCCGGTCCGTCGACCGGGCCCCTCGGCTTTCCCCTCCGTATCAGAACCCCCGCGATCCCCCCGGATCCCCCTCCAAAGGTCCTGATGCCACGTACGACCCGCGAGGTCGGGAAAGGGTTGCACGGACTTCTGAAGATTTTTTCGGCCGACCGCGGCCGTACGGAATCACTGCTGGTCCGACGGCACTTCGGGGCACTGTCCGGCGTGCTCCAGGAACCGTGCCGCCGTCTCGGCCAGCACCTCGCGTCCGTCCCGGGCCCACAGCGCGTCGTTGAAGAGTTCGACCTCGATGGGTCCGGTGTACCCCGCCGCCTCGACGAGGCTCCGCCACGCGCGGAGGTCGACCGAGCCGTCGCCGAGCTGGCCGCGGCCGTTGAGGACGCCTTCGGGAAGCGGGGTGGTCCAGTCGGCGAGCTGGAAGGTGTGGATGCGGCCCCCGGCCCCCGCGCGGGCGATCTGGGCGGGGGCGGTGTCGTCCCACCAGAGGTGGTACGTGTCGACGGTGACTCCCACCTGGTCCGCGGGGAAGCGTTCCGCGAGGTCCAGCGCCTGGGCGAGCGTGGAGACCACGCAGCGGTCGGCGGCGTACATGGGATGGAGCGGTTCGACGGCCAGCCGTACGCCGCGGGAGGCCGCGTACGGGCCCAGTTCGCCGAGCGCGTCGGCGATGCGCTCACGGGCGCCGTGCAGGTCCTTCGAGCCGGGCGGCAGGCCGCCGGAGACCAGGACGAGGGTGTCGGTGCCCAGGGTCGCGGCCTCGTCGACGGCCGCCCTGTTGTCGTCCAGGGCGCGCTGTCGCTCCCCCGGGTCGATCGCGGTGAGGAAGCCGCCCCGGCAGAGGGTGGTGACGGCCAGGCCCGCGTCGTGGACGAGTTTCGCGGTGGCGTCGAGGCCGTACGACCGCACGGGCTCGCGCCAGAGACCGACACCCGGGACGCCCGTCTCCAGGCAGGCTTGGACCAGTTCGGGCATCGACAACTGCTTGACCGTCATCTGGTTGACGGAGAAGCGGGCGAGGCTGCTCATGAGGTCATCACTCCGTACAGGGCGAGCAAGGTCTTCATCCGGGTCTCGGCGCGTTCGGGGTCCGGGAACAGGCCCAGTCCGTCGGCCAGTTCGTAGGCGCGCGCGAGGTGCGGCAGCGAGCGCGCCGACTGGAGGCCGCCCACCATCGCGAAGTGCTCCTGGTGGCCCGCGAGCCAGGCCAGCAGGACGACGCCCGTCTTGTAGAAGCGGGTCGGGGGCTGGAAGAGGTGGCGGGACAACTCGACGGTGGGGTCGAGGAGTTCGCGGAAGCCTTTGACGTCTCCGGTGTCCAGGACTCTTACGGCCCGGGCGGCCAGGGGACCGAGCGGGTCGAAGATGCCGAGCAGCGCGTGACTGAAGCCCCGTTCGTCGCCCGCGATCAGCTCGGGGTAGTTGAAGTCGTCGCCGGTGTAGCAGCGGACGCCGTCCGGGAGGCGGCGGCGCAGTTCGACCTCGCGGCGGGCGTCCAGCAGGGAGACCTTGACGCCCTCCACCTTGTCGGGGTGGGCGGCGATCACCTCCAGGAACACCTCCGTCGCCGCGTCCAGGTCGCCGGAACCCCAGTAGCCCTCCAGGGCCGGGTCGAACATCGGGCCCAGCCAGTGCAGGATCACCGGGTCGGCAGCCTGGCGCAGGAGATGGCCGTAGACGTCGAGGTAGTCCTCGGGCCCGGCCGCCGTCGCGGCGAGCCCGCGGGAGGCCATCAGGATCGCCTGCGCGCCCGACTCCTCGACGAAGGCGAGCTGTTCCTCGTAAGCGGCCCGCACCTCGTGGAGTGTCGCGGGCGCCGTGAGCTGGTCGGTGCCGACACCGCAGGCGATCCTGCCACCGACGGCCCTGGCCTCCGCGGAGGACCGGCGCACGAGTTCGGCCGCCCCGGGCCAGTCCAGGCCCATCCCCCGCTGGGCGGTGTCCATCGCCTCGGCGACACCGAGGCCGTGCGACCACAGATGGCGCCGGAAGGCGAGCGTGGCGTCCCAGTCGACGGCGGCGGGCGAGTCGGGCGAGACGTCCGCGTACGGGTCGGCGACGACATGCGCGGCCGAGAAGACCGTACGGGAGGTGAAGGGCTCGCCCGCGGGGAGGAGGGCGAGGGGATCGGTGCGCGGCTCGTAGGTTCTCAACCGGCCGTCGGCGCCCGGGAGTCGGATGGTCACAGCGAGATCTCCGGTACGTCGAGGCGGCGGCCCTCGGCCGAGGATTTCAGGCCCAGCTCGGCGAGTTGGACACCGCGGGCGCCCGCGAGGAGGTCCCAGCGGTAGGGGGCGTCGGCGTAGACGTGCCGCAGGAACAGCTCCCACTGGGCCTTGAACCCGTTGTCGAACTCGGCGTTGTCGGGGACCTCCTGCCACTGGTCGCGGAAGGAATAGGTAGCCGGGATGTCCGGATTCCAGACCGGCTTGGGGGTGGAACTGCGGTGCTGGACACGGCAGTTGCGCAGCCCGGCGACGGCCGATCCCTCCGTGCCGTCGACCTGGAACTCGACCAGTTCGTCGCGGTTGACGCGCACCGCCCAGGAGGAGTTGATCTGGGCGACCACGCCGCCCTCCAGCTCGAACATGCCGTAGGCAGCGTCGTCGGCCGTGGCGTCGTACGGCTTGTCCCGCTCGTCCCAGCGCTGCGGGATGTGGGTGGCGGTGAGCGCCTGCACGGAGGTGACGCGGCCGAACAGCTCGTGCAGGACGTACTCCCAGTGCGGGAACATGTCGACGACGATGCCGCCGCCGTCCTCGGCGCGGTAGTTCCACGAGGGCCGCTGGGCCTGCTGCCAGTCGCCCTCGAAGACCCAGTAGCCGAACTCCCCGCGGACGGACAGGATCCGCCCGAAGAAGCCGCCGTCGACGAGCCGCTTCAGCTTGAGCAGGCCGGGGAGGAAGAGCTTGTCCTGCACGACGCCGTGCTTGATGCCGGCGGCGTTCGCGAGGCGGGCCAGTTCGAGCGCCCCGTCGAGGCCCGTGGCGGTCGGCTTCTCCGTGTAGATGTGCTTGCCCGCGGCGACGGCCTTCCGGAGGGCCTCCTCACGGGCGGAGGTCACCTGGGCATCGAAGTAGAGGTCGACGGACGGATCGGCGAGCACCGCGTCCAGGTCCGTCGACCAGTGGTCGAGGCCGTGCCGCTCGGCGAGCGCCTTCACGGCATGCTCGCGGCGGCCGACGAGTACGGGCTCGGGCCACAGCACGGTGCCGTCGCCGAGGTCGAGGCCGCCCTGGTCGCGCAGGGCGAGGATCGAGCGGACCAGGTGCTGGCGGTAACCCATGCGTCCCGTCACGCCGTTCATGGCGATCCGCACCGTCTTGCGTGTCACGTCATTCCCTTCGTACGCGTCAGGCGCCGAGCGCGCTCACAGGTGAGCGTGGCAGCAAGCGCTTTCTATCCCTGAGAAGCTAGCCTCTGTGCAGCGGTCCGGACAAGACCACCGCGAAGTCGAGTTGTTCGAGGGAGCGAACAACTCGGGCCGTTGGCCGTATGGTCTGCACGGACCCTGCCCACAGGAAGCGGCGTACTCGGCCTTCGACTCGGTGTTCGACGCCGTACGCCGAGGCATGACCAGGCACGACGACGTACGAGACGTACGAAGTGGTACGACGCGACGCGCGACCGGAGGACGACGAGATGACGGTGACCCTGGCGGACGTGGCAGCCCGCGCGCAGGTCTCTCCCGCGACGGTGTCGCGCGTACTGAACGGGAACTATCCCGTGGCCTCCTCCACGCGTGAGCGGGTGCTGCGCGCGGTGGACGAGCTGGACTACGTGCTGAACGGGCCCGCGAGCTCGCTGGCCGCGGCGACCTCCGACCTCGTCGGGATCCTGGTCAACGACATCGCCGACCCCTTCTTCGGGATCATGGCGGCGGCGATCCAGTCGGAGATCGGCGGTCCCGGGGGGCGCGCGGGCGGAGAGCGCCTCGGCGTCGTGTGCAACACCGGCGGCTCCCCGGAGCGCGAGCTCACCTATCTCACGCTCCTTCAGCGCCAACGCGCCGCCGCGGTCGTGCTCACCGGCGGCGCCATAGAGGACACCGCCCACGCCGCCGCCGTCGCCGCGAAGCTGCGCAGGCTGACGGAGGCGGGCACCCGGGTCGTGCTGTGCGGAAGGCCGCCCGCGCCGGACACGTCCGAGGCGATCGCGCTGACCTTCGACAACCGCGGCGGCGGCAAGCAGCTCACCGAGCATCTGATCGGCCTCGGCCACCGGCGGCTCGGCTACATCGCGGGCCCCGAGGAACGCACGACGACCCGCCACCGCCTGGAGGGCCACCGCGCCGCGCTCGACGCCCACGGCATCGAGGATGACCCGCGGCACACCGTGCACGGCCGCTACGACCGCCGCTCCGGTTACGAGGCGACGCTCGAACTCCTGCGCCGCGACCCGTCGTTGACGGCTGTCGTGGCGGCGAACGACACCGTGGCGCTGGGCGCCTGCGCGGCCCTGCGCGACTCCGGGCTGCGCATCCCGGACGACGTGTCCGTCGCGGGCTTCGACGATCTGCCGTTCAGCGTCGACGCCGTGCCCGCGCTCACGACCGTACGGCTGCCGCTCTCCGAGGCGGGCGCCCGCGCCGGGCGGATCGCCATGGGCCGCGAGGAGCCGCCGCCGGGCGGGATCGCCACGGCGCGGGGGGAACTGATGGTGCGGGGGTCCACCGGGGTTCCCCGGGGCTGACCTCCCTTTTCCCGGGGGTTCCCCGGGGCTGACGTCCCTTTCCCCGGGGGCGCCCTGGGCCGACCCACCCTTTCCCGGGCACCCCAGGACTGGCCTCCCCCCTCCCTGGACGCCCGGACTGATGCACCTGACGTGCGCCTCTCCGGGCTTGCTGGGCATCCTGCGGGCCGGCGTGCACCCCAGGGCTCCTGGAACGCAGGCGCGGTGGGCCGGAACCGGCTGGGGGCCGGGCGGGCCGCGCGGTGAGGGTCGGCCGGACCGGGGCGGGTGGGTGAGGCCGGGCGGAGCGGGGGCGCGCGGACCAGGGGTCGGCGGACCAGGGGTGGGCGCACCGGGGGTCGGCGCAACAGGGGCAGGCGCGCCGGGGGTCGGCGCACCAGGGGCGCGCGGACCAGGGGTCGGCGCACCAGGGGCGCGCGGACCAGGGGGCGGCGCACCAGGGGCGCGCGGACCAGGGGGCGGGTGGAGCGGGGGTTGGCGCACCAGAGGCAGGCTCACCAGGGTGGGCGCACCGTGGAGCGGGCGGACCAGGGGTGGGCCAAACGGGGCGGGCGCACCGGGGGCAGGTGGACCAGGGGGAGGCGCAGCAGGGGTCGGCGCAATGGGGGCGGGCGGACCAGGGTGGGCGGACCGTCGGAGGTCGGCGTACCAGGGGCGGGTGGGGAGTGGGGTCGGTCGTGAGGTGGGCGGAGGGGGTCCTGGGTGGAGGTAGGCGGCGTGGTGGGCCGGAACCGGATCCCGCGCGCGTTGGCGGGGGGCACGGGGGTGCGCGGAGGGGGTGGCAGCCCGCGGTGGGGCGTTCTATGCTCGGGGCGAGTTGCTTCTCTGACTGAGTCAGCCATCCGGGCCGAACAGGCCACCTTGACCATCCAGAGCCGACCTCCGGGGCCGATCATGACCGTGCAGGACATCCGCTCCTTCAACCGCTTCTACACGAACGTCATCGGCGCGCTCGACTACGGCCGCCATCTCTACGCGCCGTACACGCTGACCGAGTCCCGTGTCCTCTACGAACTCGCGCACACGCCCCAGGTGGACGCCGCCGATCTCCGGACCGAACTCTCCCTGGATTCCGGCTACTTGAGCCGGATTCTGAACAAGTTCGAGCAGGACGGGCTGGTCGAGCGCGCCGCGTCCGAGAAGGACCCCCGGCGTCGGCGGATCACGCTCACCGCGCGCGGCCGGGAGGCCGCCGGTCTGCTCGACGAGCGGGCGCGCCAGACCGTGGGTTCCCTGCTGGCGACCGTGGCCCCCGCCGACCGGCCGCGGCTCGCGGAGGCGATGCGCACGGTGCGGACGCTCCTGGGCGACGGGCGGGCCGCGCCCCGCCGCGAGGACGTCGTCCTGCGCGAACCGGGCCCCGGCGACCTCGGCTGGATCGTGCAGCGCAACGCGGCGCTGTACGCGGCCGAGTACGGCTGGAACACCGACTACGAGGGCCTGGTCGCGAGAATCGTCGCCGACTTCGCCGAGGATCACGACCCCCACCTGGAGCGGGTGTGGATCGCCGAGCTCGACGGGCGGCCCGTCGGATGCGTGATGTGCGTACGGGACGACGCTCCCGGCACGGCCCGTCTCCGTCTGCTGCTGGTCGAGCCGGAGACGCGGGGTCTCGGCATCGGTGACCGTCTCGTCGGAGCCGTCACCGAGTTCGCGCGCGACGTCGGCTATCACGAGCTCGTCCTGTGGACCAACGACGTCCTGGCCGCCGCTCGCCGCATCTACCTGCGCCACGGCTTCGTCCTGGTCGCCGAGAAACCACACAGGTCCTTCGGCGCGGATCTGGTGGGTCAGGACTGGCGACTGGACCTGCGCGTCGGCCCGGAGTGACGCGGCCGGGACGCCCGCCGGCGGGCGCGGGCGGGCGTCCGGGAGGGCGCGGAGGGACGTCCGAGAGGGCGCGGGGAGACGTCTGCCGATCCCAAGATGTGAACAGCTCGTCCGCCCGCTGAGCGAAGCCGCATCACAGAGTTAACTCAAATGCCTACCATACGTGACCGCTCGCGCAACCTGAGTGCGGGACCGTACTCCCCCAAGTAGCCTGTTCTCAGGGGGAGTTGGCATATATGCAAGGCACCGTGGACGGCTTCGGATACGGGTGGGTGACTCCGGTCGTCTCCTACCTCGTCGCCTGTCTGGGCAGCGCTCTGGGGCTGCGCTGCGTCATCCGTTCCCTGCACAACCGGCAGTCGTGGAAGCCCGGTTGGCTGGCGCTCGGGGCGGCGACCATCGGCTGCGGCATCTGGACCATGCACTTCGTCGCGATGGTCGGCTTCCGGATCCAGGGGATCCAGATCGACTACGACGCCCGTCTGACGGCGCTCAGTCTCGTCGTGGCGATCGTGGTGGTCGGCGTCGGCGTCTTCGCCGTGGGATACCGCGGAGCCACCACCGCCACCCTGACCACCGCGGGGATCTTCACCGGGCTCGGCGTGGCCGCCATGCACTACCTGGGCATGGCGGCGCTCCAGCTGAACGGGTCCCTCCAGTACGACTCGCTCACCGTCGGGGCCTCCGTACTGATCGCCGTCGTCGCCGCGACCGCCGCCCTGTGGACCGCCGCCGCCTACCGGGGCTTCCCGGCCGCCCTCGGCGCCAGTCTCCTCATGGGTATCGCCCTGACCGGCATGCACTACACGGGCATGGCCGCCCTCGGGGTGCACCTGCGCGGCGCGACCGACGCGTCGTACATCACCGGGATGTACGGCGACGCGTCGCCGGCCTCGATCCTGCTGCCCATGCTCATCGGACCGGTCGTCTTCCTGATCCTGGCCGGGGTGGTGGTCATGTTCGACCCCCAGCTCGTCCTGGGCGACGGGGACTGGAGCCGGTCCACCCCGCGTCGGCGCCGCGCCACGGCCGCCATCCCCGAGCGCCCCGTGCACCCCCAGCGCGCCGAGTCCCTCTTCGACCCCCGGGACCAGCGGGCGGGCCGGCGCGCCACCCAGCGCGGGCGGTGACCGCCGCCGTCCCGTCACTCGGCCCGGCGAGCGCCCCGGCGGGGGTGTCGCCCTAGCGGACGGTCTCCGTGGCCGCGAGGGTCGCTCTGCGTACCCTCGCGGCCAGCCGGTCCCGGCACTCGGGCCATTCCGCCGCCGTCACCGAATAGATCGCGGAGTCGCGCAGCAGACCGTCCTCGCCCGGCGCCCAGGAGCGGGACCAGTTGCGCAGGACGCCTTCCAGGCGGGCGCCGGTGCGCTCGATCGCGGCGCGGGAGCGGGAGTTGCGGGCATCGGTCTTCAGGTCGACGCGGGAGACGCCCCACTCCTCGAAGGCGTGCCGGAAGAGCAGGAGCTTCGACTCCGCGTTCAGGCCCGTGCCCTGCGCGGAGGAGGCGAGCCAGGTGAACCCGACCTCGACGGCGTCGAGCCGGTCGTCCGTGCGCCAGCAACGCGGCTCCCAGTACGACGTGGCGCCGACCGCCCGTCCGGAGGCCAGGGACACCTGGGCGTAGGGGGCGAGCATGCCCGTCGCGGCGCGGGCGAGCTGCGCGTCGACGTAGTCCCCGACCTCGTCGGCCCGGGGCACCCAGGTGAACGCGTAGGAGTCCCGGTGTTCCTCGGCGGCTTCGGCGAGGTCGGCCGTGTGCCGGTGACCGAGCGGCTCCAGCCGCACCAACTCGCCTTCGAGAACCGGCCCCTGCATCTGGAAACCCAACGCCCCGCACCCCTTCGCCGCCCGGTATGTGTCCGCTGCGATTCCTATGCGGTCGGGGCGGCGCGTGTCCAGCGGTTATACGGCCTCCACGGTGCCGGCGTGCCGGGCGCGTTCGGCGGCCAGGACGGTGAGATGGCTGGTGAGGGACTCCCGCGGGCCGGACTTCACCAGATCGGGGTTCCCGGTCGCGACGGCGGCGACGAACGCGTCCATGAGACCGGCGTCGCCTCCGCCGTGGCCGCCCCCTGCGTCCATGGCACCCGCGGCGGCGAGGTCGACGGCCTCCTCGGTCCGGGTCAGGAAGTCGTAGACGCTCAGACTCTCGCCGTCGCCGCGCAGTTCGCCGCGGGTCCCGAAGATCCGCGTCCGGCGGTCGGCCTGTTCGGTGAAGGCGGTCATGGTGAAGGTGGCGGTGGCCCCGGAGGCGAACTCCATCGACACCACCTGGTGGTCGACCACGTCGTTGTCGCAGGCGTACACGCATCGCCCGTACGGGCCCTCGCGCAGGGCGGTGTCCAGCGCCTCGGGGGTGAAGTCGTCGACCAGCACGCTCAGCGGCCAGTGGTGTTCGCCGCGGGCGAGCCGGTCGCCGTACTCGCGCCGGGCGGAGTAGGGGCAGGTGTTCTCCACCGCGCAGTCCAGGCAGCGGTCGGCGGCGCCCTCGGGCCTGTTCTCGGGCCGGAAGTGCGAGAGACGTCCGAAACTGGATACGCGGACCGGGGGTTGCCCGAGGATGTACTGCAACCAGTCGATGTCGTGGCAGGACTTGGCCATGAGCATGGACGTCGCCCGGTCCGTACGGCTCCAGTTGCCGCGGACGAAGGAGTGGGCCTGGTGCCAGAAGCCGACGGGTTCCAGGTGCTGGACATTGAGGATCTCCCCGATCCGGCCGGAGTCCACGACCTCCTTCACGGCGCGGGTGTAGCGGGTGTAGCGCAGGACGTGCCCGACCGCGAGGGTCACCCCGGCCTTCTCCACCGCGTCGACGATCCGCCGGCACTCGCCCTCGGTCAGGGCCATCGGCTTCTCCAGCAGGATGTGGTAGCCGAGGGCCGCGAACTCCAGTACGGGTTCCAGGTGTTCGCGGTCCATCGTGCAGATCAGCACGGCGTCCGCGATCCGGCCGCGGGCGGCCAGCACCCGCCAGTCGTCCACCGCGGCGCCCGGCTCCAGGGCGTGGGCGGCGGCGAACCGGCGCCGCCGGGTCTCCCTGGGTTCGGCCACGGCCACCACCCTGGCCCGGTCGGGATGGTCGAGGGCCCAGCGTGCGTGGCCGGTCCCCCGGTCCCCGGCACCGACGACGGCGAGTGTGACAACGGAGGCGACGGAGTGCATCTGTGGACCGCTTTCCCAGTCGGATCGCAGGCGCGGTTGGCGCTGCCCGTCGGGAAGTTAGCCGCCCGGGATCTCCGCGACAAGACGCCCGCGGTGCTCTCCGGTCCCGCTCAGCCGTTCTCCCCGGCGGCGGCCCAGGCCCCGAACACCTCGTGGAAGGCCGGGAACGTCTTGCGTACGCATCCCGGGTCGTCGAAGCCGATGCCCGGGGTGCGCAGGGACGTCACCGCGAAGGCCATGACGACGCGGTGGTCGCCGTACGTCCTGATCTCGGCCGGGGACGGGACGCCCGGATGGATCTCGATCCAGTCGGGGCCGGTCTCCACCCGTACGCCGAGCCGCCGGAGGTTCTCCGCGCAGGCCTCGAGACGGTCGCACTCCTTGACCCGCGTGTTGGCGACGTCCTCGATGCGGACCGGGCCGGTGGCGAAGGGCGCGATCGCGGCGAGCGTCGGCATGGTGTCGGAGATGTCCCGCATGTTGACGGTGAGGCCGCGCAGTTCACCGGTGCCGCGCACCGTCGTGCGGTCGGGCCCGGTCTCCACGTGCGCGCCCATCCGGCGCAGGACGTCCACGAAGCCGAGGTCGCCCTGGAGGGCCCGCGCGCCGAGGCCGTGGACGGTGACCTCGCGGCCGGTCAGGGCGGCCGCCGCGAAGAAGTAGCTCGCGGTGGAGGCGTCGGGCTCGACCGGGTAGGTGGTGGCCCGGTAGCCGCCGGGCGCCACCTCGAAGACGTCGCCCTCCACCCGTACGTCCGCCCCGAACGCGCGCATCATCGCGAGGGTGATCCCGACGTAGGGGGCGGAGACGAGGTCGGTGACCTCGATGCGCAGGCCTTTGCGGGTCAGCGGGCCGAGCAGGAGCAGGGCGGTGAGGTACTGGGACGACTGGCCGGCGTCGAGGGTGACCGCGCCGCCCTCCACCCCGGACGCCGCGATACGCAGCGGGTGGTGGCCCTCCGCCTCCTCGTGCCGCAGGTCCACGCCCAGGTCGCGCAGCGCCCTCGACAGGGGGCCCAGCGGGCGCCGGCGCATCTGGGCCGAGGCGTCGAAGCGGTAGGTGCCGTGGCCCGCCGCGGCGAGCGTCGGCAGGAAGCGGGCCGTGGTCGCGCCGTCCCGGCAGTACACGTCGGCCCGTGCCACGGCCGGACCCTGCGGACGGCCGTCGATGTGCCAGCTGTCCGGGGTCCGGCCGACGCGGTAGCCGAGCCGGGTCAGGCCCTCCGCGAAGCCCTCGGTGTCGTCGGAGCGGAGCGGGCGGACGAGGCGGGTGACCCCGTCGGCCGCCGCGGCCAGGAAGAGCGCGCGGGCGGTGATGGACTTGGAACCGGGAATGTCGACAACGGCCATGGGGTCATGCTGGCGCCCCGGCCCGCTCCGGCGCTGGAACGTCCGCCGACTGGACCTGTCGTGGCGACCGTGAGGTAAGCGCCACCCCGCCCACCAGGAGGGCCGCCGCCGCCCACCTCAGCGGGCTGATCGACTCGTGCAGGAACAGTGCCGCCGACGACATCCCGAAGACGGGGCCGACCTGTGCGATCTGCTCGTCCCCGCCGGACACCCCTTCGCCGGGCGGCCCTCGGTGCGGCGGGAGGACCTGGGCGGCCAGCGCTGGATCTGCCAGCCGCCGGGGCGGGTCTGCCACGACTGGCTGGTGCGCACCCTGCGCGAGGCGGGCTGCGAGCCGGACATCGTCCACCAGGCCGAGGAGAACCCGACCCTCATCGCCCTCGTCGCCGCCGGCCTCGGCGTCGCCCTCGTCCCGCGCCTCGGCCGCGGCCCCCTCCCGGAAGGGGTGGTGGAGGTAGCGCTCGACTCGCTGCCCGTTCGCCGGCTGTACGCTCTGTGGCGCTCGGGGGCGGCGCGCCGGCCGGCCATCGCCGAGACGGTCCGCACCGTCCAGGCGCACTGGCCGTCGACGGCGGCGCGCGGCTGAGAGGGCCCAGCCAACTCATCCACCCCACCTGCACCGACTTCCGGCGATCCCCCGGATCCCGGGAACCCGGGCCCCTCCCGCTTCGTCACATCCGCATGCTGCCGGACGAGTCTCCGCAGTGCGGTGTCGGCTTCGCTGCTGGCTGCGATCGCTGACCAACCCTCTCCGCCGCCTGCGGCCGGCAGCACGCCGTCACCGGCGCGCCCCCCTCCAACTGCGCCGGTGGCGGCCCCTTCCCGGATACTGTGCACACCCTTGACTGGAAGAAACTTCCCGGATATTCGTGACTCCTCGGAAGTTTCCTTCACGAGGGAAGGAGCGCTCGTGCGCGACTCCAGCACGGGAAGCACCGCAAGACCGTCCGGGCCGACCGAGCCGGACAGACCGTCAAGGCCCTCCCGGCGTACGGTTCTCGCCGCCACGGCGGGCATCACCGCCGCGCTGGCCGCCGGACCCCGCGCCCACGCGGCCGACGCCCGACCGCACGGCGACAAGGGACTGCGCGCCCTGATCTCCCGGATGACCCTGGAGGAGAAGGTCGGCCAGCTCTTCGTCATGCGGGTGTACGGCCATTCGGCCACCGCGCCCGACCAGGCCGACATCGACGCCAACCTCAAGGAGATCGGCGTCCGGACGGCCGCCGATCTGATCGCCAAGTACCGCGTCGGCGGCATCATCTACTTCGCCTGGGCGCACAACACCCGCGATCCGCATCAGATCGCCGATCTGTCGAACGGGATCCAGCGGGCCTCGCTGGAGCAGCCGCGCGGGCTGCCGCTGCTGATCTCCACCGACCAGGAGCACGGGATAGTGGCTCGGGTGGGCAAGCCCGCGACGCTGTTCCCGGGCGCCATGGCGCTGGGCGCGGGCGGCTCGCGGGCCGACGCCCGGACGGTGGGCCGGATCAGCGGCGCCGAACTGCGCGCGATCGGCATCAACCAGGACTACTCCCCCGACGCCGACGTGAACGTCAACCCGGCCAACCCGGTGATCGGCGTCCGCTCCTTCGGGGCCGACCCCGACGCGGTGGCGGGCATGGTGGCCGCCGAGGTGAAGGGGTACCAGAGCTCCGGCGTCGCGGCCACGGCCAAGCACTTCCCCGGCCACGGCGACACCGCAGTGGACAGCCACTTCGGCTTCCCCGTCATCACCCACAGCCGCGAACTGTGGTCGGCCCTCGACGCGGTGCCCTTCCGGGCGGCGATCCGCGCCGGCATCGACTCGATCATGACGGCGCACATCATGGTCCCGGCGCTCGACCCGGCCGGCGACCCCGCCACCCTCTCCCACCCGATCCTCACCGGCATCCTGCGCGGCGAACTGGGCTACGACGGCGTCGTGGTGACGGACTCGCTGGGCATGGAGGGCGTCCGGACGAAGTACGGCGACGACCGCGTCCCCGTCCTCGCCCTCAAGGCCGGTGTCGACCAGCTCCTCAACCCGCCCGACCTGAGCGTCGCGTGGAACGCGGTGCTGAACGCCGTACGCGGCGGCGAGCTGACCGAGGCCCGCCTCGACGAATCGATCCTGCGCATCCTGCGGCTCAAGTCGAAGCACGGCGTCTTGAGCGACCCGTACGTGCGTGACGCGGGCGTCGACCGGGTGGTCGGCATCCCGGCGCATCTCAGGGCGGCCGACCGGATCGCCGAGCGCACCACCACACTGCTGGTCAACAAGGAGGGGCTGCTCCCGCTGTCCCGGCGGAGTACCCCGAGGGTGCTGGTGGTGGGCGCCGATCCCGCCTCGCCGTCGCTGTCCGACGGGCCGCCCACCACTGTTCTGGCCGGCGCGCTGACCGAGCTGGGCTTCACGGCGACGGCCCTGTCCACCGGTACGGCACCCTCGGCGGCGACGATCGCCAAGGCCGTCGCCGCGGCGGCCGACGCGGACGCGGTGGTCGTCGCGACGTACAACCTGACGGCGGCCGGGTCCCAGAAGACCCTGGTCGAGCGTCTGCTCGCCACGGGTGTCCCGGTGATCGCCGTCGCCATCCGCAACCCGTACGACATCGCCCTGCTCCCGGGTGTCGGCGCGTGCCTGGCCTCGTACTCCTGGACCGATGTCGAAGTGCGCGCCGCCGCCCGGGTGATCGCCGGCCGGGTGGATCCGCGGGGCAAACTGCCGGTGGCGGTGCAGCGGGCGGACGACCCGGCGCAGGTGCTGTATCCGATCGGGTACGGGTTGACGTACTAGCCGTACGCAGCCCACCGGGCGCGCCACCCCCAAGTGAGCCAAAGGGCCCCGCACGTCTGGCGTGTGCCTGCTTCGGCGGGTCACGCTGGGCGGGGGTCGGGGGGAAGCCATGCGAGCCAGCTCGGTGTGTCGGCGTTCCGCGGGAATGGTGTGCGCCCTGCTGCTGGCCGGGGCCGCCCTCGCGGGCTGCGACCACTGGTCCGGCTCCGGAGCCGCCGCCCCCGACCCGGCGGCGGCCTCGACGCGCCCCTCCGGCTACGGATCGGTCTTCCTCGGCCGTGGCGAGTGCAGTTCCTTCGGCACGACCAGTTTCACCGAGGTGCCCTGCGGCAGCGAACGGGCCGCCGCCCGGGTGATCGCCCGCTACGACGGCAGCGTCGCGGACGGTCCGTCCTGCCCGGCGACCACGGACTTCGTGCTGCACATCAGCGAGACCGAGCCCCCCTCCGACGAGAGCGGCGACGCCGCCGTCCCGCAGGGCTACGCCTGCATGCGCAAGCTCGAACCCCCGCACCCCGGCGACCCGGGCGGCGGCGGAGGCCCCCGGACCATCGTCGGCGACTGCGTCTACGGATCGGGCCGCGGGCAGGTCCGCGAGACGGCGTGCGACGGCACGGGCGAGAAGCGCCCGGAGTACAAGGTGACGTCGGCGGTGACGGCCCGCTCCAAGTGCCCGTCCGGCACGGAGCTCTACGTCGAACTCGGCGGCACCAGGCCGGTGGGCTGCGCCCGCCCGGTGTGACCGGGGACGGGCGCAGCCGGCATCCGGTTACGGACGGAGCGTCATCTCGCGTTCGACGTCACGCCGGTCCAGCCGCGCGTCGAACCTCGCGAGCGGCCGGGCCGCCGACGGGTTCGCCCGGACCGTCGCGGAGGCGACGCCCGCCCATTGCAGGATGCGGGCGGTGGCGAGCGCCTTCTGGTCGGCGACGAGCCCCGCGACATTGGCGCCGTGGTTGAGGCCCGGCGCCGTGAAGACGTAGGCATCGCGCGTCCCGGAACCGAGGCGGAACCGCTCGGCGCCCCAGGGGTCGTTCTGGCCGTAGACGAACAGCATGTGGTGCGCGTGGTGACGGACCCAGCCGTCGACGTCACGCATCGCCGACGGCTGGAACCGCATCGGGATGGCGCGCGGGACGAAGTTGCGCGGGGGCTGGTAGCCGTAGCGGATGTACTTCTTCTCGATGTACGGGAAGTGGATGGTGGGCGCGCCCAGTTGGGTGCCCGCCTGGTAGTAGTACGGGGTGTACGTCTCCAGGCCCTGGTCGGTGTAGGCGGAGAAGCCGGAGATGGTGTCGACGGAGTTCCAGATGTCGTCGTCGCTCGCGTGCGCGGCGTCCGCCGGGATCGTGTCGCAGTCCTTCAGCAGGCTGTACTGCCAGAAGCCCCAGACGTAGTCGAGCACGACCGCCTCGTACGCCTTGTCGAGGCTGCCGATCGTGGTGAAGGTGTAGCCGTTGTCGGCGGCGTACGCCGCGTACTTGCTCTCCAGCGGCTCACGGCGCACGAGTGCCTCGCGCTGCACGGCGTCCAGCTTGTCGCGGCATTCCTTGGTGCCGACACCCGCGAAGAAGCGGTCGTACGCCGAGTCCTCGTCGTTCACGACGTCGTTGGGCGCGACGTAGGCGACGACGCCGTCCATGTCGCGCGGGTAGAAGCGCTCGTAGTACGTGGCGGTCATGCCGCCCTTCGAGCCACCGGTGGAGATCCACTTCTGGCCGTAGACCGGCTTCAGCGCCTGGAAGATGCGGTGCTGGTCGCTGGCCGCCTGCCAGATGTCGAGCTTGGACCAGTCGGCCGGGTCGGGCCGGGACGGCGTGAAGAAGCGGTACTCCATCGAGACCTGGTTGCCGTCCACGATCTGGGTCGGCTCGCGCCGGCTCGGGGTGGTGGAGACGTTGTAGCCGCCGGTGTAGAAGACCGTCGGGCGCGCGGTGTCCTTGTGCAGCACGGTGATGCGCTGCTGGAACGTGCCCTTGGACGGATGCCGGTGGTCGATCGGCTGGGTGTAGTCCAGGACGAAGAACCGGTAGCCGGTGTAGGGCTTCTCCTGGATCAGGCTCATGCCCGGAATCGCGAGAAGCCGGTCCAGGATGTCCCCGTCGGTCGTGCTGGTCGTGCCGGTCGTGCCTTGGGCCTCCGGCGATGGGGGTCTCCCCTGCTCGAGCGAAGCCGAGAGCTTGGGGGCGGCGGTGGCCGCCCCCGCCGTGCTCAGCGTGCCTATGAGCACCGTGAGCGCGAGCAGCCATCTGAGCGCCTTGCGCATGCACCCTCCCCTGGGAATACGCAGCTGTCCGCCGGAACCTAACGGAGCAACTCCCGTGACACCAGGGGTTCTTGGGTCATGCACGACTCAGCAGAGGATCCAGCCGGAACTCACCGATCCCGAACCGACCGAGCCCTTGATCCGGACACAGCGATGGCCCGCGTACAGGGTGACCGGGCCCGCGTGATGCGCGAAGTGCCCGGAGTCCATCACCGGCCGGCCACCGCGCGCCTGCACGCTGACGGACATCCGCTTGCGCGAGCCCCGCGCCCCGGGGAAGGTCACGGCGCAGACGTAACCGCTGCGCTTGTACACCTGCACGGAGCCGGTCGAGAAGGGCAGCGTGCGGACCTTGCGGCCCGCGCAGGAGGAGGGGGCGGCCTGGGCGCTGCCCGGACTCATGAACGCGAGCAGTCCGGCCGCGGTCAGTACGGCCAGACCCAGCGCCAGCCGTCGGCGTATCGCACCACTGTCCACTGTTGTCCCTCCCGCAGCAATCAGCGTACTGGTGTACGGACGCAGGACGTACGGCGGATGGTTGCGTACCGCTACGACATCGCTGTCGGTGCCACCTCACTCGTGAGAGGTTTTTTCCTTTTTCAGGGCAACCGTGCCCGTTTACCCGGGGTCCAACTGATCAGAAGACGAAAGGTGGTAGTTCATGTCCGGCATCAAGTCATCCCGCACGTCCAGCCGCGCACTCGTGGCCGCGGCCCTTCTGATCACCGCCGGAGCCGCGGTGCCCGCCGTCGCGAGTTCCACCGCTCCACCGCCCGCCCGCAGCGGGAGCAACGGTCCTGTCTACGACCGTGTGGCCGACTTCTACGGCGCCTACATCGACGCCGTGACCGACGCCGGTTCCGGCCGTCTCAGCACCCAACTCCGGTCCTTCTACCTGACCCCGGGGTTCCGCACCCGGCTCGCCGGCTGGGAGAACCACCAGCACGCCGACGGGGTGCTGCGCGCCCAGGACGTGCCGAGCGCCTGGAAGGTGACGCCGGGCGACAGCGGCGCCGGGCACACCTGGTCGACGGTCCGGCTGACCTGGGGCTCCGTCCAGCACCCGACGTACACCTATCTGACGGTGCAGTCGGATCTGGCGACGAAGAAGATCTCCGACATCAAGCCGAGGAGCTGACATGAGGCCGAGAAGCTGACGTCAGGCCGAGGAGCTGACCGGCTCCTCGGGCTCCGGGGAACCCACGAAGGTCCGCCACAGCGCGGCGTAACGGCCGTCGAGGCGGAGCAGTTCGTCGTGGGTGCCGTCCTCGGTGACGCGGCCGTGGTCCATCACCACGACCCGGTCGGCGCGGGCGGCCGTCGTCAGCCGGTGGGCGACCACCAGCGTCGTACGGCGGCCCGCCAGCCGGTCGGTGGCCTGGTTGACCAGGGCCTCCGTCCCCAGGTCGAGCGAGGCCGTCGCCTCGTCGAGGAGCAGCACGTCCGGATCGACCAGTTCCGCGCGGGCCAGCGCGATCAACTGGCGCTGTCCTGCGGAGAGGTTGCGGCCGCGCTCGGCGACCTCGTGGAGATAGCCGCGGTCCAGCGTGGCGATCATCTCGTGCGCGCCGACCGCGCGGGCGGCTGCCTCCACCTCGGCGTCGGTGGCGCCGGGACGGCCGTAGGCGATGGCGTCGCGGACGGTCCCCTGGAAGAGGTAGGCCTCCTGGGGGACGACGCCCAGCCGGTGCCGGTAGGAGGTGATGTCGAGGTCGCGCAGATCCGTGCCGTCGACCGTCACCCGCCCGCCCGTCGGGTCGTAGAACCGCGCGACCAGCTTCACGAGCGTCGACTTGCCCGCGCCGGTCTCGCCGACGAAGGCGACGGTCTGTCCGGCGGGGATGCGCAGCGACACCGCGCTGAGCGCCTCCTCGGCCTCGTCCGCCGGGCCGTACGCGAAGTCGACGTCCTCGAACGCGATCTCGCCCCGCAGCGACGAAATCTCCAGCGGTTCGACGGCGGCCTTGGTCGAGGTCGGCTCCCGGAGCAGTTCCTGGATGCGGCCCAGCGAGACGGTGGCCTGCTGGTAACCGTCGAAGACCTGCGAGAGCTGCTGCACGGGCGCGAAGAACAGGTCGATGTAGAGGAGGTAGGCGACCAGCGCGCCGGCCGTGAGCGTGCCGGAGTCGATCCGGTGGGCGCCCACGATCAGCACGGCCGCCGCGGCCCCCGAGGCCAGCAGCTGGACGAACGGGAAGTAGACGGAGATCAGCCACTGTCCGCGGATCCGGGCCCTGCGGTAGCTGTCGCTGCCCTCGGCGAACCGCCGCGCGCTCGCGTCCTCGCGCCGGAACGCCTGGAGGATCCGCAGCCCGGACACCGACTCCTGGAGATCGGCGTTGACCACGGACACGCGTTCGCGGGCCAGTTCGTACGCCTTGACGCTCGCCCTGCGGAAGAAGAACGTGCCGATGACCAGCGGCGGCAGCGTCACGAAGACGACCAGCGCCAGCTGTACGTCGATCACGAGCAGGGCGACCATGATGCCGAAGAAGGTGACGACGGAGACGAAGGCGGTGACGAGCCCGGTCTGCAGGAACGTGGACAGGGCGTCGACGTCGGTCGTCATCCGGGTCATGATCCGGCCCGTGAGCTCCCGCTCGTAGTAGTCGAGCCCGAGGCGCTGGAGCTGCGCGAAGATCTTCAGGCGCAGCGCGTACAGGACCCGCTCGCCGGTACGGCCCGTCATCCGGGTCTCGCCGATCTGCGCCGCCCACTGGACGAGCACGGTGACCAGCGCGAGCGCGGCCGCCGCCCACACCGCGCCGAGCGCGAGCCGTGTGACGCCCTGGTCGATGCCGTGCCGGATCAGGATGGGCAGCAGCAGTGTCATCACCGCGTCGACGGCGACCAGCGCCAGGCTGATGAGCAGCGGGGCCCCGAAGCCGCGCAGCAGTCTGCGCAGTCCGTAGGAGTCCTCGGCCCCGACCGCGCGGGCCTCGTCGACGTCCGGGACGTCGGTGGCCGGGGGCAGCGCCTCGACCTGGGCTAGGAGTCCGGGGGTGGCGGGCATTCCTTCGAGCGCGTTGTCCCTGGGCTCGCGGTCGCCGGTCCACAGGTGCGGCGTCACCCCGCGCTCGGCGTCGAACTCGGCGTCCAGCTCCTCGCGTACGGAACTGTCCTCCCGCGGCGCCGTCGGCAGGGCGTGGCCCGGGGAGACCCCGCCCAGCTCGTCGGGGTCGGTGAGCAGCCGCCGGTAGAGCGCGGAGCGGTTCTGGAGCTCCTCGTGGGTGCCGATGTCGGCGAGCCGGCCGCCGTCGAGGACGGCGATGCGGTCGGCGAGGTTGAGGGTGGAGCGGCGGTGCGCGATCAGCAGGGTCGTGCGGCCCTGCATGACGTGCCCCAGCGCCTCGTGGATCTCGTGCTCGACCTGGGCGTCCACGGCGGAGGTGGCGTCGTCGAGGACGAGGAGCCGCGGGTCGGTGAGGATCGCGCGGGCGAGCGCGACACGCTGGCGCTGGCCTCCGGAGAGGGTGAGGCCGTGCTCGCCGACCTTGGTGTCGTAGCCGCCGGGCAGCTCCGCGATGAAACGGTCCGCCTGGGCGGCGCGCGCGGCCGCTTCGATCTCGTCCTGGGTGGCGTCGGGGCGGCCGTAGGCGATGTTGGCGCGCACGGTGTCGGAGAAGAGGAAGGAGTCCTCGGGGACGAGCCCGATCGCGGCGCGCAGCGACTGGGTGGTCAGCTCGCGGACGTCGTGCCCGCCGATGAGGACGGCGCCGTGCGTCACGTCGTAGAAGCGGGGCATCAGCAGCGAGACCGTCGACTTGCCGGAGCCGGACGAGCCGACGACGGCGAGGGTCTCGCCGGGCCGGATCTCGAAACTCAGCCCGTCCAGGACCGGCCGGCCCTCCGCGTATCCGAACGACACGTCGTCGAACTCGACGGTGGCGGGCGCGTCGGCCGGCAGGGTCTTGGTGCCGTCCTTGATCGACGGCTCGGTGTCGATCAGTTCGAGGACCCGCTCGGCGCCGGCGCGGGCCTGCTGTCCGACGGTGAGGACGACGGCCAGCATCCGCACCGGTCCGACGAGCTGCGCGAGGTACGTGGAGAAGGCCACGAAGGTGCCCAGCGTGATCTGGCCGCGCACGGCCAGCCAGCCGCCGAGCGCGAGCATCGCGACCTGGCCGAGGGCGGGCACGGCCTGGAGGGCGGGGGTGTACTTGGCGTTGAGCCGGATGGTCCGCAGCCTGCCCGCGAAGAGCCGCCGCCCGACCTCGCGCAGCTTGCCGGTCTCCTGGTCCTCCTGGCCGAAGCCCTTCACCACGCGGACGCCGCTGACGGCTCCGTCGACGACACCCGCCACGGCGGCGGCCTGCGCCTGTGCGTACCAGGTCGCGGGGTGCAGCCGGGAGCGGCTGCGCTTGGCGACGAACCAGAGGGCCGGGGCGACGGCCAGCGCGACCAGGGTGAGCGGCAGGGACAGCGCGGCCATGATCCCGAGGGAGATCAGGAAGAGCAGGATGTTCCCGATGGTCATCGGGAGCATGAAGAGCAGGCCCTGGATCAGCTGGAGGTCACTGGTCGCGCGGCCCACGACCTGCCCGGTGGACAGCTCGTCCTGGCGCCGCCCGTCCAGCCGGGTGATCGTCTCGTACATGTCGGTACGGAGGTCGTGCTGGACGTCGAGGGCGAGCCGACCGCCGTAGTAGCGGCGGATGTAGGTGAGGACGTAGACGAGGACGGCCGCGCCGAGCAGCGCGCCCGCCCAGGGGGCCATGCCTCTGCTGTGGTCGCCGATGACGTCGTCGATGATCACCTTGGTGACCAGCGGGACCACCGCCATGAGGGCCATGCCGCCCAGCGAGGAGCCGAGCGCGAGCAGCACGTCCTTCGGGTACCGCCACGCGTACCCGGCGAGCCGCCGTGCCCATCCCCGTTCCGTCGCCACTCCGGTACCTTCCGTAGATCTCACTCCGCCGGAATGCACCAACGCCGGACGGAGCGGATTTCATCCCTCCGCAACAATCTTCCGCCCGCCGGGCACGGTGGCCGGGCGGGCGGAAGAGGATGTGCAGGCGTGCGAACGCGGGAGTGCGGGCGTACGGATGCCCGGGGGAGCGGCCTCGGTCAGCTGGCCGGGACGGCCGGGAAGGCCTCCGACGGCTGCGAGGTCGGCGTGAACCGCTGGGCGGCGACGGTGACCGGCACGAGGTCCTTGTGGATGACCTTGGCGACGGCCTGGATGGTGGCGACGCCGTAGTCCATGGTGCTGCTGCCGACGGTGAGCACCGACATCATGTAGTCGTGGCCGCCGCCGTTGAAGGTGCCGAGGCTGTGCACCCGCCACGCGTTCGTGGAGCGCGAGAGCCAGCCGTTCTTGACGTGCACGGCGACCGTCGAGGGCGCCCCGGCCGGTGTCCCCCAGCGCTGCGAGGAGATGACCTGGCCCATGAGCTTCAGGATGTACGCGCGGGAGTTGTCGCTCAGCACCGTGTTCTTGGCGGTGATGAGCTTCAGCAGCTTCTGCTCGTCGGTGACGTTGATCTGCGTCAGACCCCAGTAGCCGCCGGTGCCCGGCGTGGTCTTCGTCATCCCCGCCGCGGTCAGGAAGCCCTTGATCTTCGTCAGACCGAGCTGGTTCCACAGCTTGGTGGTCGAGGCGTTGTCCGACTGGGTGATCATCTTGGTGGCGAGCGAGGTCTCGGTGCTCGTCAGATAGCGGTTGTGCTTCTTCGCGTCCCACAGCAGCGTGGCGAGGACGGTGACCTTCACCGTGCTGGCCGAGTCGAACGAGGTGGTGGCGCGGAGTGTGCAGGTGGTGTTGGTCGAGCGGTCGTACAGGCCGACCGCGACGGTGCCCTTGCGGTTCGCGAGCGCCGCGGTGATGTCCGTCTGGAGTTTGGCGGCCAGGCCGGCCTTGCCCGACGTGCAGCTGACCGTCGGCGCCGGCGTGGCGGCGGCGGGGGCCGCGGCGACCGCGAGCGGCACGATGACCCCGGCGCCGAGGCTCACTGCGAGCACACGGGCACCCCGGGATATCCGGTGAATCATGGAGGCTTCCCATCCCCTTGAAGCGATACGAACGCGCCACGGGCGCGCTCACCTCAGATGACTCACAGGGGCGTCCGAAAGTTGTACGGGCGTTCTAGGTACGGGGGTTCGGGACGCGGGGGCTCCAGCGACGAGTCCGGGCGCGAAGACTCGGGACACGTAAACCCGGGGCGCCGGAAGCCCTGCGTACAGAGGCCCGAGGGCAGAGACCGGCGTTCGGAGGCCTGGGGACGGAGGCCCGGCAACGGAAGCCCGGGGGCGGAAACCCGGCGTTCGGAGGCCTGGGGGCGGAGGCCCGGGGACGGAAGCCCGGGGGCGGAGGCCGGATGCACAGCTCACCCCCAGCCGGAGCACAGTGCGCACCCATCACCTCGCGTCAGGGTTCGATGGTGACGTCTGCCACTGACCCATCGCCCGACGCCCCCACGACTCCCCCCGCCCCGCCGCCGGTTCCCGCGCCGGCCGGGCCCGCGGGGACGGCGCCGGCGGCCGCACCCCGCTGGTCGCTGCCCGCGCTGGTGGCGATCCTCGTACTCGCCGCGGTCCTGTACTCCTGGAACCTGTCGGCCGCCGGCCTGAACAGCTTCTACAGCGCCGCGGTGCTCAGCGGTACGCAGAGCTGGAAGGCCTGGTTCTTCGGCTCGCTCGACGCGGGCAACTTCATCACCGTCGACAAACCGCCGTTCGCTCTCATGATCATGAGTCTGTCCTGCCGGGTCTTCGGCTTCGGCACCTGGCAGATGATGGCGCCCATGGTCGCCGCCGCGCTCGGCACGATCTGGATCCTGCACTCCTCCGTGAAGCGGGTCTTCGGCCATCCGGCGGCCGCGGTGGCCGCACTGGTCCTGGCCCTGACCCCGATCACGGTCGCCATCAACCGCGACAACAACCCGGACACCACGCTCGTCCTGCTGATGGTCGCGGGCGCGGCGCTGGGCCTGCGGGCCACCCGTGACGGCAGGCTGCTGTCGCTGCTCGGCTCGGCGGTGTGCTTCGGGCTCGCCTTCAACACCAAGATGCTCCAGGCCTACATCGCCCTCCCCGCGGTCTTCGCCGTGTACGTGTACGCCTCCCGGCTCGGCTGGGCGAAGAAGGTCCGCAACCTGCTCCTCGCCACCGTGACGCTGGCCGTCGCGAGCTTCTGGTGGGCAGCCGCCGTCTCGCTCGTACCGGCCGACGACCGCCCGTACATCGGAGGCTCCACGGACGGTTCCGCCTGGGACCTGATCATGGGTTACAACGGCCTGGGCCGGGTGCTGGGCGGCGAGGGCAACGGCGGAGGCGGCGGGGGCGGCGGGGGCGGCACCTTCGCCGGGACCGCGGGCCTCGGCCGGATGTTCAACGACATCCTCGGCGGCCAGATCTCCTGGCTGCTGCCCTTCGCGGGCATCGCGCTCGTGGGCGGCCTGGTGCTGTGCGGACGTGCGCCGCGCACCGACCCGAAGCGGGCCGCGCTGGTGCTGTGGGGCGGCTGGACCGTCCTGCACTATCTGACGTTCAGCATGGCCGAGGGCACGATGCACCCCTACTACACGACCGCGCTCGCTCCCGGCATCGCGGCCCTGACCGGCGCGGGCGGTGTCCTGCTGCTGCGCGCCTTCCGCGGCCAGGACGCCCGTTGGGTGTGGGTGCTGCCCGCCGGACTCGCGGTCACCGCGATCTGGTCGGTCGTCCTGCTGCGCCGGGCCGACGACTGGAACGGCTGGCTGTGGCCGGCCGTCGCGGTGGTCATGGCACTGGCCATCGCGGGTCTGATCGCCTTCCGTTCCGGCAGCCGGGCCCGGTTCGGCTCCGCCAACCGGGCCCGGCTGCTCACCGCATCCGTGGCCGCGGCGGTCGTCGCGGCCCTCGCCGGCCCGACGGCGTACGCCGTCGCCGAACCCCTGGCGGCCGGTGGCGGCCAGGGTGGCGGTGGCATGGGCGGCACCAATCCGACGGCGGGCCCGAGCACCGGCAGCGGCGGCTTCGGCGGCGGTCCGGGCGGCGGCCGGGGCGGCCCCGGCGCCACCCGGCAGGGTGGTCCGGACGCCGAGGCCGGAGGGCAGGCCGGCGGCTTCCCCGGCGGCGGCCAGGCACCCGGCGGGAACGGCGAACTGCCCGAGGGCGGCTTCCCAGGCGGCGGCCAGGACGCGGGCCAACCGGGCGGCGGGAACGGGGAGTTCCCCGGCGGTGGCCAGGCGGAGGGCGGGAACGGTACCGCCCCGGGCGGTACCGGGGACCAGCCCGGTGGCGCGGGCGGCTTCGGCGGGGGCGGCGGCATGGGCGGCAGCACCAGCAGCGCCCTGGTCTCCTATCTGGAGAAGCACCAGGACGGCGCGAAGTGGCTGCTGGCCGTATCCAATTCGCAGGGTGCGGCGCAGCTGATCGTGAGCACCGGCAAACCCGTCATCTCCATGTTCGGCTTCACCGGTTCCGACAAGGCCATGACCCTCGCCAAGCTCAAGGAGCTGGTGCGCAAGGGCGAGTTGCACTACATCCAGCTCGGCGGCGGCATGGGCGGCGGGATGGGCGGGAACAACACGCTCAACTCGCAGATCACCGCGTGGGTGGAGAAGAACGGCACGGCGGTGAAGGAGAGCGCGTACGACAAGTCCGCGTCGTCGGGCTCCACTTCGGAGTCCGGCTCCACTGCCGGGTCCGGGTCCGCTGCCGGGTCCGGCTCAGGGTCCGGCTCCAACTCCGGCGCGGGCTCGGGTTCCGCCTCCGCCTCCGGCACCGGCACCGGCACCGGCACCGGCACCGGCACGCAGAGCAGCGGCCAGTCGACCTCCACACTCTACCGGCTCGACCCCTCCGACCTCGGCTGACCCCGCTCCCGACACCCGGCGGCCCCTGACCCCACCCGGTCAGGGGCCGCTCGCGGTCCCGGCCGGAGGCGTCCGGTATGTCATGTCTCGTACGCACCGGGCGAGTTGTTGAATCCCGACACGGAACCGACACCTCTCCTTAACCCCAGGAACCTCATGTCCATGTCACGCTCCCGGTTATCCGCTCCATTCAACCCGCGTAGAACGGACACCCCACGATGCCCGCCACGCACATTGACCGCTGGAAGATCCTGGCGCTGAGTACCTCCGCGATCCTCGTCGGCATCACCCTCCCGACGTTGACCGCGACCCCCGCGAGCGCCACCACGACCGCGTACGACAGCACGTACTACAAGAACGCGATCGGCAAGACCGGCACGAGCCTGAAGTCCTCGCTGCACACCATCATCAGCAGCCAGACCAAGATCTCGTACTCCGCGGTCTGGAACGCGCTGATGGCCACCGACCAGGACCCGAACAACAGCAGCAACGTGATCCTGCTGTACAGCGGTGTCTCGCGCGCCAAGTCCCTCAACGGCGGCGACGTCGGCGACTGGAACCGCGAGCACACCTGGGCCAAGTCGCACGGCGACTTCGGCGAGGTGACCGGTCCCGGCACCGACCTGCACCATCTGCGCCCCGCGGACGTCCAGGTCAACAGCATCCGGGGCAACCTGGACTTCGACAACGGCGGCAGCGCGGTCACCAACGGGGGCGGCAGCAAGGTCGACTCCGACTCCTTCGAGCCGCGCGACGCCGACAAGGGCGACGTGGCCCGCATGATCCTCTACATGGCGGTCCGCTACGAGGGCGACGACGGCTTCGCGAACCTGGAGCCCGACGAGAAGGTCAACAACGGCAGCGCCCCGTACATCGGCAAGCTGTCCGTGCTCAAGGCGTGGAACGACGAGGACCCGCCGAGCGCCTTCGAGGAGAAGCGCAACCAGGTCATCTACGACACCTACCAGCACAACCGCAACCCGTTCATCGACCACCCGGAGTGGGTCGAGGCGATCTGGTAGACGACGGGTCGGCCCGGGACCTCTTCCCCCGCGGGAGGGTCCCGGGCCGGACGCTCAGTCCAGGTGGGTCGGCGCGAACATCCGCAGTACCGCCGGGAGGACGACCACCGATGGGCCGGGCGCGGCCAGCGCCTTGGCCAGGTCTTCCTCCAGCCTCTCGGGGCTCGTGAGGACGCCCGGCACGCCGAACGACTCGGCGAGGGCCACGTAGTCCGGACGGGACAGTTCCGTGGCGGTCGCCCGGCCGAAGGCGCCGGTCATGTACTCGCGCAGGATGCCGTATCCGCCGTCGTCGACGATGAGCCAGGTGACCGGGAGGTCGCACTGCTTCGCCGTGGCCAGCTCGGCGATGGAGTACAGCGCGCCGCCGTCGCCGGAGACCGCGAGGACCGGGCGGGAGGGGTCGGCGGCCGCCGCGCCCAGCGCCGCCGGGAAGCCGTAGCCGAGGCCGCCGGCGCCCTGGGCGGAGTGCATGGTGTTGGCGCCGCGCGGGTCGAAGGCCGACCAGGCCCAGTACGCAAGGATCGTCATGTCCCAGAAGGACGGGGAGGTGGCGGGCAGGGCTCGGCGGACGGACGCCAGCACGTCCTGTTCCAGGGTGAGTTCCTGGGCGGCGATGCGCTCCGCCACCCGGGCGAGGACCGTGCTCACGCGGTCCGGCGCCGTCGGGTCGGGGCGTTCCTCCACCGTCTCCAGGAGCGCGGACAGCGCGAGGCGCGCGTCCGCGTGGATGCCCAGCGCCGGGTGGTTGGACTCCAGCTTGCCGAGGTCGGCCTCGATCTGGATCACCCGGCCGCGGGGCCTGAACGTGTGGTAGTTCGAGGAGAGTTCGCCGAGACCCGAGCCCACCACCAGCAGGACGTCCGCGTCCTCCAGGAAGTCGGTCGTGTACCGGTCCTCCAGCCAGGACTGGAGGGACAGCGGGTGCTCCCAGGGGAAGGCGCCCTTGCCGCCGAAGGTGGTGACGACCGGCGCGTTCAGCTTCTCGGCGAGCGCGCGCAGCTTGCCGGACGCGTCCGACCGGACGACACCGCCGCCCGCGATGATCGCGGGGCGGGCCGCCGAGGACAGCAAGTGGGCTGCCAGCGCGGTCAGTTCGGGGCGCGGGACGACGTCCTCGGGGGTCGCGTCCATCGCCGTCACCATCGGCAGGCTCGTCTCGGCGAGGAGCACGTCCTGCGGGATCTCCACCCACACCGGTCCGTGCGGGGCGGTCAGCGCCGACTCCCAGGCCGCCGCGATGGCGGAGGGGATCTGGGACTGCGTACGGACCGTGTGGACCGACTTCACCACGCCCCGGAACGAGGCCTGCTGGTCGGGGAGTTCGTGCAGATAGCCGTGCCGGCCGCCGCCGAGTCCCGCGGTCGGGATCTGGCTGCTGATGGCGAGGACGGGCGCCGAGGCGGCGCGCGCCTCCTGGAGCGCGGCGAGCGAGGTCAGCGCCCCGGGGCCGGTGGAGAGCAGCAGCGGCGCGGCCTCGCCGGTGATCCGGCCGTAGGCGTCCGCCGCGAAGCCGGCGTTGTTCTCGACGCGCAGGCCGACGTACTGGAGCGAGGAGCGGCGCAGCGCGTCGAACATGCCGAGCGCGTGCTGACCCGGCAGCCCGAACACGGTCGTCGCGCCGAGACCGGAGAGGGTCTCCACGACCAGGTCTCCGCCGTTGCGGCCGGGGGGCGGGTTGAGCGCGGCCTCCGTCTGTGCCGCCGACGGACGGAGAACCAGGTCGTGGTCGTGGGTCACTTGCTCCGGGCCTCCGCGATCTGGCGGGACATGATGGTGGTCAGTTCGTACGCGGTGTGGGACGCCGCCACCGCGGTGATCTCGGCGTGGTCGTACGCCGGGGCGACCTCGACCACGTCGGCCGAGACCAGGTTGCAGGACGACAGGCCGCGCAGGATCTCCAGGAGCTCGCGGGAGGTCATGCCGCCCGCCTCCGGGGTGCCCGTGCCGGGCGCGTGCGCCGGGTCGAGGCAGTCGATGTCGATGGAGATGTAGAGCGGGCGGTTGCCGATGCGCTGGCGCAGCTGGTCGGCGACCTCGTCGGCGCCGCGGCGGTAGACGTCCGCCGAGGTGACGATGCCGAAGCCCATCTTCTCGTCGTCGGTGAGGTCCTGCTTGCCGTAGAGCGGCCCGCGGATGCCGACGTGGGAGAGCACCGAGGTGTCGAGGATGCCTTCCTCGACGGCGCGGCGGAACGGGGTGCCGTGGGTGTACTCGGCGCCGAAGTACGTGTCCCAGGTGTCGAGGTGCGCGTCGAAGTGGAGCAGCGCGACCGGGCCGTGCTTCTTGGCGACGGAGCGCAGCAGGGGGAGCGCGATGGTGTGGTCGCCGCCCAGGGTCATCAGGCGGGCGCCGGTGCCGAGCAGCTCGTCGGCGGCGGCCTCCACCGTCTCGACGGCCTCGTTGATGTTGAACGGGTTCGCCGCGATGTCACCGGCGTCCGCGACCTGCGCGAGGGCGAACGGGGAGGCGTCCTGCGCGGGGTTGTAGGGGCGCAGCAGCCGGGACGCCTCGCGGATCGCGTTGCCGCCGAAGCGGGCGCCCGGCCGGTACGAGACGCCGGAGTCGAACGGCACACCGACCACGGCGACATCGGTGGTGCCGACCTCGTCGAGGCGGGGCAGCCGGGCGAAGGTCGCGGGGCCGGCGTACCGCGGGATGCGGGACGAATCGACGGGGCCGCGGGGCGTCTCGTTGCTGCTCATGGGGTATTGCCTTCTTTCCTACACTTCGTCGCGTATGTACAACTAAGTACAAGTACTACGACTCTACTGGTGAACCGGGACCGGTTCGGACAAGGTTTCGGCGTCACGGCCCGCGAGCCGCTCCCGCCATGCGGCCAGCACCGCGGCGTCGGTCGCCGGCGTGGCCAGCGAGACGATCACGTACGCGGCCAGGGAGAGAAGCAGGCCGTAGTAGACGGGCTCGTTCGCGAGGATGCCGTAGGTGGCCATCAGGCCGATGACGGCGACTCCGCCGACGACGACCGAGGCGAGCGCGCCGTGCACCGTGCCGCGCTTCCACAGCAGACCGCCGAGGATCGGGACGAGCAGGCCGCCGACGAGCAGGTTGTACGCGACGGTCAGCGCCTCGACGACGTTGTTCAGCGCGATCGCCGTGCAGATGACGGCTATGCCCATGACCAGGATGAAGAGGCGGTTGCCCTTGACCTCGTCGTGGTCCCCGGTGTCGCGCTTCACAGCGCCGCGCAGCCTCGACCAGATGTCGTTGTTGGCGACGGTGGCGCAGGCGATCAGGGCGCCGGAGGAGGTGGACATCACAGCGGCGAGGGCCGCGGCGAGCACCAGTCCGCGCACACCGACCGGGAGTTCGTCCTTGACGATGGTCGCGAAGGCGGTGTCGGCGCTGGGCAGCTTCGGGTAGAGGACCTTGGCCGCCGTGCCGATGACGGCGCCGGCGAGGGCGTACACCAGGCAGTAGGTGCCGGCGACGGTGCCGCCCCACTTGGCGGTCCTGTCACCGCGCGCGGTGAACACGCGCTGCCAGATGTCCTGACCGATCAGCATGCCGAACGTGTAGATCAGTACATAGGTGAAGATCGTCTCGCCGCCGATGCCCAGCGGGTCGAAGTACTCGGTGGGGAGCTTGGCCTTCATCGCGCTGAACCCGCCGGCCTTGACGACCGCGATGGGCAGGAGCAGGAGCAGCACGCCGACGGTCTTGACCACGAACTGCACCATGTCGGTGAGGGTGATCGACCACATGCCGCCGAGCGTGGAGTACGCGACGACGATCGAGCCGCCGAGGATGATCGCGAGCGTCCGGTTCATGTCGAAGAGGACGTCGAAGATCGTGGCGTACGCGATGGTCGAGGTGACCGCGAGCATCAGGGTGTACGCCCACATGACGACACCGGAGATGACACCGGCCCGGCCGCCGTAGCGCAGGTCGAGCATCTCGGAGACGGTGTAGACCTTCAGGCGGGCGATGCGGGCGGAGAAGAAGACGCTGAGCGCCAGCAGGCCGAGGCCGATGGTGAAGACCATCCAGGCTCCGGAGAGTCCGTACTGGTAGCCGAGGCCGACACCGCCGATGGTGGACGCGCCGCCCAGCACGATGGCGGCCATGGTGCCGGAGTACATGACGGGTCCGAGCCGCCGCCCCGCGACGAGGAAGTCGCTCTTGGACTTGGCACGGCGCATGCCCCACCAGCCCATGGCCAGCATGCCGGCCAGATAGACGACGATCACTGTGTAGTCGACGGCCATGGGTCTCCTCAGGGTGCTCTGTGGCGTGTCGTGCGGGGATGTGGGGACGGCCGGCAACTGATCACGGGGACATCCGCCCGTACCCGTGGCTGCTGGTCGGGACCGACATTAGGTGGCCGGAAAGCGGCTGCGAAGTGTACGTTTCATCCATTCGACCCGAACGGGATGGAGGAACTGTCCACCATGCCGGAACCGCAGTCACCGTCCGCCCCCGCCGTACCGCCGACTCCTCCGGTGCCGTTGTCGGCGCTGCTCGCCCGTGAGGACCTGGCCCTGCGCCTGATCGCCGGGCCGGCGGAGCCCGACACGGTGATCCACTGGGCGCACACCTCGGAGATGGCCGACCCCTACCCCTACCTGCTGGGCGGCGAGCTGCTGCTGACGGCCGGGGTCCACGTGCCCGCGGCGGCCGGCCCCGACGCGGGCACCCCCGGATCGGACGAGACCGACGGCTCCGCGGACTACTTCGACGGCTATGTCTCCCGCATCGTCGCGGCGGGCGGCGCGGCGCTCGGTTTCGGCCTGGCGCCGGTCCACGACACGGTCCCGAGCGCCCTCGTCGCGGCCTGCGACACCTACGGGCTGCCCCTGCTGGAGGTCCCGCCCCGGACGACGTTCTCCGGGGTCGCCCGCGCGGTCTGGCAGCTCATGGCCCAGGCCCGGCTGGCCGAACTCCGCCGGGTGACCGAGGCCCAGCAGAGTCTGGCCGCCGCCGCCGCCCGCCCCGATCCGGTACCGGCGGTACTCCGGCAGCTGGCCCAGCGGCTGGGCGGCTGGGCGGCTCTGTACGGGCCGGAGGGCACGGAACTGGCCCACGCGGGGAGACTCCCGCCGTCCGGCCCGCAGGAAGCGACGCGGCCGGCGAACCGGGCCGACCCGGCGGAGACGGCCCACGCCGGAGCCCACGCCAGGACCCCCTCCGCGACCACTGGCCGCCCGGCAGACATCGCAAGGCCGGCCGACGCTGCCGCCCCGGCGGACACGGCCCCGGCCGGGACGGCGCGGCCGACGGACGCGGCTCGCCCGGCAGAAGCGGCGCCCACGGTCGGCGGCCCCGCGAGCCGGACGCCCGGGACCGGGCCCGCCCCGGACCCGGCACCCCCGGACCCGGCACCCTCGCCCGTGGCGCACGCGGCCGGGACGCCGACGACCGGACCCGGCTCCGCCGACGCGCTCCCCGTCGTGACGGCTCCCGAGGAGGTGCTCGTCGAGCTTGCCGGTGTCGTGCGGCCCCGGGGGGCTCAGGGGCCCGCCCCGTCCTCCGCCACCGACACCGTGGGCGGCGTCCATCTCGCGGCCTACGCCCTCGGCAGCGGCCAGGGCTTCGTCCTGGGTGTCGCCACGCCGCGCCGCGACCCCGGCGACCACACGATCGCCTCCGTCGCGGCCGTGCTGCTCTCCCTCCTCACCGGGGAGCACCAGAGCGGGAGCGGGGCCGCTCGGTCGGCTGCGCTGGTGCGGCTGCTGCTCGGGGCCGCGCCGGAGACGGTGGCACCGCTTCTCGGCGGCGCACGGTGGGTGGTCGTGCACGCCCGTCCCGCCGGGGACGGCCCCGCCCCGGACGCCGTCTCCGCGTCCGCGCTGGCGGCCGCGCTGGGCTCCGCGCTGGTGGACGTCGGCGGCGACGTCGTCCGCGTCCTCGTCCCCGGCGACCGCGAGCCCACCGCACAGCCGGGCTGGACCTGCGGGGTCAGCGCGCCCGCGGGCCCGCACGCGTGGGCCGCCGCCGACACCCAGGCGGCCCGCGCGCTGGCCCGTGCCCGCGCCACCCGGGTTCCCCTGGTCCGCCACGGCGACCGCCCCGCGCTCGCGGACCTCGTCCCCCCGGCCGACGCCGAGGCCCACGCCCACGCCCTGCTCGCGCCTGTCGCCGGGACCCCCGCCCTGACCGAGACCCTGCGCACCTGGCTCTCCCTGCACGGCAGTTGGGACCGCACCGCGGTGGCCCTTTCCGTCCACCGCAACACCGTCCGCCAACGCATCGCCCGCTGCGCCGCGTTGCTGGGCGCGGACCTCGACGACCCGGACGTACGGATGGAGTTGTGGTTCGCGCTCCGACACGACTGAGCGCACGGCGCCGGGACCCGGCCCCGGGTCCCCGTACACCTGAGTGACGCACATCCCAGCGACCGGGACGGCCGCGCCCCCGGCCGGATCGCACCGGCACAATGGGGGTATGCCGATACCCGGGACGCCCAGCCGCGCCGAACTTGTCGACCATCTCGTGAAGACCCGTATCGCGGGCGATGTCGCCACGCCCCGCGAGAACAACCTCTCCCACTACCGCAAGCTGGCGAACGGCGAGCGCAACTGGTGGCTCGGTCTGGAACTCGGCGACCGCTGGAGCGACGAGCAGGACGTGCTCGCGGTGATGGCGGAGCGGGTCGGCGTCAACGACGACCCGGAGTACCGCTACGGCCAGGACACCATCGACCCCGAGCTGACCCTGGACGCGCTGGACCGCCTCGCGGCCCGGCTGCGCAAGGCGGCCGAGGGCCGGCAGCGGGTGCTGTTCGCGACCGGCCACCCGGGCGGGCTGCTGGACGTGCACCGTGCCACGGCGGCGGCCCTGCGCTCCGCCGGCTGCGAGATCGTGGTGATCCCCGACGGCCTGCAGACGGGCGAGGGTTACATCATGCAGTTCGCGGACGTCGCGGTCCTGGAGCACGGCGCCACGCTGTGGCACACCCACTCGGGCGAGCCGATGCGCGCGATCCTCACCGGTCTGGAGCGGGCGGGCCGTCCGCTGCCCGACCTGGTCGTGGCCGACCACGGCTGGGCCGGTTTCGCGGGCCAGCAGGGCCTGGACTCCGTCGGATACGCCGACAGCAACGACCCGGCGCTCTTCCTCGGCGAGTCGGAGGGCACGCTCCAGGTCGTGGTCCCGCTCGACGACCACGTTCTCAGCCCGCGCCACTACGACCCGATGACGGCGTATCTGCTCAAGGAAGCGGGCCTGGCCTGAGCTCCGGCTCCCCTGGGAGCCCCTACATCCCGGCGATCGACCCGGGGGCGCGCTCGGCGCGGGCGAGCCCCCGGACGACGTTCACCGTCCCGTGCCGCCGGACCGCGAGGCGGGCGAGCAGGTCGACCACAGGCGCGGTCACCCGCTCGGGGAAGTCCGGTGCCGGCAGGCCCACGCCGTACGCCAAGTCGTCGGCGTGCACGACGAGTTCCATCAGCCGGGTGAGCAGGAAGTCGTCGAGGCCCAGCGACCAGTCGCCCCAGGACGGCATCCGGACCGGCCGCACGGCGGGGGCCTCGGGCAGCGCGGTCCGCAGCCGTTCGACGGCCTCGCGGGCCCGCCCCACGAGCACCTCGTGCCCGTCCGCCGCCGTCGCCTCCCCGCTGCGCCGGATACGGATGTTGACCGCGCCGTCGACGCCCGCGTCGAGCCAGGTCACCCGCTCCACGTAGTACTCCCGCAGCGACACCACCGGCTCCACCGGCAGCGGCTGTGCCAGCAGGTCCGGCAGGGCGAGTTCCGGCCAGACGGTGTGCGCCGCGAGGCCGCCGACGCCGAAGTCCCGCAGCGCGCTGGGCTTTTCCCAGGCGGCGGCGACGGAGGGTTCGGCGAGCAGCCCGACGACCGTGTCCGCGGCCTCCAGGAAGACTTCCCGGACGCGTGCCCCGCGCCAGTTCCACGACTCTTCCGCATAGCTCATGGCGGCCATCCAACCTCTCGCCGCCCGACCACCTCAACTGCCTTTCACGGCCAGGGATTCAGCCCCTCGTCCCGCCGCTGGGCGTACCCCGGTGTCGGGTCCAGGTACACCCTGCTCACCGAGGGGAACACCGCCCGGAGCCGGTCCTCGGCCTGTTCGCAGGCCCACTCGATCTCGGCAGCGGTCGACGCGTCCCGGAAGTCGACCTTGGCGGCGATGAGCGCCTCACGCGGCCCCTGCATGAGCGTGATCAGCTCCAGTACGGCGTCCACGTGCTCCAGCTCCAGCAGCTCGGCCCGGATCCGCTCCCGCATCGGCCGGGGCAGCGGCCGTCCGATCAGCAGCTCCGCGTTGGAACGGCCGAGCACCCAGGCGACGTAGAGCAGCAGGAGTCCGATGAGGAGCGAGGCGATGCCGTCCCAGACGCCCGATCCGGTCAGCTGGCCGCCGAGCAGGCCGCCCGCGGCGAACACCAGTCCGACCAGCGCGGCCGAGTCCTCCATGACGACGGCCTTCACGGCGGTGTCGGGCGTGCGCCGGAGGTAGGTCGTGAAGGGGGCGTCGACCCGGGCGGCCTCACCGCGCGCCTGCCGCAGTCCCGTCCGCAGGGAGAAGCCCTCCAGGAGGAAGGCGACGGCCAGCACGATGTACGACACGAGCGGGTCGCCGAGCTTCTCGCCCGCGACCAGGGTGTGGATGCCGTCGTAGATCGAGAAGACCGCGCCGCCGACGAAGGTGGCGACGGCGGCGAGCAGCGCCCAGATGTAGCGCTCGGGGCCGTAGCCCAGCGGATGGTCCTCGTCGGCCGGTTTCTCGCTGCGTTTGAGCGCCGTGAGCAGCAGCAGCTCCGTGACGGTGTCGGCGACGGAGTGGGCGGCCTCCGACAGCATCGCGCTGGAGCCGCTGATGACACCGGCGACCGCCTTGGCGAGGGCGATCCCGAGATTGGCGGCGGCGGCGACGATCACCGTGAAGACGCTCTCACCGGCGCCGTCGCCGCCGTCCCCGCTGTCCTCGTTCCGTGCTGCTGCTTCAGTCATGGCTCAGTCTTACCGAGGAACGGGTCCGCAACGGGGAACGCGTCGCTATCGCGGGACGCGGACCACGCCTTCCTGGATCACCGAGATGGCCAGCCGGCCGTCCTGGGTGTAGATCCGGGCCTGCCCGAGGCCGCGGCCGCCGGATGCCGACGGCGACTCCTGGTCGTACAGCAGCCATTCGTCGGCGCGGAACGGGCGGTGGAACCACATCGCGTGGTCGAGGGAGGCTCCGACGACGTCGCCGGTCACCCAGCCGCCGCGCCCATGGGCGAGCAGGATGGAGTCGAGGAGCGTCATGTCCGAGACGTACGTCGCGAGGACGACATGCAGCAGCGGGTCGTCCGCGAGCTTGCCGTTGGTGCGGAACCACACCTGGGAGCGCGGCTCGCGGGCCTCGCCGACGGTGCCGTACGGGGGCGCGTCGACATAGCGCAGGTCGACGGACTCACGGGCCTCCAGGATGCGTTCCACCACGTCGGCATCGGTGAAGACGTCGGCGTACAGCGGAAGCAGCTCGGCGGCCGTGGGCAGCGTCTCCGGGTCGGGCGCGGGCGGCATCGGGGCCTGGTGCTCCATGCCCTCCTCGTACGCCTGGAAGGACGCGGAGAGGTGGAAGATCGGCTGTCCGTGCTGGACCGCGACCACCCGGCGGGTGGTGAAGGAGCGGCCGTCGCGGATGCGGTCCACGGAGTACACGATGGGTGCGCCGGGGTCCCCGATCCGCAGGAAGTACGCGTGCAGGGAATGGGCGAGCCGGTCCTCGGGGACCGTGCGCCCGGCGGCGACCAGTGCCTGCGCCGCCACCTGTCCGCCGAAGACCCGTGGGACGACGGCGGACCGGGACCGGCCGCGGAAGATGTTCTCCTCGATCCGCTCCAGGTCGAGCAGATCGAGGAGACTCTGAAGTGCCTCACTCATGGGGCAGTTGTACCGCGCAGTCTTTTCGCGGACCTTACAGGCCCATGTCCTTGGCGATGATCGACTTCATGATCTCGCTGGTCCCGCCGTAGATGCGGTTGACGCGGTTGTCCGCGTACAGACGGGCGATCGGGTACTCGTTCATGAAGCCGTAGCCGCCGTGCAGCTGGAGGCAGCGGTCGATGACGCGGTGCGCGACCTCGGTGCAGAACAGCTTGGCGCTGGCGGCCTCGGCCGGGGTCAGCTCACCGGCGTCGAGGGCCTCCAGGGCGCGGTCGGCGACGGCCTCGGCCGCGTCCACCTCGGCCTGGCAGGCGGCCAGCTCGAACTTGGTGTTCTGGAAGGAGGCGACGGTCTTGCCGAAGACGGTGCGCTCCTGGACGTACTCCTTGGCGAACCGGACGGCGGCCTTGGCCTGCGCGTAGGCGCCGAAGGCGATGCCCCAGCGCTCGGAGGCGAGGTTGTGGCCGAGGTAGTAGAAGCCCTTGTTCTCCTCGCCGAGGAGGTCCTCGACGGGCACCTTCACGTCGACGAAGGCCAGCTCGGCGGTGTCGGAGGTCCTCAGGCCGAGCTTGTCGAGCTTGCGGCCGATGGAGTAGCCCTCGGACTTGGTGTCCACGGCGAAGAGGGAGATGCCGTAGCGGCGGTCCTCGGCGGTGGGCGCGGAGGTGCGGGCGCAGACGATCACGCGGTCGGCGTGGACGCCACCGGTGATGAAGGTCTTGGAGCCGTTGAGAACGTAGTGCGAGCCGTCCTCGGAGAGCTTGGCGGTGGTCTTCATGCCCGCGAGGTCGGAGCCGGTGCCCGGCTCGGTCATCGCGAGGGCCCACATCTCCTCGGCGCTGACGAACTTCGGCAGGAAGCGCTTCTTCTGCTCGTCGGTGGCGAGCATCTTGATGTAGGGCAGGCCGAGCAGCACGTGCACACCGGAGCCGCCGAACTGGACACCGGCGCGCGAGGTCTCCTCGTACATCACGGCTTCGAACTTGTACGAGTCGATGCCGGCGCCGCCGAACTCCTCGTCCACGCGGATGCCGAAGACGCCGAGCTCGGCGAGCTTGTAGTAGAAGTCGCGCGGCGCCTGGCCGGCGGCGAACCACTCGTCGTAGACCGGGACGACCTCGGCCTCGATGAAGGCGCGCAGGGTCTCCCGGAACGCCTCGTGGTCCTCGTTGAACACAGTACGGCGCACCGCCGCCACCTCCGCCTGGATACCTGGGTCATTTCTAAGCGCTTGCTCAGAACCTGAGGTTACCCGCCGGTCACGAGCGCCGTCCAGAGGTCACCGCCCGAGACGCTCGTCACGCCCCGGGGGCCACGGGAGCCTCAGGAGCCACTGCCGCCACCCCGGGCGCCACGGAAGTGTCAGGGGTCACGGCAGCCGCTCCGAAGGCCCCCCGCGCCATCCGGTGCAGCAGCTCCGCCGTTCCCGCGCGCCCCGGGAGCGCGCCGGGCCGCCCCAGGTGCGGGGTCGAGTTCAGCAGGCCGAAGACCGAGTGCACGGCCGAACGGGCGGCGGGTTCGGTCAGCTCCGGGTACACCTCGCGGACCACCTCCACCCACAGCTCGACGTACTGGCGCTGGAGCTGCCGCACGAGCTTGCGGTCGCTGTCCCGCAGGCGGTCCAGCTCGCGGTCGTGCAGGGTGATCAGGGGGCGGTCGTCGAGCGCGAAGTCGATGTGCCCCTCGATGAGCGAGTCGAGGAGCGTCTCCGCACCCCCCTCGGCCTCCGCCACCCGGCGCCTGCCGCCCGTGAGCAGCTGACCGCTGATCCCCACCAGCAGTTCGGCGAGCATCGCGTCCTTGCCGGGGAAGTGCCGGTACAGACCGGGGCCGCTGATGCCGACCGCCGCTCCTATCTCATCCACTCCCACACCGTGGAAACCGCGCTCGGCGAAGAGCCGGGCCGCTTCCCTGAGGATCTGCTCGCGCCGGGTGGGGGCGTCGGTTCTGGTGGCCATGAAAACAATTCTAGACACGGCGGTTAGCGGTCGTTAACCTGAAGGAGTTGCGTTAACGCTCATTAACTGGTCGACCACCTGGTGAGGGGACCGCAGGATGCAAGAGGCACCGGAGCTGACGAGCGCGGCAGATCCCGCGTCGGAGGCCTGGAGGGCCAACGAGGCGGCACACCGCGCGCTGGGCGAGGAGCTGCGCCGGAAGCTGGCCGCGGCGGCGCTCGGCGGCGGCGAGAAGGCACGCGCCCGGCACACCGCGCGCGGAAAGCTGCTGCCCCGCGACCGCGTGGACGCCCTTCTCGACCCCGGCTCACCGTTCCTGGAGCTGGCGCCGCTCGCCGCCGACGGGATGTACGACGGAGCGGCCCCGGCCGCCGGCGTCATCGCCGGGATCGGCCGGGTCAGCGGGCGCGAGTGCGTGATCGTCGCCAACGACGCCACCGTCAAGGGCGGCACGTACTACCCGATGACGGTGAAGAAGCACCTGCGCGCCCAGGAGGTGGCGCTGGAGAACCGCCTGCCCTGCATCTACCTCGTCGACTCCGGGGGCGCCTTCCTGCCGATGCAGGACGAGGTGTTCCCCGACCGCGACCACTTCGGGCGGATCTTCTACAACCAGGCACGGATGTCCGGCGCGGGCATCCCGCAGATCGCGGCCGTCCTCGGCTCCTGCACCGCGGGCGGCGCCTACGTGCCGGCGATGAGCGACGAGGCCGTGATCGTGCGCGGCCAGGGCACGATCTTCCTCGGCGGCCCACCGCTGGTGAAGGCCGCCACCGGCGAGGTCGTCACGGCCGAGGAGCTGGGCGGCGGCGAGGTCCACGCACGCGTGTCGGGCGTCACCGACCACCTCGCGGAGGACGACGCGCACGCGCTGCGCATCGTCCGCAACATCGCGGCCACGCTGCCCGCGCGCGGGCAGCTCCCCTGGTCCGTGGAGCCGTCGGCCGAGCCCAAGGTCGACCCGTACGGGCTGTACGGCGCGGTGCCGGTCGACTCCCGTACCCCCTATGACGTGCGCGAGGTCATCGCGCGCGTGGTCGACGGTTCGCGCTTCGCCGAGTTCAAGGCCGAGTTCGGGCAGACCCTGGTCACCGGCTTCGCGCGGATCCACGGCCACCCGGTCGGGATCGTCGCCAACAACGGCATCCTGTTCTCCGAGTCGGCCCAGAAGGGCGCCCACTTCATCGAGCTGTGCGACCAGCGCGGCATCCCGCTGGTGTTCCTGCAGAACATCTCCGGGTTCATGGTGGGGCGCCAGTACGAGGCCGGAGGCATCGCCAAGCACGGCGCCAAGATGGTGACGGCCGTCGCCTGCACCCGCGTGCCGAAGCTGACCGTCGTGATCGGCGGCTCGTACGGGGCGGGCAACTACTCGATGTGCGGCCGGGCCTACTCGCCCCGCTTCCTGTGGATGTGGCCGGGCGCCAAGATCTCCGTGATGGGCGGCGAGCAGGCCGCCTCGGTCCTCGCGACCGTCAAGCGCGACCAGATCGAGGCGCGCGGCGAGTCCTGGCCGGCCTCGGACGAAGAGGACTTCAAGGACCCGATCCGCCGGCAGTACGAGCGGCAGGGCAACGCCTACTACGCGACGGCCCGGCTCTGGGACGACGGCGTGATCGACCCGATGGAGACCCGGCAGGTCCTCGGACTCGCCTTGACCGCCTGCGCCAACGCGCCCCTGGGTGACCCCCAGTTCGGCGTCTTCCGGATGTGAGGGGACCCATGTTTGACACGGTGCTTGTGGCCAACCGGGGTGAGATCGCCGTACGCGTCATCCGTACCCTGCGCGCGCTCGGCGTGCGCTCGGTGGCCGTCTTCTCGGACGCGGACGCGGACGCCCGGCACGTCCGGGAGGCCGACACGGCCGTACGGATCGGACCGGCGCCCGCGTCGGAGAGCTATCTGTCGGTGGAGCGGCTGCTGGAGGCGGCGGCCCGGACCGGCGCCCAGGCGGTGCACCCGGGGTACGGCTTCCTCGCCGAGAACGCCGCGTTCGCGCGGGCCTGCGCGGAGGCCGGACTCGTCTTCATCGGGCCGTCCCCCGAGGCGATCTCCCTGATGGGCGACAAGATCCGCGCCAAGGAGACGGTGAAGGCGGCCGGCGTCCCGGTCGTCCCCGGCTCCTCGGGCAGCGGTCTGACGGACGCGGAGCTGATCGCGGCCGCCCGCGAGATCGGCGTGCCGGTGTTGCTGAAGCCGAGCGCCGGCGGTGGCGGCAAGGGCATGCGCCTGGTGCGGGACCTCACGGTCCTGGCCGACGAGATCGCCGCCGCCCGGCGCGAGGCGCGGGCCTCCTTCGGCGACGACACCCTGCTCGTCGAGCGCTGGGTCGACCGGCCCCGGCACATCGAGATCCAGGTCCTGGCGGACGGGCACGGCCAGGTAGTGCACCTGGGCGAGCGCGAGTGCTCCCTCCAGCGCCGCCACCAGAAGATCATCGAGGAGGCGCCCAGCGTGCTCCTCGACGAGGCCACGCGCGCCGCGATGGGCGAGGCGGCCGTCCAGGCGGCCCGCTCCTGCGGCTACCGGGGCGCGGGCACGGTCGAGTTCATCGTCCCCGGCGGCGACCCGTCCTCGTACTACTTCATGGAGATGAACACCCGCCTCCAGGTGGAGCACCCGGTCACGGAACTCGTCACGGGCCTCGACCTCGTCGAGTGGCAGCTTCGGGTCGCCGCCGGCGAGCACCTGCCCTACGCGCAGGAGGACATCACCCTCACCGGGCACGCCGTGGAGGCCCGGATCTGCGCCGAGGACCCGGCGCGCGGCTTCCTCCCCTCCGGGGGCACCGTCCTCGCCCTGCACGAGCCGCAGGGCGACGGAGTGCGCACCGACTCGGGTCTCTCCGAGGGCACCGAGGTCGGCAGCCTCTACGACCCGATGCTCTCCAAGGTCATCGCGTACGGCCCCGACCGCCCGACGGCGCTGCGCAGGCTCCGGGCCGCCCTCGCCGAGACGGTCACGCTCGGGGTCCAGACGAACGCGGGCTTCCTGCGCCGTCTGCTGGCCCACCCGGACGTGGTGGCGGGCGACCTGGACACCGGTCTTGTCGAGCGGGAGGCGGCCGGGCTGGTCCCGGAGGGGGTGCCGGAGGAGGTGTACGAGGCGGCGGCGGCCGTCCGGCTCGCCGAGCTGGCTCCGGCGGGCGACGGCTGGACCGACCCGTTCTCGGTGCCCAGCGGCTGGCGGCTCGGCGGTACCCCCCGGCCGGTGGGCTTCTCCCTGCGGGTCCTCGACCCCGTGGAGTACACCCCGCGCGGCAGCCACACGGTCACCGCCGACCGGGTCTCGGTGACCCTCGACGGGGTGCGCCACACCTTCCACCGCGCCGCCGACTGGATCGGCCGCGACGGCGACGCCTGGCATGTGCGCGATCACGACCCGGTGGCCGCGTCGCTCACCGGCGCCGCGCACGCCGGTGCCGATTCGCTGACCGCCCCCATGCCGGGCACGGTGACGGTCGTGAAGGTCGCCGTCGGCGACGAAGTGACCGCCGGCCAGAGCCTGTTGGTGGTCGAGGCGATGAAGATGGAGCACGTCATCTCCGCGCCGCACGCCGGAACGGTCAGCGAGCTGGACGTCACGCCGGGCACGACGGTCGCCATGGACCAGGTACTGGCGGTCATCACTCCCGCGGAGGAGACGGCATGAGCACTTCCGAACTCGGCCTGCCGATGGCCGTACCCGCCCAGGACCTGCCCGCCCGGGTGCGGATCTACGAGGTCGGCGCGCGCGACGGGCTGCAGAACGAGAAGGGGACCGTACCGACCGAGGTGAAGGCGGAGTTCATCCGGCGCCTCGCGGACTCGGGACTGACCACGATCGAGGCGACCAGCTTCGTCCACCCCAAGTGGGTTCCCCAACTGGCCGACGCGGAGCAGCTGTTCCCGCAGGTGGCCGACCTGCCGGTGGCGCTTCCGGTCCTCGTGCCGAACGAGCGCGGGCTGGAGCGGGCGCTGGCGCTCGGCGCCCGGCACGTGGCCGTCTTCGCCAGCGCGACGGAGTCCTTCGCGAAGGCCAATCTCAACCGGACGGTCGACGAGTCGCTCGCCATGTTCGAACCGGTGGTGAGGCGCGCGAAGGCCGCGGACCTCACGGTCCGCGGCTACATCTCGATGTGCTTCGGCGACCCGTGGGAGGGCCCGGTCCCGGTCCATCAGGTCGTCCGCGTCTGCAAGGCGCTGACGGACATGGGCTGTGACGAGCTGAGCCTCGGCGACACGATCGGCGTGGCGACGCCGGGCCATGTGCAGGCCCTGCTCGCCGAGCTGAACGAGGAGGGCGTGCCCACCAGTGCGCTCGGCGTGCACTTCCACGACACCTACGGCCAGGCGCTCTCCAACACGCTGGCCGCCCTCCAGCACGGCGTCAGCACCGTCGACGCCTCCGCGGGCGGCCTCGGCGGCTGCCCGTACGCGAAGTCCGCGACGGGCAACCTCGCCACGGAAGACCTCGTATGGATGCTCCAGGGCCTCGGTATCGACACCGGGGTCGACCTCGGCCGCCTCACCGCCACCAGCGTGTGGATGGCCGGACAACTGGGCCGACCCAGCCCGTCCCGCACCGTCAAAGCACTCGGTAATACGACTCAGTCCCACCAGGAGTGATCCGCATGTCCCTGGACCACCGCCTCTCCCCCGAACTCGAAGAACTCCGCCGTACGGTGGAGGCGTTCGCCCATGACGTCGTGGCGCCGAAGATCGGCGACTTCTACGAGCGGCACGAATTCCCGTACGAGATCGTGCGGGAGATGGGCCGCATGGGCCTGTTCGGGCTGCCGTTCCCCGAGGAGTACGGCGGCATGGGCGGCGACTATCTCGCCCTCGGCATCGTCCTGGAGGAGCTGGCCCGGGTCGACTCGTCCGTGGCCATCACCCTGGAGGCGGGCGTCTCGCTGGGCGCCATGCCGATCCATCTCTTCGGTACGGAGGAGCAGAAGCGGGAGTGGCTCCCCCGCCTCTGCTCCGGCGAGATCCTGGGTGCCTTCGGCCTGACCGAGCCGGACGGCGGCTCGGACGCGGGCGCGACCCGTACGACGGCCCGGCTCGACCCCGAGACGAACGAGTGGGTCATCAACGGCAGCAAGTGCTTCATCACCAACTCCGGCACGGACATCACGGGCCTGGTGACGGTCACCGCGGTCACCGGCCGCAAGCCCGACGGCAAGCCGCTGATCTCGGCCATCATCGTCCCCTCCGGCACCCCGGGCTTCACGGTCGCGGCCCCGTACTCGAAGGTCGGCTGGAACGCCTCAGACACCCGTGAGCTGTCCTTCGCGGACGTGCGCGTACCGGCGGCCAACCTGCTCGGCGAGGAGGGCCGCGGCTACGCGCAGTTCCTGCGCATCCTGGACGAGGGCCGCATCGCCATCGCGGCGCTGGCCACGGGTCTCGCTCAGGGCTGCGTCGACGAGTCGGTCAAGTACGCCAAGGAGCGGCACGCGTTCGGGCGCCCGATCGGCGCCAACCAGGCGATCCAGTTCAAGATCGCCGACATGGAGATGAAGGCCCACATGGCCCGCGTCGGCTGGCGCGACGCCGCGTCCCGTCTGGTCGCGGGCGAGCCCTTCAAGAAAGAGGCGGCGGTCGCCAAGCTGTACTCCTCCACGATCGCCGTCGACAACGCCCGTGACGCCACCCAGGTCCACGGCGGCTACGGCTTCATGAACGAGTACCCGGTCGCCCGTATGTGGCGCGACTCCAAGATCCTGGAGATCGGCGAGGGCACGAGCGAGGTGCAGCGGATGCTGATCGCCCGTGAACTGGGGCTCACGGGCTGACCCTTCGCGCAGGACCAGCACACCGCGGCCACCGCCGGGCACCCGCCCGCCGGTGGCCGCGGTGCGTCCGGCGCCGCCCCGGAATCGACAGTGGAGCACCGCCCGCCGATCCGGCGAAGTACAGGCAGGCAACTGGGTGAAGGGCCACTGGGTGGTCACCCGGGGCAAGGCCTCACCGTTCGCCACCTCGCCGAACCGAGCTGGATCGGCAGTCGAGTTGAGGCGTCGCGGTTGCCGGCCCGGACCGGGGACCACGGCGTCGTCGCGTCCACCACACCGCACCGGCGGGCCGCCCATTCGACCTCTGCGCGCCCCGCCCCCTGGACAAGAAGTGAGGTTAGGCTAACCTACCTTCGAACTCGTCCGGTGGGCGCTCCCGCCCCGTGCCGAAAGCAGCCACACTCATGCCCAACGCCCGTGCCACCCACCTCACCCGTCGCGGCATCCTCGCCTCGGGCGGCGCCCTCGGCCTCGGTGCCGTCCTCGCGGCCTGCGGCGACGACAGCGCCTCGAAGAACGGTGGCTCGGACTCGACGAAGGCCGCCGAGAAGTCCGGCCCGTGGACGTTCCAGGACGATCGCGGCACGACGGTGAAGCTGGACAGGGTTCCGGCGAACATCGTCGCCTTCACCGGTGTCGCCGCCGCCCTGTTCGACTACGGCATCGAGGTCAAGGGCGTGTTCGGCCCGACGAAGACCAAGGACGGCAAGGCCGACGTCCAGGCCGGCGACATGGACATCACCAAGCTGACGATCCTCGGCAACGAGTGGGGCCAGTTCAACATCGAGAAGTACGCGGGCCTCGCGCCCGACGTCCTGGTCTCGACGATGTTCGACGACGCGGGCACCCTCTGGTACGTCCCCGAGGAATCCAAGGACAAGATCCTCAAGCTGGCCCCGAGCGTCGGCATCTCCGTCTTCGACATCCAGATGCCCAAGCCCCTGCAGCGGATGCTCGACCTGGCCGAGTCCCTCGGCGCCGACGTGAAGTCCGCGAAGATCGTCGAGTCGAAGAAGAAGTTCGAGACGGCCGCCGAGCGGCTGCGCAAGGCCGCCAGGGCCCGCCCGGAGATCAAGGTCCTCGCCGGCAGCGCGAGCCAGGACATCTTCTACGTCTCCGGCTCCAACCTCTCCATCGACCTGGAGTACTTCAAGACGCTCGGCGTGAACATCGTCGAGCCCTCCGCCAAGGCCCTGAAGGCCAGTGGTGGCTGGTTCGAGAACCTGAGCTGGGAGAACGTAGACAAGTACCCGGCCGACCTCATCATCATGGACGACCGCTCCTCGACCATCCAGCCGGCCGACATCACCGAGGCCACCTGGAAGAAGCTGCCCGCCGTCAAGGCCGGCCAGGTCATCGCCCGGACCCCCGAACCGATCCTGTCGTACGACAAGTGCACCCCGATCCTCGACAAGCTCGCCGAGGCCATCGAGACCGCGAAAAAGGTCGCCTGACATCCCCTCCGTGACCACCTGACGATGACTCAGGAGCACTCATGACGACGGCCGTAGCCGCCCCGTTCCGTTTCTTCTCCCTCCAGGTCGTACGGACGAGGCGGCTCGGCCCGTCCCTGCTCCGGGTGACCTTCGCCGGGCCCGATCTGCAGGCGTTCCACTCCGACGGGCGCGATCAGTCGCTGTCCCTGTTCCTGCCGCACCCCGGCCAGAACGAGCCGGCCGTACCGATCGAGCTGGGCGACGACTGGTGGCAGGGCTGGCGCGAACTGCCCGACGGCGTACGGGCGGTGATGCGCTCGTATACCCTGCGCGAGCTGCGCCGCGACCCCGACGAGATCGACATCGACTTCGCGCTGCACGGCCTGGAGCCGAGCACGGCCACTTCCGCGGGGCCCGCCTCGCGCTGGGCGTCCGGCGCGCGGGCCGGTGACCGTGTCGTACTGCTCGGGCCCGCCGTCGAGGACAACCGGGCCATCCGGTTCCGCCCACCCGCGGACACCGACCTCGTCGTCCTGTGGGGCGACGAGACGGCCGTCCCCGCCGCCTCGGCCATCCTCGAATCGCTGCCGGCGGGGCTGCGCGTCCGCGCCTGGCTGGAGGTCCACCACGCCGCCGACATCCAGGACCTGACGACCCCCTCCGACGCCGAGATCACCTGGCTCGTCCGGGGCGGACGCCCCGATGCGAGCACTCCGAGCCCCTCCATGGCCCTCGACGCCCTGCGGGCCGCTCGACTCCCGCCCGCCCGGGCCCCGTACGCCTGGATCGCGGGCGAGTCCGGCCGCGTGAAGGAACTGCGCCGCCATCTCGTGCACGAGCGCGGCATCGACCGCCGGCGGGTCACCTTCGTGGGCTACTGGCGGCAGGGCCTGAGCGAGGAGCAACTGCGGGTGCGGGGGGAGTAGTTCGCGGCACCCGCGGCGCCCGCCGGAGGTCCGGAACGCTCCGACGCCGATCCGGGGCCTGCGTCACGAAAGACACAGGTGGGGCGGGGTCGCACGGCCGACTTAGGTTAGGCTAACCTAAATTGAACCTCGCGGCTCCGACCTTTCTCCTGTCCCGCTCGGACTCTCCCCCGCACGGAGGACCCCCACATGCGCTCGCACCTGCTCAATGACACCACCGCGGACGGGTACCGCCGCTCCGTGACCGAAGGCGTCGAGCGGGTGGCGGCCAGACTCGCCACCACCGACCGACCGTTCACGGGTGTCACGGTCGACGACCTCGCTCCCCGCATCGAGCGGATCGACCTCGACGAGCCCCTGCACGACACCACGGCCGTCCTCGACGAGCTGGAAGAGGTCTACCTCCAGGACGCGATCTACTTCCACCACCCCCGCTACCTCGCCCACCTCAACTGCCCGGTCCTGATCCCGGCGTTGCTCGGCGAGGCCGTCCTCTCCGCCGTCAACTCCTCGCTGGACACCTGGGACCAGTCGGCCGGCGGCACCCTCATCGAGCGCAAGCTCATCGACTGGACCAACGAGCGGATCGGCCTCGGCCCGGCCGCCGACGGTGTGTTCACCAGCGGCGGCAGCCAGTCCAACCTCCAGGCCCTGCTGCTGGCCCGTGAGGAGGCCAAGCCCGGCGGGGAGGGACGGGAGGGCGAGGGAGCGGCGACCGACCTCGGCAGACTGCGCGTCTTCGCCTCCGAGGTCAGCCACTTCAGCGTCAGGAAGTCGGCCGGACTCCTCGGCCTCGGCGCGGATGCCGTCGTCTCGATTCCCGTCGACCACGACCAGCGCATGCAGACCGTCACCCTCGCCCGCGAGCTGGAACGCTGCGAACGGGACGGCCTCGTCCCCATGGCCGTCGTCGCCACCGCGGGCACCACCGACTTCGGCTCCATCGACCCGCTGCCCGAAATCGCGGAACTGTGCTCCCGGTTCGGCGCCTGGATGCACGTGGACGCCGCCTACGGCTGCGGGCTGCTCACCTCGCTGAAGAACCGGGACCGCCTCGACGGCATCGAGCGGGCCGACTCCGTCACCGTCGACTACCACAAGTCCTTCTTCCAGCCCGTGAGTTCCTCGGCCGTGCTGGTCCGGGACGCCTCGACCCTGCGCCACGCGACCTATCACGCGGAGTACCTCAACCCGCGCCGCACGGTCCAGGAGCGCATCCCCAACCAGGTCGACAAGTCCCTCCAGACCACCCGCCGTTTCGACGCGCTCAAGCTGTGGATGACGCTGCGCGTGATGGGCGCCGACGGCATCGGCGAACTCTTCGACGAGGTCTGCGACCTGGCCGCCGAGGGCTGGCGGCTGCTCGCCGCCGACCCGCGCTTCGACGTCGTCGTGCGGCCCTCGCTCTCCACCCTCGTCTTCCGGCACATCCCGGCCGTCGTCACCGACCCGGCCGAGATCGACCGCGCCAACCTGTATGCCCGCAAGGCCCTGTTCGCCTCCGGCGACGCCGTCGTCGCGGGCACCAAGGTCGGCGGACGCCACTACCTGAAGTTCACGTTGCTCAACCCCGAGACCACGACGGACGACATCGCCGCCGTCCTCGATCTGATCGCCGGCCATGCCGAGCAGTACCTGGGAGAGTCCCTTGACCGCGCTTGCTGAATCCACGGACAGGACCTACGACTTCGTGGGCATCGGGCTCGGCCCCTTCAATCTCGGCCTCGCCTGCCTGACCGAGCCGATCGCCGAACTCAGCGGCGTCTTCCTGGAGTCCAAGCCCCACTTCGAGTGGCACTCCGGCATGTTCCTGGAAGGCGCGCACCTGCAGACCCCGTTCATGTCGGACCTGGTCACCCTCGCCGACCCGACCTCCCCGTACTCCTTCCTCAACTACCTCAAGGAATCGGGCCGTCTGTACGCGTTCTACATCCGCGAGAACTTCTACCCGCTGCGCGTCGAGTACGACGACTACTGCCGCTGGGCCGCCTCGCGGCTGAGCAGCGTCCGCTTCGGGACGACGGTCGCGGAGGTGACGTACGAGAACGAGGTGTACGTCGTACGGACGGAGGCCGGTGAGCTGCTGCGGGCCCGGCATCTGGTCCTCGGCACCGGCACCTCGCCCCACGTCCCGGACGCCTGCGCTGACCTCGGCGGAGACTTCATCCACAACTCCCGCTATGTGCACCACAAGCGGGAACTGCAGGCCAAGGAGTCGATCACCCTGGTCGGCAGTGGCCAGTCCGCCGCCGAGATCTTCCACGACCTGCTGAGCGAGATCGACGTCCACGGCTACCGGCTGAACTGGGTGACCCGCTCGCCGCGCTTCTTCCCCCTCGAATACACCAAGCTGACCCTGGAGATGACCTCCCCGGAGTACATCGACTACTTCCACGCGCTGCCCGAAGCGACCCGCTACCGCCTCCGGTCGGAGCAGAAGGGCCTCTTCAAGGGCATCGACGGCGAACTGATCAATGAGATCTTCGACCTGCTCTACCAGAAGAACCTCGGCGGCCCGGTCCCGGCGCGGCTGCTCACCAACTCCTCGCTCGAAAGCGCGCGTTACGACGGGGGCACGTACACCCTCGGCCTCCGTCAGCAGGAACAGGGCAAGGACTACGAGCTGCGCTCGGCCGGCCTGGTCCTGGCCACGGGCTACCGGTACGCCGAGCCCGCGTTCCTCGCACCGGTCCGCGACCGGCTCCGCTACGACACCCGGGGCAACTTCGACGTGGCCCGCAACTACGCCATCGACATCACGGGGAGCGGGATCTTCCTGCAGAACGCGGGCGTCCACACCCACTCGATCACCTCACCGGACCTCGGCATGGGCCCGTACCGCAACGCGTCCATCATCCGTGAGCTGCTCGGCACCGAGTACTACCCGGTCGAGAAGACCATCGCGTTCCAGGAGTTCGCCGTATGACCACCACGACCGCCATCGGCACCTTCACCGTCCGCCCCCTCGACCCCGTCGAGGACGCCCGGCTGCTGCACGGGTGGGTGACGCATCCCAAGGCCGCCTTCTGGATGATGCAGGAGGCGGGACTGCACGACGTGGAGCGCGCGTACATGGCCATCGCGGCGAGCGAGCACCACGACGCGTTCATCGGAGTGCTGGACGGCGAGCCCGTCTTCCTGATGGAGCGCTACGACCCCGACCACGTCGAACTCGTCGGCCTGTACGAGCCGGAGCCGGGCGATGTCGGCATGCACTTCCTGGTCGCGCCGAGCGACACTCCCGTGCACGGCTTCACCCGGGCCGTGATCACCGCGGTGATGGAGCACCTGTTCGCCGACCCGGCCACCCGCCGGGTCGTCGTCGAGCCCGACGTGGCCAACACGGCCGTGCACGCCCTCAACGAGGCCGTCGGCTTCATGCCCGAGCGGGAGATCCAGAAGCCGGAGAAGAAGGCTCTGCTGAGCTTCTGCACCCGGGAGCGGTTCGCGAAGGCGGTGGCGGCATGAGCCTGGCCGGGAGCGTCGCCCACCTCTCCCCCGAGCGCTGGGCCCTCGCCAACCGCCTCCTCGTCCGCAAGGCGCTCGCCGAGTTCGCCCACGAGCGGCTGATCACCCCGCGGAGCCTGCCGGACGGCCGGTACGAGGTCCGCTGCGACGACGGGCTGACGAGCTACCGGTTCACCGCCGTGCTGCGTTCCCTCGACCACTGGCAGGTGGCCGCCGAGTCGATCACGCGGCACCGCGACGGCGCCGAACTCCCGCTGTCCGCGCTGGACTTCTTCATCGAGCTGAAGGAGTCGCTCGGCCTGAGCGACGAGGTCCTGCCGGTCTATCTGGAGGAGATCTCCTCCACCCTCTCGGGCACCTGCTTCAAGCTCACCAAGCCGCGGATCCCGGTCCGTGAGCTGGCCGGTGCCGGTTTCCAGGCCATCGAGACCGGCATGACCGAGGGGCACCCCTGCTTCGTCGCCAACAACGGGCGGCTCGGTTTCGGTGTGCACGAGTACCTCGCCCACGCCCCCGAGACCGCGAGCCCGGTCCGGCTGGTGTGGCTGGCGGCTCACCGCTCACGGGCCGCGTTCACGGCCGGGGCCGGTATCGAGTACGAGTCCTTCGTACGCGAGGAGCTGGGCGTGGACACCGTCGAGCGGTTCGCCCGGACGCTGACCGGCCAGGGTCTCGACCCCGAGGACTACCTGCTCATACCGGTGCACCCCTGGCAGTGGTGGAACAAGCTGTCCGTGACGTTCGCCGCCGAGGTCGCCGAGCGGCGCCTGGTCTGTCTCGGCGAGGGCGACGACGAGTATCTGGCCCAGCAGTCCATCCGGACGTTCTTCAACACCAGCAGCCCGCACAAGCACTATGTGAAGACCGCGCTGAGCGTCCTCAACATGGGCTTCATGCGCGGTCTGTCCGCCGCCTACATGGAGGCGACCCCGGCCATCAACGACTGGCTGGCCCGGCTCGTCGAGAACGACCCGGTGCTGAAGTCCACCGGCCTGTCGGTCATCCGTGAGCGGGCGGCCGTCGGCTACCGGCACCTGGAGTACGAGGCGGCCACCGACCGCTACTCCCCGTACCGCAAGATGCTCGCCGCGCTGTGGCGCGAGAGTCCGGTCCCCTCGCTCCAGGAGGGCGAGAGCCTCGCGACGATGGCGTCCCTCGTCCATGTCGACCACGAGGGCGCCTCGTTCGCGGGCGCGCTGATCGAGCGGTCGGGCCTGACGGCGGTGGAGTGGCTGCGCCGCTATCTGCGCGCCTACCTCACCCCTCTCCTGCACAGCTTCTACGCGTACGACCTGGTCTACATGCCGCACGGCGAGAACGTCATCCTGGTGCTGAAGGACGGCGCCGTGCAGCGGGCGGTCTACAAGGACATCGCCGAGGAGATCGCGGTCATGGACCCGCAGGCGGTGCTGCCGCCCGCGGTGGAGCGGATCCGGGTCGAGGTCCCCGAGGACACGAAGCTGCTGTCGATCTTCACGGACGTCTTCGACTGCTTCTTCCGCTTCCTGGCGGCCCAGTTGGCGGACGAGGGCGTCCTCGGCGAGGAGGACTTCTGGCGGACGGTCGCCGAGTCGGTGCGCGCGTACCAGCAGGCGACACCCGAACTCGACGACAGGTTCCGGCAGTACGACCTGTTCGCGCCCGAGTTCGCGCTGTCCTGCCTCAACCGGCTCCAGCTGCGCGACAACCGGCAGATGGTCGACCTGGCGGATCCGTCGGGCGCGCTGCAACTGGTCGGCACCCTGAAGAACCCGATCGCCGGGTTCTGAGCACCGGGCTCCGCGAGGAGCCCCACGGACAGGCGGGCGCCCCGGAGTACGGTCCTCCGGGGCGCCCGTCGGCATGCCCGCTAGCGGGTCGGCCAGGGAACCTGCGGTGACCGGTAGTAGCCGATGCCCAGGGCGTCCCAGCGCGGTCCCTGGGCGGCGAGCCGCACCTTGTAGGTGTCCCAGTCGTGCGTCGACGCGGGCGACCAGCCGAGTTCGGCGGCCCCGGGGAGCCTCGGGAAGGCCATGACGTCGATGTCGGCGGAGTTCACGATCGTCTCCGTCCACAGCGGCGCCTCGACGCCCTTGACGGCCGAGGCGGGCACGCCGGGGAGGTAGTTCCCCGGGTCCCAGTCGTACGCCCGCCGCACCTCCACCAGACCGGCCCAGTCCTGGCCGAGCGGAGTGTCGGCGGTGTACTTCATGTCGAGGTAGAGCCGGTCCGCGGGCGACAGCACGAGCCCGGTCCCGTTCTGAGCGGCCCGGGCGACCTGCGCCTTCTCCTCGGCGCTGGTGTCGTCGAGCCCCCAGTACTGCGCGATGGCGCCCTTGGCCGGGGTGGCCCCGGTCAGCTGGTGCCAGCCGATCACCTTCTTGCCGTACTTGGCGACGAGGGGCTGCACCTTGTCCATGAAGGTCACGTAGTCGGCGTGGCTGGTGGAGTGCGCCTCGTCACCGCCGATGTGGAGGTATGCGCCCGGGGTGATCGCCGCCAGCTCGCGGATCACGTCGTCCACGAAGTCGTACGTCAGCGGCTTGTTCACGCACAACGAGGAGAAGCCGACGTCCGTGCCGGTGTAGAGCGGCGGCGCGACGCCGTCGCAGTTCAGTCCGGCGTACGAGGCGAGGGCCGCGTTGGTGTGTCCGGGCATGTCGATCTCCGGGACGACCTCCAGATAGCGCGAGGCGGCGTACCGGACGATCTCGCGGTAGTCGGCCTTGGTGTAGAAGCCGCCCTGTCCGCCGCCGACCTGGGTGGAGCCGCCGTGGGCCGCCAGCCGCGGCCAGGAGTCGACGGCGATGCGCCAGCCCTGGTCGTCGCTCAGGTGCAGATGCAGCTTGTTGACCTTGTAGAGCGCCAGTTCGTCGATGTAGCGCTTGACCTGGGCGACGGTGAAGAAGTGCCGGGAGACGTCGAGCATCGCGCCGCGGTAGGCGTAGCGCGGGGTGTCCTCGATGGCGCCGCCGGCGATCAGCCAGGGTCCGCGCTGGACGGAGTTCTTCTCGACGGCGGCGGGCAGCAGCTGACGCAGGGTCTGCACGCCGTGGAAGAGACCCGCCGGCCGGCCGGCCGTGATCGTGACGCCCGACCTGCCGCTGTCGAGGCGGTACCCCTCGGCGCCCAGTCCCCTGCCGCCGAGCCGGAGCCGGATCGCTCCCGCGCCGTGCGAGGTGACCGGCAGCCGGTAGCCGGTGGAGGGCCGCAGGATGTCCGCGAGGTAGTCGCCGACCGTGCGGACCTCGCGCGAGTCGTCGACGCGGATACGGGTGTCGCCGGTGATGCGGTACGGGGATCCGCCCGGCTCGACGGAGGCGGGGGCCGGGACGACACGGCCGAGCGGAGCGGCGGCCCGGGTGTGCGGTGCCGCGCCGACGAGGGAGATACCGGCCGCCGCCACGAGCAGCAGCGTACCGAGAAGGCGGGGCGTTCTGTGGTGCTGTCTCACATGCGCTCCCTTCGGTGCCCGGCGAAGGCCCTCGGCCCGTCCTCGGCCGCGCCCTTCGCCGTGCCCTTCGAATTGGTCGAGACCACTCTCCCGCAGACGCGGTGGAACAATCCCCGTCATGGCGGAAATCATCCAGCGGGACGGCACGTGGATCTTCGACGGGGACGCTTTACGGCTTACCCCCGGGCGGGACAAGAACGTCAGCCTGCTGCGCCGGACGCTGGGTGAACTCACCGTGCCGCTCGGCGCGTTGGCGGGTGTCTCGCTGGAGCAGGGCAGGAAGGCCGGGCGGCTCAGGCTCCGGCTGCGCGACGGCGCCGACCCGCTGCTCCAGGCGACGAACGGCAAGCTCGCGGAGCCCAACGACCCGTATCAGCTCACGGTGGAGGCCGACCGTTTCGGCGTCGCCGAGTACTTCGTGGACGAGGTCCGGGGCGCGCTGCTCCTCGATCAGGTTCCGTCCGACGCGGTCGGCGGCTATCTGCTGCCCGGCCCGGCGGTGCCGCTGTCCGCCTGCGCCGGTGACGGCACGGCGAGCTTCGACGGCGAACGCGTACGCCTGGAGTGGAACTGGAAGACGGAGGACGCGAAGTCCGCGTCGGGCGCCCGGACCCTCGCCCTCGACGACATCACGGCCGTCGAGTGGCGTCCGGCGGCCGGGCTGGAGAACGGCTGCCTGCGCTTCACCGTGCGCGGCGCCGACACCAAGGCGCCGCCGAAGTACGACCCCAACTCCGTGGAGCTGTGGGGCTTCAAGAAGGACCCGCTGATGGCGTTGGTCGCGGCGGCGGTGCAGGCGAGGCTGCCGCATCCGGCGGCGGTGGAGGACCGGACGACCGAGGAGCCGGCCTGGGAGGCGGCCCCCGAGCCCGGACCCGAGGCCGACCACGACGCCCTCCTGCGCAGGCTGCGCGAACTCGGCGAGCTGCACAAGGAGGGCGTCCTGACGGACGAGGAGTTCACCCTGGCCAAGCAGGCGGTCCTCAAGCGCCTGTAGGAACGGACGCTCGAGGACCACCGCTCGCGGAGCCGGCCGCCGGCCAGGGAGGCGGTACGCCCCGCCTTCCGGGCGTACCTGTGTGCCTGTGTGCTACTTGGCCCGGCGGGCGATCGTGAAGTGGTCGACCTCCGCACCGGTCTCGGCGATGCCGCGGATCTTCAGGGTCGCGAGGCGGCCCTTCGGGGCCGGCTGCACGTCGACGCGCAGGAACGAGTAGTTGAGGTAGCGCACGCGCGACCAGGCGACCGTCTCGTTCTGCTTGCCGTCCTTGAGGTTGATGAAGGAGGCGACGGACTCGACCTCGTTCTCCTTGCCCTCGTAGGACTCCGGGGCGCTGAACGCGTACAGGCTGCGGCCGGCCGCGCCCGCCGTCACATACACGACACCGTCGGTCTCCGGGTACGCCGTGCCGCCGATCGGCAGCTTCTTGGTGACCGTGTTCGCCTTGATGACGTCCGTGCGCTCGTACTGGTGGTTGTGGCCGTTGATCACCAGGTCGACGGTGTACTTCTCGAACAGCGGCACCCACTCCTGTCGCACGCCCCCCTCCGAGGCGTGCGCCGTGGAGGTGCAGTACGCGCAGTGGTGGAAGAAGATCACGATGAAGTCGACGTCCCGCGCGGCGCGGTACTTCTTGAGCTGGGCCTCCAGCCACTTGGTCTGCGTGCCGCCGGAGATGCCGAGGTTGGCCGGGATCTCGAAGGAGATGTCGTTGGCGTCGAGCGAGATGATCGCCGTGTTGCCGTGGACGAAGGAGTAGACGCCGGGCAGGTTGGCCTTGTCGGGGCCGTTGTCCGGAAGCGTCCAGCGGGCCTCCTCGCCGCCGTACCCGTTGGGCGAGTACCAGGCCTCCATGTCGTGGTTGCCGTACGCGGGCATCCACGGCACCTGCTTGGCGACCGTCTCGGTCTGGGCGAGGAACTGGTCCCAGATGCGCGAGTCGAAGCCGGTGTCGGTTGCCTTGCCCTGGCCCGCCGGGTCCGCGTACGCGATGTCGCCTGCGTGCAGGTGGAAGGCGGGGTTCTGGGCGAGCAGCAGGGCGTCGTTGGCGAGGCCGTGGTAGCCGACGCCCTCGTCGCCGAAGGCGGTGAAAGTGAACGGCTCGGCGTGCGAGGGCGCGGTGGTGAAGGTGCCGAGCGTGCCGAGGAGGTGGGGCTCGGCCGGGTCGAAGCCCGCGTGGCCGACGCCGTAGTAGTAGGTCTTGCCGGGGCGCAGGTTGGTGAGCTTGGCGTGCAGGTAGTACTGGGTGTGGTCGCCGCTCGCGCCCACACCGGCCGGGGTGTAGAGGGTGCGCACCTCGGCCTCGATCTTGCGCGAGAGGTCACAGGGGTGGGCGCCGATACGGATGTAGGGTCTGCCGACCGCGGCCGGGACCTGCCAGGAGACGGTCATCTCGGTGCGCGGGTCGTTGCCGAAGGCGAGGTGACGGCCGAAGGGGGCGACGAGCGCGCCGTCCACCTTCTCCGTCGAGGTCGGGGCGGCCGTCCGCTGCGTCGGGACCGCGGCCTGTGCGGCGCCGGGTACGAAGGCACCGCCGGCGACGGCACCGATGGTGACGGCGCCGCCTCTGATCATGTTGCGCCGCGAGAACTTGGCGCGAAGGTACTCGTGCTGCTCGGCCATCGTCATCTTCTCGGCGAGCTGCTCGGGTACGCCCATGCGTGGAATGTCCATGGCACCAGAAGTTGCTCCTGGCAATCGACGCGGCGCAAGACGCAGGATGGACAGCCTGTAAACAGCGGACCATAAGAGATCCAACACCTCCTTGCCCGATATCGGGCAGGATTCTTGCGAAACGCCTTCCGGTACCTCAGGATCATCGGGTGCACGACGAACTCGTTGATCATTTGACGCGGTCGACCCCCCTGAACCGGGGCGAGGCGCTGCGAGTGATCCAGGACGTGCTCGCCTACTTCGACGAGACGACCCAGGACTTCGTCCGTCGCCGCCACCGCGAACTCCAGGCCCAGGGCCTGGTGAACGCGTCGATCTTCGAGCGGATCGAGGCGGACCTGAAATATCGCGCGGTGGCGCCGCCGGAGCTCACGCTCAGGCAGCTGCGCCGCATCGTTTACGGCTGAGGGACTCTACGTATATGTGCGGAATCGTCGGATACATCGGCAGGCGTGATGTGACCCCGCTGCTCCTCGAAGGCCTTCAGCGCCTGGAGTACCGCGGCTACGACTCGGCGGGCATAGTCGTGACCTCCCCCAAGTCGGCCGGCCTGAAGATGGTCAAGGCCAAGGGCCGGGTCCGCGACCTGGAGGCCAAGGTCCCCAAGCGCTTCGCCGGCACCACGGGCATCGCCCACACCCGCTGGGCCACGCACGGCGCCCCCTCCGACGTGAACGCGCACCCCCACATGTCCGGCGACAACAAGGTCGCGGTCGTCCACAACGGCATCATCGACAACGCCTCCGACCTGCGGAAGAAGCTTGAGGCCGACGGCGTCGAGTTCCTCTCCGAGACCGACACCGAGGTCCTCACCCACCTGGTCGCCCGCTCCCAGCAGGAGAAGCTGGAGGACAAGGTCCGCGAGGCGGTGCGTGTCATAGAGGGCACCTACGGCATCGCGGTGATGCACGCCGACTTCCCCGACCGCATCGTGGTGGCGCGAAACGGCTCCCCCGTCGTGCTCGGCATCGGCGAGAAGGAGATGTTCGTCGCCTCGGACATCGCCGCCCTGGTCACCCACACCCGCCAGATAGTCACGCTGGACGACGGCGAGATGGCCACGCTCAAGGCCGACGACTTCCGGACGTACACCACCGAGGGCACCCGTACGACGTCCGAGCCGACCACCGTGGAGTGGGAGGCGGCCTCGTACGACATGGGCGGCCACGACACGTACATGCACAAGGAGATCCACGAGCAGGTCGAGGCCGTGGACCGTGTGCTGCGCGGCCGTATCGACGACCGGTTCTCGACGGTCCACCTCGGCGGTCTGAACCTGGACGCCCGCGAGGCGCGCGCGGTGCGCCGCGTGAAGATCCTCGGCTGCGGCACCTCGTACCACGCGGGCATGATCGGCGCCCAGATGATCGAGGAGCTGGCCCGTATCCCCGCGGACGCCGAGCCGGCCTCCGAGTTCCGCTACCGCAACGCGGTCGTCGACCCCGACACCCTGTACATCGCGGTCTCCCAGTCCGGTGAGACCTACGACGTGCTGGCGGCCGTCCAGGAGCTGAAGCGCAAGGGCGCCCGGGTGCTGGGCGTGGTCAACGTCGTCGGCTCGGCGATCGCCCGCGAGGCGGACGGCGGCATGTACGTCCACGCGGGCCCCGAGGTCTGCGTCGTCTCGACGAAGTGCTTCACCAACACCACCGTCGCCTTCGCGCTGCTCGCCCTGCACCTCGGCCGCACCCGCGACCTGTCGGTCCGCGACGGCAAGCGGATCATCGAGGGCCTGCGCAAGCTGCCCGCGCAGATCGCCGAGATCCTGGAGCAGGAGGACGAGATCAAGAAGCTGGCCGCGGCGTACGCCGAGGCCCGCTCGATGCTCTTCATCGGCCGCGTCCGGGGCTACCCGGTGGCCCGTGAGGCCTCGCTGAAGCTCAAGGAGGTCTCGTACATCCACGCCGAGGCCTACCCGGCGTCCGAGCTCAAGCACGGCCCGCTGGCGCTCATCGAGCCGGCGCTGCCGACCGTCGCGATCGTCCCCGACGACGACCTGTTGGAGAAGAACCGCGCCGCGCTGGAGGAGATCAAGGCCCGCAGCGGCCAGATCCTCGCCGTCGCGCACCGCCACCAGGAGAAGGCCGACCAGACGATCCTCGTCCCGAAGAACGAGGACGAGCTGGACCCGATCCTGATGGGCATCCCGCTCCAGCTCCTCGCCTACCACACGGCGTTGGCGCTCGGCCGGGACATCGACAAGCCGCGCAACCTGGCCAAGTCGGTCACCGTCGAGTAGTCGACTGCCGGGCGGTCCGCCGCCGAACGTTCCACCACCGAATGATCCACAGCCGCGCATGTCCCCTGCCCGCGGCCGGACATGAACGATCCCCGTGCGCACCACCCGCGCACGGGGATCGTTCTTGAAGGGCCGGAGCCGCCCAATGCCCCGGCCTGCGCCGAGGTCAGCCGGTGGCCGTCACTCCCCGGCCGGCGGCGCGTCGCGGAAGTGCTGTGGGCCAGTGGGCGAGCGCCGCGGTCGCCGCGTACCAGGCGACCGCGCCGGCCGCGACGGCGAACCAGCCGCCGGCCTTGGCCAGGTCGGCGTTGTCCGCGAAGCGGCCGATGGCGAGAAGCAGCAGGGAGACGAAGAACAGTCCGTAGGTGCCCTGGCCGAGCACATCCCCGCCCGCGAGGGCGAGTGACAGCACGACGAGTGCGAAGAGCAGCAGGAAGAGTCCCGCCGCGTTGTCGGAGACCTGGCCACCGGCCGAGACGGCCCAGGTGAACCAGAGGGCACCGAGTCCCGTGAAGGCCGTGCCGGTGGCCGTGTCACGGTCGCGGAAGGCGAGCAGACCGGCGACGAAGAGCGCGACGCCGCCTACGTAGTGGGCCAGTGACACGGCGTCAGCCGCCGTCACTCCGTCGATCAGGTCGGTGTACCCCAGGCCGAAGGCCAGCAGGGTGACGCCGAGCGCGAGTCTTCCTACGATCGTGGTGGTGCTTCCCGCAGAGACGTCGTTGTCCACGGCGGGCTCCCTTCGTGCGTGTGCAGTTGTGCTGCGCCATACCGGTCGCCGCGTAGGACCGGCGTCCCGTATATGCCCTTCACAAAGGCACAAACACCTCTACGCGCCAGTAGGTTCACGCACTGCACGCGGAACGCCGAACGCTTCCCCGGGGCCGTCCGACCTGGGATGACGGTGCGTCACGGAATGACGATGACGGGCCGCTTGGCGCGCTTGGCGAGCCGTCCCGCGACCGAGCCGAAGATGCGCCCGACGATGCCGTGCGTGGAGCCGACCACTATCGCGTCCGCCTCGTACTCCCGGCCCACCTCTTCGAGTTCGTGGCAGATGTCACCGCCGCGCTCGACCAGGATCCAGGGCACCTCGGAGAGATATTCGGCGCAGGCGAGCTCCAGCCCCAGCACCTCGGTGCGGTGGTCGGGAACGTCGACGAAGACCGGTGGCTCGCAGCCCGCCCACACCGTGGTGGGCAGCCGGTTGGCCACATGGACGATGATCAGGCCCGAGCCCGAGCGGTGGGCCATCCCGATCGCGTAGGCGAGGGCACGCTCGCTGGACGTCGAACCGTCGAAACCGACGACGACGCCGTGCTTGAAGGCGGGATCGCAGGAGTGGCGGGGTTCTTCCGCCGCCAGGGGCTCGGCCGCCGTGGGATCGGCGAGCGGGCGCTTGCGGTCCGCGGGATCGAAGAATTCGTGACCGGCCATGGGTGTCTCGGCGTTTGGATCCTCGTGGTGGGGACGACAACGAACGGCAGAGCTGTGTCTGGGAAACATCTTCCCAACCCCATACCCCCAAGGGTACGGCGGCACGCCTCCTCTGCCCAGATCCCGCGCGCCTTACACGGCATTCCAGGGAGCATGCACGAGAGGGCGCCCGTAACGCAATGGTTGCTGCCCCGTACAGGCGGTTTGCGCAAGGCCCCCCGGGAATTTGCTCAGGCTTCCCGCGAACGGGAACTCCCGTCGCCGTACGGAGCCGGGCGCCCCCCTTCCGGACACACGCGGCACCGGCCGGGCAGTGACCGGCCGGTCGAACACGCGTTGAACCGGTCGCAGCCACCGCCATGGAGAACACCCGCCATGGAGAACACGGAGAACACCGGAGTACTAGGGAGCAGCACGTGCCCGGACCCGACACCGCCCCCCATTCCTCCGCCCCCTCCGCCCCGCCCGCTCCCTCCAGCCCCTCCCCGTCGCACGCGGCACCCCCGTCCGGATCGGGAACACGATCCGGATCGCACCCCTCGGCGCCACCCGCGGCGGACACGGTGAGCGATGTGGTCCGCTGGGCGGCGTTCAGCTGCGTCCTGGTCCCGGTCGTTCTCCTCTGGTACGGCACCTCGCTCGCCGGCGCGGCCGGCACGGCCCTGGGTCTCGCGGCCGTGACCGGGATCTGTCTGGTCCTGCTGCGCCAGTCCGAGCGGGGGGCGGCGATCCTGGCCGAGGAGCGACGGGGCGCGTCACGCTCGCGCGCACGACAGCGCACCCCGCGGCAGCACGGACGGCACGTGAGGACCGGCCCGGGGAGCGCGGGAAGCACGGGGGACGCGGGGCGCCGGAGCGGAACGGGACCGAGGGCCGACCCGCGTGGCAGAAGCGGCACGGGAGTTCACCGAGGCGGTCGTCACAGTGGGGGAAACAAGCCGGTCGACTGACCGGTTTGCGCGTACAGCTACGCTTCTTTTCAGCCAACTTCCGGCTGTGGCCCATCCCTTGCTCGAACGACCCCCCAACCCCCGTTCGACCTGCACCTAAAGGGGTACGGAGGGCGCGCGCACCCTACGTGGATTGGCCACTGCCACGAGGCGCACTTCCCTGCGGCGCCCACGAGTGCAACGCTTCGTGATCGAATGCTTCACGCCAAGTTGCCATGTCGACATTCTGCGGAGTACCGAACTGGTCACCTTGGCGCCAGTCGACACAGTAGATTCGATCTTGTCTTACGGCGGGGGACTCGTGCAGGACCGAGGGGAAACGTGCAGGAGCGACACAACCGAGGAGCCGCGACCACCGAGGGGGGCTTAGCAGGATGAGCCACGACTCCACTGCCGCGCCGGAAGCCGCGGCCCGGAAGCTGTCCGGGCGACGCCGCAAGGAGATCGTCGCGGTGCTGCTGTTCAGCGGCGGCCCCATTTTCGAGAGTTCCATACCGCTGTCGGTGTTCGGGATTGACCGCCAGGACGCCGGCGTGCCGCGCTACCGCCTTTTGGTGTGCGCCGGCGAGGAAGGCCCGCTGCGGACCACAGGGGGCCTGGAACTCACCGCACCACATGGCCTGGAAGCGATCTCCAGGGCCGGCACGGTGGTCGTGCCCGCCTGGCGGTCGATCACCTCGCCACCACCGGAGGAGGCGCTCGACGCACTGCGCCGCGCTCACGAGGAGGGCGCCCGCATAGTCGGGCTGTGCACCGGCGCCTTCGTGCTCGCGGCGGCCGGTTTACTGGACGGCCGTCCGGCGACCACCCACTGGATGTACGCACCGACCCTGGCCAAGCGCTATCCGTCGGTGCACGTCGACCCCCGCGAGCTCTTCGTGGACGACGGCGACGTGCTGACATCGGCGGGTACGGCGGCCGGAATCGACCTCTGTCTCCACATCGTGCGGACGGACCACGGCAACGAGGCGGCCGGCGCGCTCGCCCGGCGCCTGGTGGTCCCACCACGGCGGAGCGGCGGCCAGGAGCGCTACCTCGACCGGTCACTGCCGGAAGAGATCGGCGCCGACCCCCTCGCGGAGGTCGTCGCCTGGGCGCTGGAGCATCTCCATGAGCAGTTCGACGTCGAGACGCTGGCGGCTCGCGCCTACATGAGCCGCCGCACCTTCGACCGCCGGTTCCGCTCGCTCACCGGAAGTGCTCCCCTGCAGTGGCTGATCACTCAGCGCGTCCTGCAGGCGCAGCGCCTCCTGGAGACGTCCGACTACTCGGTCGACGAGGTCGCGGGCCGCTGCGGCTTCCGTTCGCCGGTGGCGCTGCGGGGTCACTTCCGGCGGCAGCTGGGTTCGTCCCCGGCCGCGTACCGGGCGGCGTACCGCGCTCGCAGGCCGCAGGCCGACCGGTCCACGGATCCGGACGGCCCGACAGGTCCGGTCGGACCGCCACCGTCGCTGCACCAGGAGCACTCGGGCCCGGTCCCGATGCAGACCCGCCGCACCGCGGCGGCCGGCTCCCTGGGCGCGGCCGCGTCGCTCTCCGCGGAGGCGATGCGGGAGCGGGCGGAGCTGTACGCGGCGAGCAGGCCGAGCCTGCCCGGACAGCGCAGCGCGCCGTAGTCCGGCGGCAGGAAGACGCGCGGGGCCCGCACCTTCGGGTGCGGGCCTCTTCGCACGTGGGCCGGGCCCCGACGCGATCCGCCGCCCCGGCGGGGCGCACGGGCGGGTCCACCGGACCGGGGCGGGCCGTAGGGTGAGACACATGAACGATCGCATGGTGTGGATCGACTGCGAGATGACCGGACTCTCGCTGTCGGATGACGCGCTCATCGAAGTGGCCGCGCTGGTCACCGACTCTGAGCTGAACGTGCTCGGCGAAGGTGTGGACATCGTGATCCGCCCGCCGGACGCGGCCCTGGAGACGATGCCCGAGGTGGTGCGCCAGATGCACACGGCCTCCGGCCTCCTGGAGGAGCTCGCCGGGGGCACGACCCTGGCGGACGCCGAGGCGCAGGTCCTCTCCTACGTACGTGAGCACGTCAAGGAGCCGGGCAAGGCCCCGCTCTGCGGGAACTCCGTCGGCACGGACCGCGGTTTCCTGCTGCGCGACATGGCGACGCTGGAGGGCTATCTCCACTACCGGATCGTGGACGTCTCCTCCGTCAAGGAGCTGGCCCGCCGCTGGTATCCCCGGGCGTACTTCAACAGCCCGGAGAAGAACGGCAATCACCGCGCCCTGGCCGACATCCGCGAGTCCATCGCCGAGCTCCGCTACTACCGCGAGGCGGTCTTCGTCCCGCAGCCCGGCCCCGACTCGGACACCGCCCGCACCATCGCGGCCAAGTACGTCCTGCCCACCGAATAGGCCTTTGACGGGGCCCTGATGGGCCCCGGAAAAAGCCGTGCGCGAGCACCCCTTCGGACCCTGTACACTTTTTCTCGGCCGGTCGGAGAAACACGAAGACCGGACATGGTGGGTGTAGCTCAGTTGGTAGAGCACCTGGTTGTGGTCCAGGTGGCCGCGGGTTCAAGTCCCGTCACTCACCCTGAGTAATCAGCCGGTGACCTGTTGAACAGGTCACCGGCTGATTGCGTTCCCGGACGCCTCGTCGGCATCGTTCCGCCGGGGCTCCGGGAGCCCGGGAGCCTGGATCCGGGAAAGCAGGCGCAAGCCCACAGCCCGTACGCTCCCCTCGTGCGTCACCCCGAAGAACCCTCCGCCCCCGCAGCCCTCCGCCGAGGTCACCCCGCCGAGGCCGGCCCCGGCCCGGTCACCGAGCCGACGACCGCCACCGCCCGGCTCGATCTCCTCCCGTTGCGTGTCGAGCATGCCGAGGAGATGGCCGAGGTGCTGTCGGATCCGGCGCTGCACGTGTTCATCGGCGGGGCGCCGGACACTCCGCAGGCGCTGCGGGCACGGTACGAGCGGCTCGTCGCGGGCTCACCCGATCCCGCCGTGCTCTGGTGCAACTGGGTGCTGCGGGAGCGTACGCGGGGATGCCTGGTGGGGACGGTCCAGGCGACCGTCTCGGGAGAGGTCGCGGAGGTCGCCTGGGTGGTGGGCACGCCCTGGCAGGGGCGGGGATACGCGGTGGAGGCGGCGGGGGCGCTGGTCCGGCACGTGGTCCGCGCGTTCCCCGTCGGAACCGTCGTGGCGCATGTGCACCCCGCTCACCACGCGTCCGCCGCCGTCGCCGCGGCGGCGGGACTCACCGCGACCGACGCCCTCCAGGACGGCGAGGTCCGCTGGGAGCTGACGGCAGGACGGTGACCTCAACGCTCCCGGGACGCCCCGGCCGCCCGCCAGGCGGCCGCGAAGCGGTGCACGTCGGCGAAGCGGTCGTCCGGAGCGGGGAAGGTGGCCCGTTCGACGACCGCCAACTGCCGCGCGGTGCCGCGCCAGGCGCGTCCCTCGTCACCCGCGTCGAGCAGGACGCGGGCGGTGCGGCCGAGGGTGAACACGGTCGTACGGGTGTCGATGACGGCGCCGCGCACGAACTCCTCGGGGGCCATGAACCGTCGTGAGCCCGGCAGCCGTTCGTCGTCGAGGACGAAGGGGCCGGGCCGGTACTCGTCGAGGTCGATGAGGTGGACGGAGCCGGCGGTGAAGTCGTAGAGCAGCGCGCCGTCGTAGAAGTCGACGGCGACATGGCCGGCGGCCTCCACGGCGAGGTGGGCGTCGAGGACCCGGTCGAAGGCGCGCAGCACCTCGGCGGCGGGCAGCGACCGGAAGCGGGACATCGGACTGCCCGGACTCATGCGGTCGTGCGGCCCGCCCGCGGTGGAGTGGTACAGCACCTCGCCCGCGCGCCAGGGCATGACCACCGCCCAGCCGTCCCGCACGGCGATCCGGTGGACCTGCGGGACGATCGCCGTGTGCCGGACGGCCCGGTGAAAAGCCCATCCTCGTTCGAGTGAACAGCGACCGTGTTCGTTGACCGCCTCCTTGACGAACCACCGGGCCCCGTCGAGCAGTCGCACTCCGTACGACACACACCCCGAGTCCTGCTCCCCGAACACCCTGAACACCTCGCCCACCCGGCCCAGATACGGCTCCACGGCGGGCACTTCATCGACTCCGAGCAAGGGATGGAGGACCATGAACGCCAGCCTGCCCTACCCGGCCGCCCGCGAAGGACAGAAGCCGCAGGCCGGACGACCCGAGTGAATCCGGGCGCCCTACGACGATGCCCGCACCACCAGTTCCGCCGGCAGCACCAGCTGCCGCTTCTCCAGCCCCCGGGAGACCGCGGGGCGGCGGTCCGCGATCTCGCCGAGGAGGAGGTCGATCATCGCGCGGCCCATCTCCTCGATGGGCTGGCGGACGCTGGTGAGGGGCGGATCCATGTGCCGGGCGATGGCGGAGTCGTCGTAGCCGATGAGCGCCACGTCGTCCGGGATGCGGCGGCCGCTCTCGCGCAGCACCTGCCGGGCGCCCGCCGCCATGACGTCGGAGCCGGCGAAGACCGCGTCGAGGTCGGGGCAGCGCTCCAGCAGCAGGGACATGGCGCGCCGGCCCCCTTCCTCGGTGAAGTCGCCGGGGACGATCAGCCGGTCGTCCACCACGCGGCCCGCGTCGAGCAGGCCCTGGCGGTAGCCGTCGACGCGTCGCTGGGCGCCGTAGACGTCCATGCGGCCGGCCAGGTGCACGATCGAGCGGCGGCCCCGGGCGATCAGGTGCTCCACGGCCGCGCGCCCGCCGCCGAAGTTGTCGGAGTCCACCGACGGAAGCGTCTCCTCCGCCGAGCGCCGGCCGCTGATCACCGCCGGGATCTCCAGTTGGGAGAGCAGGTCGGGGAGCGGGTCGTCGGCGTGCACCGAGACGAGCAGGACACCGTCCACCCGGTGCGCCGCCAGGTACTGGGCGAGGCGCTGCCGCTCCCGGTCACTGCCCGCGAATATCAGCAACAACTGCATTTCGGTCTCGGAGAGTTCGGCACCGACACCGCGCAGCATGTCCGAGAAGTACGGTTCCGCGAAGAACCGGGTCTCGGGTTCGGGGACGACCAGGGCGATCGCGTCCGTGCGGTTGGCCGCGAGGGCGCGGGCCGCCGTGTTCGGGACGTACCCGAGCTCCGCGACCGCCGCCTCGACCGCGGCGCGGGTCGCGTCGCTGACCCGCGGCGAGCCGTTGATCACCCGGGAGACCGTGCCGCGGCCCACTCCTGCGCGCGCTGCCACCTCTTCGAGGGTCGGCCGCCCACCGCTGCGGCCCCGCGCTCCGTGGACTGCCATGGGCTCCACCTCCCGTCGACACCAAGTTGGCCTGGAATCTAACAGCCTCGTCCGGCGAACCGAGCGACACTGGGCCACCACCCCGGAAGCCCTTGTCGCACCGGGCGGCCGTCTTCGGGCGCCGGACGGGCCATGAGACTCTTCTGGCCACGTGGCGGAATGACATCTTCAGCTAACAGGCCGATAACTGAACGCATCTCTCCGCTCTCCCACCCTTGACACCCCCGCCCGAACCGACGACTCTTCAACACATCACTGGTGGGAGCGCTCCCACAGTACCTGACACATACACAACCCGCACGTTCCCCGCCCGAGCCGCAGCGAGTAACAACGGGCGCCACCAATGCAGTTGGCCGGGGGGTCGGCACGTCAGGCAACAGGAGGACGCAATGCGCACGAGTACCCGCCGGTCCCGCAGGCTGGGGGCCATCGCGGCCGTCGCAGCGATGACCGCAGGGCTGCTGGCCGGCTGTTCCAAGGACTCGGACAGCGGTTCGAACGCGGACGGGGGAAGCAAGGGCAAGACCACGCTGACCATCGGCACGTTCGGGGTGTTCGGCTACAAGGAGGCCGGCCTCTACGACGAGTACATGAAGCTGCACCCGAACATCTCGATCAAGGAGAACGTCACCACTCGTACCGACGTCTACTGGCCCAAGACGCTCACCCGTCTGCAGGCCGGTTCCGGCACGGACGACATCCAGGCGATCGAGATCGGCAACATCACCGAGGCCGTCCAGACCCAGGCCGACAAGTTCGTCGACCTCGGCAAGGAGGTCGACAAGTCGCAGTGGCTGGACTGGAAGACCGCCCAGGCCACCACCAAGGACGGCAAGACGATCGGGCTCGGCACCGACATCGGTCCGATGGCGATCTGCTACCGCAAGGACCTGTTCGCGAAGGCCGGTCTGGAGACGGACCGCACCAAGCTCGCCGCGCAGTGGAAGGGCGACTGGTCCAAGTACGTCGCCGTCGGCAAGGACTACATGAAGAAGGCGCCGAGCGGCACCAAGTTCGTGGACTCCGCCTCCTCGGTCTACAACGCGGCGCTCGGTGGCGAGAGCGAGCGGTACTACGACAAGGACGGCAACGTCATCTGGGACAAGTCCTCGGGGGTGAAGAAGTCCTGGAACGCCGCGATGGCGGTGGCGACCAGCAACATGTCGGCGAAGCTGAAGCAGTTCGACCCGACGTGGGACCAGGGCTTCGCCAAGGGCTCGTTCGCGACGGTGGCCTGCCCCGCGTGGATGATCGGCTACATCGAGCAGAAGTCCGGTGACTCGGGCAAGGGCAAGTGGGACGTGGCGGCCGCGCCGACCGCGGCCAACTGGGGCGGCTCGTTCATCGGCGTGCCGGTGGCGGGCAAGCACCAGAAGGAGGCCGTCGCGCTGGCCAAGTGGCTGACCGCTCCCGAGCAGCAGGCGAAGGTCTTCGCCAAGCAGGCCAGCTTCCCGTCGACCCCGGCGGCGTACGCGACCCTGAAGCCGGCCGCCGACACCACGGCGTACTTCTCCGATGCCCCGATCACGCAGATCTTCGCCGACTCGGCGAAGACCATCCCGGTCCAGATCTTCGGCACCAAGGACCAGCCGATCGGCACCGCGATCACCGACGTGGGCATCCTCCAGGTCGAGCAGAAGGGCAAGACGCCCGACCAGGGCTGGAACGCGGCAAAGGCAGAGATCAAGGACGTGCTCGGCCAGTGACCAGCCCCAAGCAGGCTCTCGCGCAGACCGCGACGAGCGCCGACGCCGCGCCCGGCTCACAGCCGGGCGCGGCCCGGGGCGCTCAGGGTCGCGGTACGCCGGCGCCCGGTCCGGATTCCTGGCGCAGCCGGCTGTACCGCTGGGACATGAAGGCGTCGCCGTACGCGTTCATCGCCCCCTTCTTCATCATCTTCGGTGCCTTCGGACTCGTACCGCTGCTCTACACGGCCTGGTACTCGCTGCACAGCGTGCAGCTGTCCGGCCTGGACCACCAGACCTGGGCCGGCCTGGACAACTACAAGAACCTGCTGTCCTCGGAGTTCTTCTGGAACGCTCTGGAGAACACCTTCACCATCGGCGTGATCTCCACGGTCCCGCAGTTGCTCATGGCACTGGGGATCGCCCACCTGCTCAACTACCGGCTGCGCGGCTCGACCGTGTGGCGGGTCGTGATGCTCACCCCGTACGCCACCTCGGTGGCGGCGGCGACGCTCGTCTTCACGCTGCTGTACTCGTGGGACGGCGGCATGATCAACTGGCTGCTGCACTTCGTCGGGGTCCATCCGATCAACTGGCGTGAGTCGGACTGGGGTTCACAGTTCGCCGTCTCCTCGATCGTGATCTGGCGGTGGACCGGCTACAACGCGCTGATCTACCTCGCGGCGATGCAGGCGATCCCCGCCGACCTGTACGAGTCGGCGGCTCTCGACGGCGCGGGCCGCTGGCAGCAGTTCCGCCACGTGACGATCCCCATGCTGCGGCCGACGATCCTTTTCACCGTGGTCGTGTCCACGATCGGCGCGACGCAGCTGTTCGGTGAGCCGCTCCTGTTCGGCGGTGTCAGCGGCTCGAAGGGCGGCTCCGCGCACCAGTACCAGACGCTCGGCCTGTACATGTACGACCAGGGCTGGGGCATCGGCAACCTCGGCAAGGCATCAGCGATCGCATGGACGATGTTCCTGATCCTGCTGATCGTCGCCGCGATCAACCTGCTGATCACCCGACGGCTGAGGAAATCCCAATGACCACCACTGAACTGACTTCCCCTCAGGCGGAGGCGAAGGGAACCCGGGCCGGCCGGGTCCCCGGACGCCGTCGGGTGCTCGGCGCGGGCAAGCAACTGCATGCGGGCCCGGTCACCTATGGCGTCCTGATCGTCTTCGCGCTGGTCTCGCTCGCTCCGCTGGTCTGGACGGCCATCGCGGCGTCACGCAACAACCAGCGGCTGGCGCAGACACCGCCGCCGCTGTGGTTCGGCGGGAACCTGTTCAAGAACCTCCAGGCCGCGTGGGAACAGGCCGGGCTCGGCACCGCGATGGTCAACTCCACGATCGTCGCCGGAACCATCACCGTCGGTACGGTCGTGTTCTCCACGCTCGCCGGGTTCGCCTTCGCCAAGCTGCGGTTCAAGTTCTCCGGTCTTCTTCTGCTGCTGACCATCGGCACGATGATGATCCCGCCGCAGCTCGCCGTCGTACCGCTGTATCTGTGGATGAGCGACCTGGGCTGGTCGAACCAGCTGCAGACAGTCATCCTGCCCACCCTGGTGAGCGCCTTCGGCACGTTCTTCATGCGGCAGTACCTGGTGCAGGCGCTGCCCACCGAACTGATCGAGGCGGCACGGGTCGACGGCGCCAGCAGTCTGCGCGTGGTGTGGCACGTCGTCTTCCCGGCGGCTCGCCCGGCGATGGCGGTGCTCGGACTGCTGACGTTCGTGATGGCCTGGAACGACTTCCTGTGGCCGATCATCGCCCTGAACCAGCAGGAACCGACGGTGCAGGTCGCCCTCATGGCGCTGGGAACCGGTTACATCCCCGACCAGGCCGTGATCATGGCGGGCGCGCTGCTCGGCACGTTGCCGCTGCTCATCGCCTTCCTCCTGTTCGGCAAGCAGATCGTGGGCGGGATCATGCAGGGCGCGATCAAGGGCTGACCGCCCTCCAGGGGGCCGGGTCACCGCCGCCTCGGCCCCCTCAGTCCCGCCGCTTCTCCCCTCCTCCAACCCGTCGGTCTTCACGACCCCCCTTGGGAGCGCTTCCATGCCTGAGTCCGTAACGCCCGTGACTTTCCCTCCGGCCTTCCTCTGGGGCGCGGCGACCTCCGCGTACCAGATCGAAGGGGCGGTACGGGAGGACGGCCGCACGCCCTCGATCTGGGACACCTTCAGCCATACGCCTGGCAAGACGGCCGGTGGCGAGCACGGTGACATCGCTGTCGACCACTACCACCGCTACCGCGACGACGTGGCCCTGATGGCGGACCTCGGACTGGGCGCGTACCGCTTCTCGGTCTCCTGGTCGCGGGTGCAGCCGACCGGCCGGGGCCCCGCGGTCCAGCGCGGCCTGGACTTCTACCGGCGTCTGGTGGACGAGCTGCTGGCGCACGGCATCAAGCCGGCCGTCACCCTCTACCACTGGGACCTGCCGCAGGAGCTGGAGGACGCGGGCGGCTGGCCCGAGCGCGAGACGGCGCTGCGTTTCGCCGAGTACGCGCAGATCGTGGGCGAGGCGCTGGGCGACCGCGTGGAGCAGTGGATCACGCTGAACGAGCCCTGGTGCAGCGCCTTCCTGGGGTACGGCTCCGGGGTGCACGCCCCCGGCCGGACGGACCCGGCGGCGGCGCTGCGCGCGGCCCACCATCTGAACCTGGCGCACGGGCTCGGCACTTCGGCGCTCCGTTCCGTGATGCCGGCCCGCAATTCGGTCGCGGTGAGCCTCAACTCCTCCGTGGTCAGGCCGGTTTCGCAGGATCCGGCGGACCTGGACGCGGTCCAGCGCATCGACGACCTGGCCAACGGCGTCTTCCACGGCCCGATGCTGCACGGTGCCTACCCTCAGACCTTGCTCACGGCGACGCGGTCGATCACCGACTGGTCGTTCGTCCAGGACGGCGATCTCGCGGCGATCCACCAGCCGTTGGACGCGCTCGGCCTCAACTACTACACACCGACGCTGGTTTCGGCGTCCGCCGCTCCCGCGGACGGTCCGCGCGCGGACGGCCACGGCGCCAGTTCGCACTCCCCCTGGCCGGGCGCGGACGACGTCGCGTTCCACCAGACCCCGGGCGAGCGCACGGAGATGGGCTGGACGATCGACCCGACGGGCCTGCACGACCTGATCATGCGGTACACCCGTGCGGCGCCGGGCCTGCCCCTGTACGTGACGGAGAACGGCGCGGCCTACGACGACAAGCCGGACCCGGACGGCCGCGTCCACGACCCCGAGCGCATCGCCTACCTCAACGGCCACCTGTCCGCCGTGCACCGCGCGATCGCCGACGGCGCGGACGTCCGCGGCTACTACCTCTGGTCCCTCATGGACAACTTCGAGTGGGCCTACGGCTACGGCAAGCGCTTCGGCGCGGTCTACGTCGACTACGCGACCCAGATCCGCACCCCGAAGTCGAGCGCCCACTGGTACAGCCGGGCGGCCCGCACGGGAACGCTGGCGCCGGTGACGCCCGCCGAGTAGGCCATCGCCGGGGCCACGGGGTCCGGGGGCCACGGGGGACGGGGCGCGACACCCGAGGGGGGTGCCGCGCCCCGGCACGTTCGACCGCGTTCCCCCACCGCACGGACCTCGCCCACGCGATCCCTCTCGGCCCCGGGCGATCCGAACGACACCCCTGGTGCGGTGACGGGACGGTTCACCGGGGCGGTGCCTTCCGTTTCCTGGGCGGGTGCGCGAGCGAGGCCAGCGCGGTGGGCCGCACCGCGCCCGCCGCGGCCGAGCCGAGCAGCAGCCGGGTCAGATCATGGGGCTGCGCCTGCTCATCGGCTGGAGCCGCCGCGGTGATGCGGTCGAGCCGGAAGCCCCGGCCGGCCTGTCGCGTGCGACACCAGGCGATGAGGTACCACCGGCCGTCGACGGTCAGCAGTCCGGCCGGCTCCACCACTCGGTCGCTCTCGCGTCCTGCCGCGTCGATGTAGGACAGCCGCAGGACCGAGTTCGTGGTGAGTGCCTGCTCCACTGCGGCGCGGACCGTGGAGTCGGTCGGGGTGGACAGTGTGACGATCCGTTCGGCGAGTTCCTGCGCCGCCGCCGAGGCGGGACCGGTCATCGAAGCCGCGATCTTCTGGGCCGCCGTGCGGGCCGCACCGGCGTACGGGGCGGAGGCGTCCGCCGCGGCGAGCGCGACGGCCAGTGCCGAGGCTTCGGCGGCGGTGAAACGGATCGGGGGCAGGGTCATCTCCGGGTCGATCGACCAGCCACCGCCCCGCCCGGAGGTGGCGCGTACCGGGACACCGGCCTCCATCAGCGCCTGGAGGTCACGCTGCACCGTGCGGGCGTTCACCTCGAATCGCGCGGCGAGCGCGGCGACCGTCAGCGGCCTGGGCGCCGCCGCACGCAACTCTTCCACCAGCGCATAGAGCCGAGCAGTGCGGTTCACGCTGCCGACGCTACCCTCCCGCGGTGGACAGGAAGTCCCGCTCGCGCCGCAGTTCCCGCTCGGTGATGGTCAGTGGGAACAGGGTGAAGCCGTGCATCGCGCCGGCGACGACACCGAGCTGCACAGGCGCACCCGCCGCCTGCCAGCGTTGGGCCAGGAACAGCGAGTCGTCCAGGAGCGGATCCTCGGTGCCGACGACGATTCGGGCGGGCGGCAGGCCTGCCAGGTCGGCGAACAGCGGTGAGACTTCGGGATCGCGGCGCTGTTCCGTCCCCATTCCCGGTGTGAACAGCTCATAACTGCCGCGCAGCGTTTCGGTGTTGCTCAGCAGCCGCTTCGATCCGAACAATCGCTGGCTCGGTGTCATCGACAGGTCATAGGGGCCGAAAAGCAGGTGGGCCGCCCGGAACGCGCCGGTGATGCCGTGCCGGTCGCGAAGGCGCAGCAGTGTCACGACACTCAGGTGGGCACCGGCCGACTCGCCACCGATCAGGAGCCGTTGAGTACCGAACTCGGCGGCGGCGTGGTCCACCAGCCATCGGGCGGCCGCTTCACAGTCGTCGGGCCCGGCCGGGAACGGATGTTCCGGCGCGAGGCGGTACTCCACGCCGACCACGGCCAACCGCGCCTGCTCGGCGAGCCGCCACAGCCTCTCGTCCTGCCCGTCCGCGGAGCCGAACGCCCAGCCGCCTCCGTGTATGTGCAGGTACACGCCGTCGATGTGGTCGGGTACGAACACGCGGACCTTCACCCCGCCCGCAATGACGCGGTCCTGGCCCTGCGGCAGTCTCACTGGTGGCGTGTCGCCGGCGAGCCGGTTGCGCCGCAGGGCGGCCAGCAGGGTTGCGTCCGGCACCCCTTCGCGCGCCGGGCGGCTCGCGGCGGCGGCGAAGCACTCGTTGAACTTCAGGGTCTCGGCGAGGCAGTCCTCGTCTGTGATCGTCATGCTGTCGACAGTCGCAGCCGTCCGCGACAACGTCCTGTCACCTTTTCCTGGTGAGCTGAGTCACAGACCTGCCGCATCGCCTGTCGCACCACCCGGCCCCGCTGTCCGTACGAGCACGCATCACACCCGGTACGAGCACGCATCACACCCGGCCGGTGGCGGCGCCCGGCTGTCGGTCACCCCCTGGGACAGGTTCTAGCGGATGAGCCCCGCGACGATCGTGGTCAGGGTTCGTTCCACCACCGCGTCGCGCTGGTCCGGCGGCAGGAGGGCCAGTGGGCCGTCGAGGATGAGCAGGGACAGGCCGTGCACGGTCGCCCAGGCGGCCGCCTCGGCGGCGGGACGGTTCTCCTGCCGCATCCGGCCCGTCGCGACCAGGGCGTCGAGGGTGTCGCAGAGTTCCCTGAACGCGGCGAACTCGGCCCCCGTGTCGGGCACTCCGAGGCCGGTGAAGTCGTGCTCCGCCGCCGCCGCGGTGCGGCAGAAGGCGGCGCGGTAGAGGCCGGGGTGCTCGATCGCGAAGCGGACGTAGCCGCGCCCGACGGCCTCGGTCCTGCGCACCGCCGCCTCGCCCGGGTCGTCGGATGCGGGCAGGGCGCGTACGGCCGCTTTCATCGAGGCGGCGAGCGCCTGCTGGCCGTAGCTCTTCACCTCCTCCAGCAGTTCCCCCTGGCCCTCGAAGTGGCGGTAGGCGGCGGTGGGTGACACGCCGACGCTGCGGGCGGCCTCCCGCAGCACGACCCGCTCGGGGCCACCCTCCTTCGCGAGTTCGACCGCGGCCTCGATCAGGGCGTTGCGGAGATCGCCGTGGTGGTACCGCGACTTGCCGCCACCGGGCCGCGTGGGGGCACCCGCCTTCCGCCGGCCGTCCGCACCGGAGCCTTCGTCGGCACCCGGGCCGGCATCCGCACCCGGGGCGCCCGTCCCACCCGTACGGGAGCCGCCGTCGACTCCCGCGCCGGGGCCGGTGTCGCCCTCGGCCCTCGCGTCACCGCCGGTGTCCGCTCTGCCGCCCGTGATCGATTCCATGACTCCATCCTGCCCGAATCGGTGGTTCCACCCGCACCCCCGTTCCGACCCCCGCCGCGCCTCTCCCTTTTGAAGTTGACGCCGTTAACATCCTATGCCATCGTCGATGTTAACGGCGTAAACATTCGGAGGCGATCACCGTGTTCAATCGCATCGCGCAGCTGGCCCTCCATCGGAGCCGACTTCTGCTCGCCCTCGCCGCGGTGGCCGTGGTCGCCATGGCCGCCGTCGGACTCGGGGCGTTCGGCAAGCTCCAGAGCGGCGGCTTCGAGGATCCGAGCGCACCCTCGGCCCGCGCGCAGGCCCTCATCGACCAGAAGTTCGGCGGCGAGAGCAACCTCGTCCTGCTCGCCCGGTCCGACGACGGCGGGGCCATCGGTTCCCCGGCCGCCGACCGCGCCGGGCGCGACCTGACCTCCCGGCTCAAGAACGAGCCCGCCCTGTCGAACGTGATCTCGTACTGGGACACCGGCGCCTCCGCGCTGGCCTCCCGGGACGGCAGGCAGGCCCTCGTACTGGCCCACGTCAAGGGCGACGACACCCAGCAGGGCGACAACGCCTCGGCGGTCATCGGCCGGTACACCGGCGACCGGAACGGGCTGACCGTGCGGGCCGGCGGCGAGGCAGCGGTCGGCGACGAGGTACCCACCCAGGTCGCCAAGGATCTGGCGGTGGCCGAGGCCATCGCCGTACCGCTGATCCTCGTCCTGCTGGTGATCGCCTTCGGCAGTGTCGTGGCGGCCATGCTGCCGCTGGCCATCGGGCTGATCGCGATCGTCGGCACCTTCGCCGAGCTCTACGTGCTGGGCAGCCTCACCAGCGTCTCGGTGTTCTCGATCAACCTCACCACCGCGCTGGGCCTGGGCCTCGGCATCGACTACGCGCTGCTCATGATCAGCCGCTTCCGCGAACACCTCGCGGAGGGCGCCGAGGTCCCGGACGCCCTGCGGCACACGGTCCGCACCGCCGGACGCACCATCGCCTTCTCCGCCGCGACCGTCGCCGCCGCGCTCGCCGCGCTGCTGGTATTCCCGCAGTTCTTCCTGCGCTCCTTCGCCTACGCGGGCATCGGCGTGGTGGCCATCGCCGCCCTGAGCGCGCTGCTGGTCATGCCGGCCCTGCTCGCCCTGCTGGGCCACCGCGTCAACAAGGGCCGTCTGCCCTGGGCGAAGACCGTGCGCAGCGCCGAGGCCCCGCTCTGGGCGAGGCTGTCCCGCACGGTGATGCGCAGGCCCGCCCTGACCGCGCTCCCGGTCCTGGCCGTCCTGCTGCTCGCGGCCTCCCCACTGCTCGGCGTCGTCTTCGGCACACCCGACGAACGGGTCCTGCCCGAGAGCGCGCAGAGCCGGCAGGTCGCCACCGCCGTGCAGCACGACTTCACCGGCAGCGACGAGTCGGCGGTGCAGATCGTGACGACGGGTCCGGTGTCACGCGGCGAACTCAGCACGTACGCGACCACGCTGTCGCGGCTCGACGGCGCGGCCCGGGTCGAGACCTCCGCCGGCACCTACACCGACGGCCGTTCCGGTCCGCCCGGACCGGCCGCCGCCTCGCTCGGCCGCCCCGACGCCCAGCGGATCAGCGTCGTCACGGGCCTCACCCCCAAATCGGACGAGGCCCAGGACCTGGTCAAAGCCGTACGGGCCGTCGACGCGCCCGGCGGGACCGAGGCGCTGGTCGGCGGCACGGACGCCCGGCTGGTCGACTCCAAGTCCTCGATCGCGGACCGGCTCCCGGCCGCCATCGGCCTGGTCGCCGGCAGCACCTTCCTGATCCTGTTCCTCTTCACCGGCAGCGTGGTCCAGCCCCTGCGGGCCCTGGTCCTGAACGCCGTCAGCCTCACCGCGGCCATCGGTGTCATGGTGTGGATCTTCCAGGACGGCCATCTGTCCTCCCTGCTCGGCTTCACGCCACAGCCGATGGACACCTCGATGACCGTGCTGATGTTCTGCATCGCCTTCGGTCTGTCCATGGACTACGAGGTGTTCGTGACCAGCCGTATCAAGGAGCTCCACGACGCGGGAGCCGACACCGAGACCGCGGTCACCAGCGGGCTCTCGCACACCGGCCGGATCGTGACCATGGCCGCCGGGCTGCTCGCGGTGAGTTTCTTCGCCTTCGGCACGGCGCACGTCAGCTTCATCCAGATGTTCGGCCTCGGCAGCGGTCTGGCGATCCTGATCGACGCGGTGGCCGTACGGGGAGTGCTCGTCCCGGCCGCCATGCGGCTGCTGGGCCGCGCCGCCTGGTGGGCCCCGAAGCCGCTGCGCGCGGTGCACGGACGGCTCGGCCTCAGCGAGGGCCCGTCTCCCGAGGAGACGTCCGCCCCCGCCCCCGGACGGTCACCCGCGGAGGTCTGACCGGCCCAGCTCGAACCAGGTCGCCTTGCCCCGCCCCGGCCCATGCCCGCACACGCCCCAGGCGTCGGCACCGTTCGAGATGAGCTGCATCCCCCGGCCTCCCTCTTCATCGGGGCCGGGGGTACGGCAGTCGGGAAGACCCGGAGCCTCGTCGTGGACGAGGACACGGAGGCGGCGTGGGCCGGCCCAGCCGGCGCGCAGCGTCACCGGCGCCGAACAGCCCCGGCCGGTACACGCGTTGACGGCGTTGGTGACCGCCTCGGAGGTCAGGAGCACCGCGATGTCGGTGAGTTCGGGCCGGTGGGACGCGGTGAGGAGGGTGCGGACCGTCTCCCGGGCGGTGCGCACCCAGACGGGGTGGGGCGGAAAGACGAGGGAGACGTCGGTGGGGCGTCGGTGATCCTCCATCGGAGGGGGCTCCTTCGGGTTGCGCGCCGCGGTGACCAGGCCCTTGGTCCTCAACTCCGTTGAGATCGGGGGTACTTCCTCGGGCGCGGAGGCGAGGTGGATCGCCTCGACGGTAGGGAAATGTTTTCCTCCGGCGCAAGCGTCTCCCCCTTATGTCACCCACGCGGGTGACGTGCCGACGCGTCGGCGACTCGCAGGCGTCGAGATCGGCAGACTGCTCCGCGAGGAGGTCGGCCATGGCACCCAGGAGCAACCCGAGCGAGCGCCAGCGCAGGCTCGGTGCGGAGCTGCGCAAACTGCGCGTCCGCGCCGGGCTCTCCGGCGAGCGCGCGGCGGCCATCCTCGACGCCGACCGTGCCCGCATCAGCAATATCGAGACCGGACGCATCGATGTCTCGCGCAACCGCCTGCACAAGGTTCTCCAGGAGTACGGCTGCCCGGCCGGTCCCTACTTCGACGCGCTGATGGCGATGTCCCAGGAGAACGGCAAGGGGTGGTGGGACGAGTTCAACGACACCATCGGACCGGCGGCCCGGGACCTGGCGGAACTGGAATCCCTGTCGACGGTGCTGCGGACGCACGAACCGCTCGTGATCCCCGGAATGCTCCAGACCGAGGAATACGCCCGCGCGGTGCTGGAAGCCACCGAGAGAGACCGTCGACGCGCCCACCGCTACGCGGAGTTCCGCCTGGCCCGGCAGCGCGTGCTCACCGGCGGGTCCCCGGTCACGTACCGGGCCGTGGTTCACGAAGCCGCGCTGCACACGCACGTGGGGGGCTCGGCGGTCATGCGGCGGCAACTGCTGCGGCTCATGGAGATATCGCGGCTGCCCAACGTGGCCGTACAGGTGTACCCGTTCCAGGCGGGGATCTACGCGGCCCACACCCAGTCGTTCGTCCTCTACGGAAGCGCCGCGCCCGAACTGGAGACGGTCTACCTGGAGCACCCGACGAACTCCCTCTTCCTCCGGGATGCGAACCATCTCGATGAGTACACAAAAATGTTCGAGCGGCTGTCGGAGCTGGCGCTGGCGCCGGTCGACCCCGAGTCGGCCCCGGAATCGCACGCGTCACGCGACTCCCTGAGCCTGATCCAGCACGTCATGTACGCCCTGTGAAAGGAACCCCCCATGCCCCGACTCGTCTGGCAGAAGTCCTCGTTCAGCACGGGCGGCGAAGGCAACTGTGTGGAACTGGCGGCGGCGGTGTCCGGTCACATCCACCTCCGCGAGAGCGACCAGCCCTGTGACGTCGCCACCTCCACGCCGCACGCGCTGGCCGGTCTGCTCCGCGCGCTCAAGGACGACCCCTGGGGGCCGCATCGGAGACAGTGAGGAAGAGAAAGGGCCTGGGCCGCGTCCGGAAGATCACCGGACACGGCCCAGGCTCTTTTCGCGAACCGACTACGACGCCCCGGCCGGGTGGGGGGTGGAGAAGTCCGGCCGGGGCGCGCAACCCCCGTTTCGCAGTGGCTACTTGAGAGCCGCGAACGCCTTCGAGAAGGCGCCGTCGCTCTGGAGGATGGAGCTGCAGACCGCGTCGGCGGAGTTCTTGGCACCGCCGGCGCACTGCTTGTCACGGGCGGCGGACCACATGGAGAGCCAGCCGATGCCCTTGGCCTGCGCGAAGGTCACCAGCTGCGAGGCGTCGTCGACCTTGAAGATCTCCGAGGCGACGTCGTTGACGCCGATCATCGGGGTGATGGCGACGGTCTTCCACGCGGCGCTGTCGGAGAGGCCGAGGACGCTCTTGATCTGCGCCTGGGTGGCCGTGGCGGCCTGCTGGGCAAGGTCGCCCATGTCACCGCTGAACGCCGGGCCGTAGTCCATCGCCATGATGTTCACGGTGTTGATCTTCACGCCGTTGGACTTGGCGTCGGAGAGGAGGTTCACGCCGTCCTGGGTGAGGCCCTGGGGCAGGACCGGCAGGGTGAAGGAGACGTCCAGGCCCGGGTGCTGCTGCTGGAGCTTGGCGATTGCCTTCGCACGGTTCGTGTTCGCGGTCGCGTTGGGCAGCGCGCCGCCCTCGACGTCGAAGTCGACCTTCGTGAGCTTGTAGGCATCCACGGCCTTGCCGTACGCCGCCGCCAGCGCGTCCGCCGAGGAGCAGGTCGTGGCCAGCTCCGAGCCGGAGGCTCCGCCGAAGGAGACCCGGACGTCGCCGCCCTTGGCGCGCAGCGCGCCGATCTGCGCCGCCACCGCGTCGCTCGCGAGGTCGCTCACGCCGCCCCACTTCGGCGTACAGCCGCCGCCGTCGGTGATGAACGCGAGGTTGTAGTTCTTCACGCCGGTGGCGTCGGCCGCCTTGACCAGGTCGAAGGCCGGGTAGAGGGAGGTGTCGACGTAGGGCGCGAAGCCCGCCGACGTCGTGGTGCCGCCGCCCGAGGTCTGCGTGGGGGTCGGGGTGGCCGTGGCGGTGGCGGTCGCCGTCGGCTTCGGGATCGCGCTCTGCGTCGCGCTCGCGGTCGCGGTGGGCGTGGCCGTCGGGGTCGCGGTCTGCGTCGGACGGCCGCTCGGCTCCGGCGTCGCGCCGTCGTCCACCGAGCACTTGGTGCCGTCGATGACACAGCCCGTCGGGTTCGCGGTGCCGTTCACGACGAAGCCGACGGTGACGGACTCGCCGGCCGCCAGACCGTCCTTGTCCCAGGACGGCGGCTTCACGGTGACGTGCTGCCCGCTCACCGTCGACGTGGCGTCCCACAGCGAGCTGAGCTTGGAGCCCGAGGGCAGGTCGAACTCCAGCGTCCAGTCCGGCTTCGCCTGACCCGTGTCGTTGGAGACGACGTACTGCGCGGTGTACCCCGTGGACCACTCGCTGGTCCTGGTGTACGCGGCGCCGACGCTCGCCGCGTTCGCGATACCGGTGAACAGGAAGGCGCCACCACCGGCCACGGCCGCCGCGACGATGCCGCCTATCGCCTTGTTCCTGCCACTGACTTTGCGCCGGTGCGTACTGCTCATCGCGTGTGCCTGCCTTCGCGGATTCACGGGGTTCGCTGGGGACGTCCCAGGGGGTGCGGGCATCACGCTAGCCATCGCGAATCGGTCAAACCGCTTGATCCGGACGCAGGTCGGGGATCTTAGGGCGCGCTTAAGGAAGGCATCGGGAGCCGTTAAAGGTCGAGACCAATGTGGGCGGTTTGGCGCGTCCCGCGGGCGTGGCTCAGCGCACGCCCGCACCGCGCCTGCGGCGCCGTACCCTGCCCCGGTGCCCGCTCCGGACCGGCGCTCTCCCGTCCAGCTGGATCCAGATACGCACCTCGGTTCCGCCGAGCACGGAGGAACCGATCCGTACGTCCCCGCCCGTCGACTCCGCGAGCCGACGCACGATGTCGAGGCCGAGGCCGGTCGACCCGTCGTTGCCCGAGCCCCGTCCGCGTGCCATCGCCGCCACCGGATCCACTATTCCCGCGCCCGCGTCCGACACCAGCATGATCACGGCGTCCTCGGCGTTGTGCACATCGACCGCGAAGGCCGTGCCCTCGGGGGTGTGGCGGAAGACATTGCCGAGGAGGGCGTCGAGCGCGGCGGCCAGGTCGGCGCGCGCCACGGGTATGCGGACCGGCCGGTCCACTCCGGCCACCCGCACCTTGCGGCCCTCGTCCTCGGCGAGCGCCGACCAGAAGTCCATGCGCTCCCGGACGACTTCGGACGCGTCGCACCCGGCACCGATGCCGATCGCCGCGGTCTGCGGCTTGGCCTCCCGGGCCGTCCGGATGATCGTGTCGACCTCACGCTCCAACTGCTCGACGGCGGCCCGGGTCTGCTCGGCGGCCGGCCCGTCGCCGAGCGAGGCGGTGTTGAGGCGGAGCACGGTCAGCGGTGTACGCAGCCGGTGCGAGAGGTCGGCGGCGAGCTCCCGTTCGTTGGCGAGCAGTTGGACGACCTGGTCGGCCATGGAGTTGAAGGCCACGGCGGCCAGCCGCAGTTCGGTCGGTCCCTCCTCGGGAACACGGGAGCCCAGCTTCCCCTCGCCCAGCTCGTGCGCGCTCTCGGCGAGGCGCTGCGCGGGCTGCACCATTCGCACGCCCAGCCGGTCGGCGACCGCGACGGAGCCGATGATGAGGGCGACACCGACCGCGGCGAGGACCGCCCAGGCCGTACCCACGCCGTTGCTGACCTCGGCCTCGGGGACGTACACCTCGATGACCGCGATCTCGCCGGAGCTGAGCGCGATGGGCTGGAGCAGCGTGGATCCGCCGGGCACTTCCGTGGTGGAGGCCCGGCCCAGCCGCCGGGTCATGGCGATGTCCTTGCCGTCGGCGCGCTGCTTGCCGATCTCGACCGCCGGCTTGCCGTCGGCGGCGGGGATGTGCACGACTATCCCGGCGTCCGAGCCTGCCGAGGCGACGACGCGCTCCAGCTCGTCCCGTTCGGTGGTGATGGAGAGCGCGGGCGCGATGGCGGCGGCCTGCCGCTCGGCGTTCGAGAACGCCCGGTCCCGCGCCATCTCCTTGATCACCAGGCCCAGCGGGACCGCGAAGGCGACCACGACCATCGTCGTCACCGCCACGCACACCTTGACCAGTGCCCACCTCATAGCGGCCGCTCCACTCTCGGCGGCTCCAGCTTCACGCCGACGCCCCGCAGGGTGTGCAGATAACGCGGACGCGCCGCCGTCTCCCCCAACTTCCTTCGCAGCCACGACAGATGGACGTCGATGGTCTGGTCGTCGCCATAGGCCTGCTGCCACACCTCGGCGAGCAGTTCCTTGCGCGGCACGACGACTCCGGGGCGCCCGGCCAGGAACGCGAGCAGGTCGAACTCGCGCCGGGTGAGGTCGAGTCGTACGCCGTCCAGTTCCGCCTGGCGGCGCAGCGGGTCGATGGCGAGCCCGCCGACGCGGATGACCGTCGACACGGGCGCGTCACCCACGGTGGTGCGCGAGCGGCGCAGCACAGCGGCCATCCGCGCCGACAGGTGCTCGACCGAGAACGGCTTTGTCAGATAGTCGTCCGCGCCGGCGTTCAGCAGTCGGACGATCTCCGTCTCGTCGTCCCGCGCGGTGGCGATGATCACCGGGACGTCGGTGATTCCGCGCAACATCTTCAGGGCCTCGGACCCGTCCAGATCGGGCAGTCCGAGGTCGAGAATCACGACGTCGAAGGAGAAATGGGCGACCTCGCGCAGCGCCTCCAGGGCGGTGCCGACGCTGCGCACGATGTGTGCGGCCTCGGTCAGATGCCGGATGAGGGCCGAGCGTACGAACTGGTCGTCCTCGACAACGAGCACACTTGCCATGGGCGGCACCGTACGCCATCCGGGCGATGCCGTCCGGTGCCTGTGGACAACCCTTGTTGGGCGCCTGTGGACAATCCCGGCCCGCCCTCCGGGGACATTCCGGATCTTGGCAGGGCCGTGAGACACCCGTGGTGCTCGTGGTGCAGTATGGCCGCGATGCGCAGAGGACTCGTACACGTACTCGCGTGGTCGCTCGCCACGGGCGCGGCGGTCACGCTGTCGTGGTGGGGTGTCCACACCGTCATGACGGGCACGGCGTACGACCCTCCGCGGGCCCTGCCCATCACGGCGGTCGGTGCGACGACGCGGGAGACGACTCCGTTGGCGTCCTCGACGCGGCGGCCCGAGCCGTCCAAGGGCGCGCCGAACCTGCCGTCCACGAGCCCGAAGCCGAGCGCGGCACCCTCGAAGTCCGCACCGGCGAGCGGTGGTCCGTCACCCACCTCCCCTGCCTCGACGGCCTCCCCGACCTCCTCCGGACAGGTCAAGAGCTACGACTCCGACGGCGGTCGGGTGGTCTTCGACATCACGGCCACGTACGGGACGCTGGTGTCCGCGACGCCGAACACCGGCTGGTCGATGCAGGTGTGGAAGACGGACACGTGGATCCGCGTGGAGTTCAGCTCGGGCGCCGACCGGGTGTCGGTGTTCTGCGACTGGCACGACGGGCCGCCGCATGTGGACATCGGGACGTACTGACCCGACGGACACGGCGAGCGGGCGCACGCACGCGGCCGGAGCAGGCAGGACCGGGCCGGCGGGCGTACGTGCCCGAGCGGCGGACGCAGGGTGTGTTGACGCCGGATCAGCGGAAGACGGACGGCGGCGGCGCCGGTGACGCGACCGCCACCGCGTCCGTGACCGGGGACGCGCCGCCCGTGAAGTCCATGAGCTCCTTGCCGTGTTCGACCCGGGCGGGATGCGGGTCGGAAGCGGCGCGGCGGGTCAGTTCGGCGACCGGCAGCGGCCGTCCCGAGGCGACGAGGACGGCGTTCCCGAAGCGTTTGCCGCGCAGCACCGTCGGGTCGGCGACGAGGGCGAGTTCGGGGAAGACGGAGGCCACGGTGGCGATCTGGCCCCGGAGGTGGGCGAGCGGGGGGCCGTCGGCGAGGTTCGCGGCATAGACCCCGGAGTCCTTCACCGTCCGGCGGACGTCCATGACGAACTCGACGGACGTCAGGTGTGCCGGGGTGCGCGCGCCGCTGAACACGTCCGCGATGACCAGGTCCGCCCATCCGTCAGGGATCTTGGCGAGACCTTCCCGGGCGTCCGTGGAACGCACCCTGATCCGGGCGTTCGGATCCAACGGCAGCTCGCGGCGCACCAGTCGGACGAGGGCCGCGTCGCGTTCGACGACCTGTTGGGTGGACCGGGGGCGGGTCGCGGCCGTGTAGCGGGCCAGGCTGAGGGCGCCGCCGCCGAGGTGCACGACCTGCACGGGCTTGCCGGGCGGGGCGACGAGGTCGATGACATGCCCGAGGCGGCGCTGGTACTCGAAGCTCAGAAAGGCGGGGTCGTCGAGATCGACGTGGGACTGCGGGGCGCCGTCGATGAGCAGGGTCCAGGCGCGCGCCCGGTCACGGTCGGGCAGCAGCTCGGCGAGCCCGCCGTCCACGGCCTCCACGACCGCCTCGGCCGCCGCCTGCCCGCGCCGCCCGCCCCGCCCCGTGTCGCGGCCGTCGTCCGCCCGCTGATTCCTCGCCCTTGCCATCCCGCCATTATCGGGGCCCGGCGACGCCTCGGCTCAGCGACCGGTCCCCGGGGTGCCCGGACCGGCGCCGGGACAGCTCACGGATGCCGTCACCGGCGTGCACGAAGGAGGATCGCCAGGGCTCACGGGTGCGGTCCGCGGGGTGCCCCGGACCGGCGGTGGCAGAATTCCGGCGCCGTCTCCGAGGCGCCCCGGCCGGCGTCCGCAGGGCTCGCGGGAGCTGTCCCGGGTCCACTGACCGGCCGCGCACGGGCCTCGGGGAGCGGCGGTCACCGGTCACGGCCCGGCGGGCTCACCGGCAGCCGTCCGCCGCCTCGATCAGCCGCGCGGCCTCGCCCAGCGCGGCCCGCAGCACCGCCGGGTCGGTCGCGAGATCCGCCTCGCCGGGCGGGAGGAGCCAGTCCGAGCCCTCGACCGGGGGCTCGGGGGCCTGCCGCAGGCCGCGGCCGTTGGTCTGCGTACAGGTGCTGCCGGGCACGTCCCAGGCGTCAGCGGTGCCGGGCGGCACGAGGAAGCCGAGGGTGTCGCAGCCGCCATCGTGCAGGACGGGACCTACGTAGTCGGCCGCGACCCGGCGCAGGATGTCGACCGCCTCCAGCCCCTGGCGGGCCGGCACGGTCACCAAGTCGCACTCGGTGGGCGGCCGCAGCGGAACACCGCACTCCGGGGACGGCCTGTGCTGCGCGGTCGACGGCGGTGTACGGAACTCGGTGCTCTGCGTGATCTGCATCCCGGCCTCCAACGGAACCCCTCCTCATGACGAGTGGGTCGGGAGTTCGGGCGGCTCCCGGTCCACCCGGTTCAACGCGCCAGGACGTCAACGGCTACGGCGAAACTCCGCCACAAAGGATGGCAGTTCATGGCAGATCGTGGATGAGATATCCGTTTTGTAGCCAAACCCAGCGTGGCGGCGTTGTCACAACAGGTACGTTCTTGCCCCGCCGGAAGCAGGGCACCTACTGGGCACAACCCGGTCAACTCGGCCCGGATTCCGGCATGGTTCGACGGTTCGCAAGAGAGGGCCCGGCCATGGCGTCGTCAACGGTGACCTCGTCCCCGTCCCCCCGGCCACCACGGCCGAATCTCGCCTTCCGGCGGTTGCGCGGCCAGCGCTCCCCGGGCGAGTTCGCCGCGGCGGTGCGGAGGGCCGCGCGCGAGATCGGCGAGCGGGTCAGCTGCGACGCGCGCTACATCGGGCGCGTCGAGGCGGGCGAGATCCGCTGTCCCAACTACGCGTACGAGCGGGTGTTCCTGCACATGTTCCCCGGCCGCACGTTGACCGACCTCGGTTTCACTCCCCGCTCATGGGTTCGCGGACGCGGGGCGCGCGACATGGACGAGGCACCCCCCACGCACACCACCAACCGCTCGCACGCCCCATATGAGACGGACGGGGCGCACGAGCCGTATGAGATGCCGGGTCCGCACCACCCCGGGGCCCCGCGCACCGCGCACCACCCGCACGATCCGTACGACCCCCACGATCCGTACGACCCCCACGATCCGTACGACCCCCATGACCCGTACGACCCGCACCACTCGTACGACCCGTACGACCCGTACGAGAAACGCGATCAGAACCACGAGGAGAGCGACGTGCAGCGTCGCGCATTCATGACCGGAGGCACCGCCACCGCGGCGGCGGCCTCACTCGGACCCTTCGCGGGCGCCTTCGGCGGCAGCGCCGCGGCGGCCGAACGGCGCGTCCACCGGGCGGGCACGTCCGAGGCCGGCGCCCTCGAAGAGGCCGTCCGCAAGATCCGGCTGCTCGACGACCGGCACGGGGCCGACGGCCTCTACCGGCGCGCCGCGACTCCCCTGCGTACGGCGTACGCGCTGCTGGACGCCGGCACCACCCGGCAGGCCACCGCGGACCGGCTGTACTCCGGCGCCGGTGAACTGGCCATCTCGGTGGGCTGGTTGGCACACGACTCGGGACGCTTCGACGACGCGCGCTCGCACTACGCGGAGGCCCTCGCGACCGCCCGGATGGCGGGCGACCCGGGCCTCGAGGCGCACGCCTTCTGCAACACGGCGTTCCTCGCACGCGACGCGGGGCGCCCACGTGAGGCCGTGCGCGCTGCCCAGGCGGCCCAGCGCGCCGCCCGCCCCCTGCGCTCCCCCCGCCTGCTCTCCCTGCTCGCGCTGCGCGAGGCGGGCGGCTGGGCCGGGCTCGCCGACCGCAAGGGATGCGAACAGGCGATGGCGCGCGCCCAGGCCCTCTACGAGCGGGGCCCCTCGGAGACCGACCCCGAGTGGATGACCTTCTACGGAGAGGCCGAACTGGAGGGTCTCGAAGCGCAGTGCTGGTCGACGCTGGGCGACTGGCCCCGGGCGGCCCGCCACGCACGCCGCGCCGCCCACCTCCAGGACCCGCACTTCACCCGCAACATCGCCCTCTACACCGCCGAACTCGCCGACGACCTGGCCCGCGGCGGCCGCCCCGACGAGGCCGCCCTCGCCGGTCTGCGCGTCCTGGACCTGCTGAACGAAGTCCAGTCCTCCCGCATCCAGACCATGCTGGCGGGAACGGCCCGCGTGCTGCTCCCGCACCGCAGGGCCTCGGGCGTCTCCACGTTCCTCGACCGCCACGCGAACCTGCCGCGCACGGCGTGAGGGCCGTCGCGGGTACCGGTCAGGCGCTCAGGTGTCCGCAGTCGTTCCACACCTCGACGGCGGGCTCCCCGTAGGCCCAGCCGAGCACCGAAAGAGAGGTCGGGTTGAGGCGGATACGGGCCGCGAAGTCCAGCGGAAGGCCCAGCCAGCGGGCGCCTATGGAACGCAGGATGTGGCCGTGGGCGAAGATCAGCAGATCACGGTCCTCGGAGCGGGCCCGTGAGACGACCTCGTCCGCGCGCGCGGTGACCTGCTCCAGGGTCTCCCCCTCAGGGACGCCGTCGCGCCAGATGAACCAGCCGGGCCGGATGCCCTGGATCTCCGCCGGGGTCATGCCCTCGTAGGCGCCGTAGTCCCATTCCATGAGCACGTCCCAGGTACTCGCGCGCTCCCCGAAACCGGCGAGGTCGCACGTCTCGTGCGCGCGCGTGAGCGGGCTGGTGCGCACCTCGACACCGGGGAGCCCGTCGAAGGGCGCCCGGTGGAGCCGCTCGCCCAGCAGTTTGGCACCGCGCCGGCCCTCTTCCAGGAGCGGGATGTCGGTCCTGCCGGTGTGCTTTCCGGACAGCGACCATTCGGTCTGTCCGTGCCGGGCCAGCAGGATGCGCGGTGCCATTGAGAAGAGCCTTTCCGGAACGGGCGGCACGAGTGAGAGATGGCTCACTCGATGACGACTTGAGGAGTGGGTGATTCCATCATCGCTCACCACTGGTCCGGGCAACCCGGGGGGCGATCTCCGCGTCTTTGAGATCCGGGGCGCCCCTTCGGGGCATTCGCGTACACCGTAAAATCCCGGCGTGGCCACGGACCGTCGTCAGCGGACAGCGGACTGTCGGGTCACCACAAGCAGATGGGCACGAGCAGATGGGGGAGGGCGATCGGATGCCGCAGACCGATGCACCGCGTACCGAAGCGGCACCGCGCACCCGGTCGCGCCGGTGGACCGAGCCGCGCACGTCCGCGGCGGATCGGGCACGGCTCCGGTGGTGGACCGAGGTCCCGCTGATCCTGCTCGTGTACGCGTCGTACACGGCCGGCCGGCTGCTCGCCCGGGGCGACACCGACGGCGCCGTCGGCCACGGCCTGTCGATCCTGCGGATCGAGAAGTTGCTTCACCTCAACGCCGAACATCCGCTGAACCGGCTGTTCACGCGTGAGGCCTGGCTGGGCGTGCCCGCCGACTTCTGGTACGCGTCGCTGCACTACCTGGTGACGCCCGCGATCCTGATCTGGCTCTTCCGCTCCCGGACCGTGCGCTACCGCGCCGCTCGGACCTGGCTGATGACCTCCACGTTCATCGGCCTGATCGGCTTCACCCTGCTGCCGACCTGTCCGCCCCGGCTGCTGTCGCCCGGCCACGGCTTCGTCGACACGATGGCCCAGTACAGCTCCTACGGCTGGTGGGGCGGCGAGGCGAGTGCGCCGCGCGGTATGGGCGGGATGACGAACCAGTACGCGGCGATGCCGAGCCTGCACGTGGGCTGGGCGCTGTGGTGCGGAGTGATGCTGTGGCGCCACGGCCGTACGCCCGCGGCCAAGGTCGCCGCTGTCGTCTACCCGCTGTTCACCACGATCGTCGTGATGGGCACGGCCAACCACTACTTCCTGGACGCCGTCGCCGGCGTCGCGGTGATGGGGGCCGGCCTGCTCCTGACCCCGTTCGTGATGCGGGCGGCGAACCGTCTGCGGACGCTGCTGGAGGGCCGCGTCCCGTGGGTCGCGGGTGCCTCGCGGGGCGAGGGTTCCACGATTGTCAGTGCGGGGTGCCAGACTTCCACGGGTGAACGAATTCCCCGACAGCGCGAGTCCCGAACCGGGCCGGGAGCCGAGCAGGGTGCCTCTCCCACGGACGCGGGGGACAGCGCTGCGACAGCAGCTCGCTGAGCTGCGCGGTCCGGACGTCGCACCGAAGGCGCTCGACGCGCGCGCCCTCGCGGCGCTCGCGGCCAACCCCGGGTGCGACCGCCGCGCCCTGCTGGACGGGGCGGGCGTGGACAAGGCGAAGCTGGCGAGTGCGCTCGGCGCGCCGTCCGCGTTCGGTATGTCGCAGTTCGCCTTCATGCGGGGCAACGCGTTCGAAGCGCGGGTCAAGGCCGACGGCGGCGCCGAGCTGCTGCGGCTGGTGCACGAGAAGCTGGACCCCGGCGCCGAGCCGCCCGGCGCCGGTGCCGTGCCCGACCTGAGCGCGATCGGCCCCGAGGGGCGGGCCGCGCGTACGGCGCTGGCGCTGCGCGAGGCCACCGAGGCCGGCGTCTGGACCCTGCTCGACCACCCCATGCTCGCCCTCGACGTCGCGGGCTCCGCCGCCTTCCTGGAGCCGGACGCCGTGGTCGTGCACCCCGACGGCGGCTGGACGGTCGTCGAGATCAAGTCGTTCCCGATGCTGGACGGTTCGGCCGACCCGGCCAAGGTGGGCGCCGCCGCCCGGCAGTCCGCGGTGTACGTGCTGGCCCTGGAGGAGGTCGCCGCCCGCCTCGATCCCGCCCCCGAGGTCCGCCACCGCGTCCTGCTGGTCTGCCCGAAGGACTTCTCCAACCTCCCGGCCGCCTCGGCCGTCGACGTCCGCAAGCAGCGCGCGGTCACCCGCCGCCAGCTCGCCCGGCTCACCCGCGTCGAGGACATCGCGGCCGCCCTCCCCGAGGGCAGCTGCTTCTCCCCCGCCCTTCCGGCGGAGGAGCTGATCACGGCCGTCGAGGCGGTCCCCGCGACCTACGCCCCCGAGTGCCTGTCCGCCTGCGAACTGGCCTTCCACTGCCGGGCCCGCGCACGCGCCGAGGGCGCGGTGACGTCGCTCGGCCGCTCGCTGCGCGCGGAGCTGGGCGGTCTGACGAGCGTCCCGGACGTGCTGGCGGCGGCACACGGGAGGGCGGGCGACCCCGAGGACCCCGCCGTCGCGGCCCTCCGGAGAGCGGCACTGCTCCGAGCGGAGGCCCTGCGCGGCACGGCGTCGGAGACCCACGCCCGAGCCAGGGAGGCCCGGGTGCCGGTCGTAGCGGCGTCGCGAGCCCGCGTACCGGAAGACCTCGCGCCCGCAGTTCCCGCACCCGGAACCCCGGTACCGGAAACCCACGCACCCGGAGCGCCTCTCCCAGGAAACCCCGGCCCCGGAGTTCCCACGTCCGGCGTTCCCGCACCCGGAACCCCGGTACCGGAAACCCACGCACCCGGAGCGCCGGTGCCAGGAACCTCCGCGTCGAAAGCCCCGGTGCCGGTGGCCGGTGTCTCGGACGGGCGGGGGGTCGGCTCATGTCGCTGATCGCCACCCTCGCGCGGCTGGAGGCCGTGGAGAGCGGCCGGGCTCAGCCCGCCGCCACCAAGCTCCACCGCCATCTCGTCGAACGACCCCTGGTGTTCGTGCCGCTCACCACCGCGGGCGAGGCGGGAGCACCCCTCGGCGCGCTCGTCGGCACGGACCGGGACGCGCCCCGGCTGCTGGTCGTGCCGCAGCCCCGCGACCGCGACCTGCGCTTCGCCTTCCTCGCCGAGCTGGCGGACGTCGTCCTGCCCTACATCGACTCGTACGCGGACGTGGTCGAGGCGGCCGAGCGCAGCGAGACCGATCCGGAGACCGGCAAGCGCGTCAAGGTCGAGGTGGAGCTGTGCGCGGACGCACCGCAGCTGATCGTGCCGGGCCGCGCGGGCATCGAGTTCGTCCGCCTCCTCGGGCGCTCCACCCGTTTTCGCCGCACCGCCGAGCAGGATCCCGAGACACCGCATCCGGCACCGCCCCGGGTGCCGTTGTTCGGGCGCTGGCTGACCCACTTCGGGGAGCGCGCCCGAGTGCCCGGCTCCGCCCTGCTCCTCGCCCTCACCGACGTGCTGGCCCGGCACTGGGCCACCGGCCAGAGCAGCCTGGAGGACCAGCATCTCGGCGCGCTCCTCGCCTGGCTCGATCCGCCGGAGGGCGAGCCGGGCGCCGAGGCCGCGGTGCGGGCCGAGCTCCAGCGGGACGCGCGGGGCCAGCTCGTCTGCCCGCCCGCCGGACCGGCCACCGACCCCGCCTTCGACAACCAGCTGCTGGCCCCCGCCATCGAGCGCTACGACCGCGCGCGCACCGCGCTGGCCGCCGCCGAGGACGGCATCGAGGCGGACGACCGGCTCGGTGAACTCACCGCCGCGGAGCGGGAGATCCGCGAACTCGTCGAGCGCGTCACCCGGCCCACCTGGGACGCGGTCTGGCGGGGACTCGACCTGCTGCGCACGCTGCCGGAAGGGGCGCACGCCGCCGACCGGTGGACCCGCGACCGCTGGTCGTTCACCGGACACCGCGACCGGGTCGCGGCGGGCGAGCCACCGCAGCCGCGCCGCGACGACGCGGTCACCGCCGCGAACAAGCTGGCCACCCGCGAGCGTGAACAGGCCCGCCTGGAAGCACAGGAGGCCCTCGACGACCCGCTGGTCATGGCCGGCCGGCGGCTCGCCGGAGAGGCGTTCGCCGGCGAGGTCACCGATGTCGTGATGGCGTACAGCAAGGGCAAGCGGCCGAGCCCCCGCCCCCTGGTGACCGTCCGCACGGACGACCGTCCGCACCTGGCGGAACGGGCCAAGGTGTACCGCTCGCTCGGCGGGAAGCCGCAGGCCGCGGAGTTCGTGGAGTACGACGACGAGGGCGCCGCCGTGGTGCTGCGGATCGTCGACAAGATGGGGCGCGGCAAGGAACCCGAGGCCGGGTCCCTGCCGGAGAAGGGGGACCTCGTCTGCTTCACCCTCTTCGAGCACGAGCAACGCGGCGGCGCCAAGCTGCCCGACCCGGAGGAGACACCGTGGACGCACGGAGGGCCGCCGGGTGAGCCCGACGCCCTGCCGCTGCCGGACCCGGTGACCGAGGAGGACGTCCTTTGAATCCTCCCCCAGCTGAAGCAGGGGGATTCCTGGCTCACGCTGCCTGCGGGTCAGCGACCCAACAGGTCTTCTGCGATCAACACCAGCCGGGTTGAAACCAGCCCGGTTTGATACAGCAAAGCTTGGAGGTGCATGTGCTGCCTTGGCTCTCGATCAGCACGGTGTGCGCGCTTGGTTCTCGCACCGCACGGCATGCAGTTTACCTCGGAGGAACCCTGTGACCGCCGTCTTCGACCCGGGCGCCGAGGCCGCCCACGCCACCGACGCGATCCTGCGCGACACCCTGCACGGCACCGACCGCGGTGTCGTGGTGGACTCCCCGCCGGGCGCCGGCAAGTCGACCCTCGTCGTCCGGGCCGCGCTCGAACTGGCTTCCGCGGGACGCCCGTTGATGGTCATCGCGCAGACCAACGCCCAGGTCGACGACCTGGTGCTGCGGCTCGCCGAGAAGGCCCCGGAGCTGCCCGTGGGACGGCTGCACAGCAGCGACTCCGACCCGTACGACAAGGCGCTCGACGGTCTCGATCACGTGCGCAAGTCGACGAAGGCGGCCGACCTCGCGGGCCTGGACGTCGTCATCTCCACCGCCGCGAAGTGGGCCCACGTCAAGGGCGTCGAGCCCTGGCGGCACGCGATCGTCGACGAGGCGTACCAGATGCGCTCGGACGCGCTGCTCGCCGTGGCCGGGCTCTTCGAGCGGGCGCTGTTCGTGGGCGACCCCGGGCAGTTGGACCCGTTCGCGATCGTCGGTTCTGAGCAGTGGGCGGGACTGTCCTACGACCCGTCCGCGTCCGCGGTGACCACCCTGCTCGCGCACAATCCGCACCTGCCGCAGCACCGGCTGCCGGTTTCCTGGCGGCTGCCCGCGTCGGCCGCGCCACTGGTCTCGCACGCCTTCTATCCGTACACGCCGTTCCGCAGCGGCACCGGTCACGGCGACCGGCGGCTGAACTTCGGTGTCCCGTCGGACGGTTCGGGAACCGACCGGGTCATCGACGAGGCGGCCGAGTCCGGTTGGGGTCTGCTGGAGCTGCCCGCCCGGCACACGCCGCGGACGGACCCGGAGGCGGTGCGCGCGGTGGCCGAGGTCGTACGGCGGCTGCTCGACCGGGGCGGCGCGGCCACGTCGGAGCGGGCGGAGGATCCGGTGCCGCTGACGGCCGACCGGATCGCCGTCGGCACGGCGCACCGGGACCAGGCCGCGGCCGTGCGGGCGGCGCTGGCCGGCCTCGGGGTCACGGATGTCACCGTCGACACGGCGAACCGGCTCCAGGGACGGGAGTTCGACGTCACGGTCGTCCTGCATCCGCTGTCGGGGCGGCCCGACGCCACGGCGTTCCACCTGGAGACCGGACGGTTGTGCGTGCTCGCCTCACGGCACCGGCACGCGTGCATCGTGATCTGCCGGGAAGGAATCACGGAACTGCTGGACGACCACCCGTCGACCGAGCCCGTACAGCTGGGAGTGACCGTGAAGTTTCCGGATGGTTGGGAGGCCAATCATTCGGTGTTGTCCCATCTGGCGGAGCATCGGGTGGCGTGGCGGCCCTGAGCCCCGTTCCGGGCGCACCCGGCCCGGTAACGTGCCTGCCCTGCGGGGCGCGCTCGCCCCTTCGGGCCCACTTGCGCGGGCGCGAGACAATGGACGGTGGCCCTTTACCGAGAGGGGCCCCTGAACCGTACGAGGAGGAGAAGACATGGCGGAGCCCACGCCGCGTCGGAACGAACCGCGGCTACGCCCCGCGCCCCTGCTCTTCGAGCCCGCGGAAGCCGCCGGGGATCCGGAGCACTTCTTCGACCTGGAGTCGATCGACGATCCCCGCGCACTGCTGGACCGGTCCACGGAGCTGGCGCAGGCGTTTCGCGCCGCCGCCGACCGGGCCGTCGAGTTCCAGGCCATCGCCGCCGCGCAGCTCGCCGATCCGCGCCGCTTCGACCGGCTGACCGCCGCCTCGATCGCCGAGCGGGCCGAGTGGACCGAGGACTACGCGAAGAAGATGGTCGAGTTCGGCGAGGGCCTGCTGCGGGGCACGGAGGGCAACGGACACGGTCACGGGGTGACCGACCCGCTCTGACCCGCCCGGACCCATGCTGCCCGCCCGGACCCCTGCCGCGCTCTGCCCCGCACGCCCGGGACGGGGACCGTGGGCCGGACCGGGACCGGGGGCCTGACGAGGGCCGGGGCCGGACCAGGAGCGGGGGTCGGTTCTGCGACCGGGAGACGGACCGGGACCGGGGGTCGGTTCTGCGGCCGGCAGACGGACCGGGCCCAGGGGCCGGTTCTGCGACCGGCAAACGAACCGGCGAGCGAACCGATACAAGGACCCCGAGAGAACGTGGCAGAGGGAGAGTTCCGCCACGGACCTGGGCCCCATTGGCATATGCCAGCCGGGCAAGATACTGCACCTCACCCGCTCCTGTCCCGATTTCCGGCAACCCTCCGGGACCGAGCACTCACCACCGGTAGATGTATCCGGCATGAGCAGCACACGGAACCCGCCGAGCAGCACCCCCCACAGCCCCGGAGTGCCGTCTCCCGAGCGGCTGGACGTCTCGGGTGTCACGTCCGAGGGAGCCGCCTGGCTCGCCTCGGCGGGAACGTATCCCCGGAGCATGCTCGCCCTCTGGCGCGAACGGCCGAACGCGCCGGTCGTCCTGCCCTGCGGCAGCGCCTTCGACGTCGTCAGCGCGCCGGCGCTGTTCGGACGGCGGATGCTCGACCGGCTCTGGGACGACGGACCGGGCTCGGGCCCGGTGGCGGCGCACCGCGGGCGGATGCTGCTGTTCGCCGCGCCCGGCACCGCCCAGCGGCTCCCCTCGCTGATGGAGTGGGAGGAGTGGGGCTCGGGCGCCGCCGCGGGGCGTGCGGCCGCCACGGAGCACGGCGGGCAAGCAGGGCGTGAGGCCGTGGGACACGGTGGGCATGTGGGGCGGTGCCGGGAGGTGCCGCCGCTCCTCTGCCACGGTACGGGGGACGCGGTCACCGTGCCCGCGCTGAGCGTCGGCGACGGCGGACCGGAGGCCGTCCGGCCCGATTCCCGCTGGCTGGTCGCTCCCGACACGCGGCAGCCCTGGCTTCCCGGCCCCGAAATCCTGCTGTGGGCGGCCGTACGGGCGGCCCGGGTGGCGGCGTCCGCGGCAGTACGGATATCGATTTTTCCTCGCGCCGATCAGGATGCTAAGGTCTACGACGTCAGCAGGCGCCGCTAGCTCAGTTGGTTAGAGCAGCTGACTCTTAATCAGCGGGTCCGGGGTTCGAGTCCCTGGCGGCGCACGCCAACGAGAGCGGGATGATTCGCGGAAACGCGAGCATCCCGCTCTCGTCGTTTCCGGACACCACGGAGCCCCGGCCGCCCGTCGCCCGGCCGCCCGTCGCCGGCCGCCCGTCGCCGGCCGCGCGTCACCCGGCACCCGCCATCTTTCGCCTGCCCTCCGACGCCTGCCCTCCGTTGCCTTCACCTGCCACGCGTGTCGCTGCGGCCGGTGTCACGAAGGCGGCTCAGCCTGTCGTGATCTTCACTGTCCAGGCCCCCGAAGCCGTCCGGTCCTCCACCTGGACCCGGACCTTCGCGCCCGGCACCTTGAAGCTCTCGCCGAGGCTCACCGGCGCGTCCGCGAGCGGCGGGTACACCGAGTCCTCCCAGCAGGACTCGGTGTGGGGGTGGGCGTCGAGCACCTGGACGGGACCGCTGCCCGACTCGGTCTCGCTGCGGACCCGGTAGACGAGGACGCCCTGCTCGCACGTCGAGCCGTCGTTGCCCGTCGAACCGCGCGCCTCGAAGGCGACCGCGCTGTCGGGGCCCGTCGGGACCACCGCCAACTTGGTGCCCCGGCCGACGCCGAAGGTCTGCGAGCCGGGGGGAGCCGCCACGCCCAGCGCGTCCGAGGTCGCGCCCGGCCCGCCCGAACTGCGCGAGGACGTCCGCGCCCCGCTGGAGGGCACCCGCGGACCGAAGGAGGCCGCCCGCGGCCCGGGAGAGGAGGCATCCGACTCGCGCGAGGACACCCGTGGCCCCTGCAGGGGCGCACCCGTTCCGCTCGGCGCGGCCGAACGGGTCGCCAGCACCCCGGAGCCGGCCGCCCCCGCGGCGCTCGCGCCGGCCGAACCGACCGCGGAGTTGACGGGTCCGGCTTCCAGCGGCTCCAGCGTCAGACGGGTGATGCCGGAGCCCAGCACGCACGCCACCTGGTGCGGTTCCAGCCACCCCAGCCGCCATTTGTGCCAGCCGAAGAGGTCCGGGGCGAGACCGAACTGGCTGCCCATGAGGTCCCAGTCACCCACATAGGTGTCCCAGTCGCCCTTGCCGTCGGAGGGGCGGTGGTAGAGGTCGGGCAGGTCGAAGACATGGCCGGTCTCGTGCGCGAGGACGAGGCGGTCCGGCGGATGCTTCTCGAAGACCGTGACGACGCGCCGGATGTCCTTTCCGTCCGCGCGCAGGGGTGTGTCCAGGTTGACGACCTTGGTGGCGTCCGAGTCGACGCCGGGCGCGTCCGGATCCGCGATGAAGTAGATGACGTCGTAGCGCGAGAAGTCGACCTGCGGGTCGGCCACGGAGAGGGCGTCGCGCAGATAGGCGGCGCGGTCGGCGGCGTTCCAGTCGCGCTGTATGGCGTATGACGTGGAGGAATGCGGCATCTGGATCCAGGTGCGCTGCGGATGCGGGCGTACCGTGAACTTGCCGTACGAGGCACGCTCGAAGAAGCGGCTGGTGGCGGGGAAGTAGTCGCCGGTCAGTTCGGCGGGCGTGGTGCGTGGGGTGGAGTCCGGGAAGGACAGGAAGACCATCACGGCGTCGAGGGGACGGGTGGGGCGCGCATAGGAGGAGTTCCAGGTGTCGACACCCTCCGAGTGGTGCGCCGCGGTCCGCGTCAGGGCACAGGGGGACGCGAGAGGTTCGGCGAGCGCATGAGCCGGCACCAAGGAGGTCGCGGCGAGCGCGGTCATCGAGGTGAACACGGCCGCGGTGCTGCGCCAACGCGGTGCCCCGTCACGGGCGAGGCCGCGCGGAGCCTCGCGAGTGAGAACCCTGAGGGGGAGCGGACGCGGCACGTCGACCTCCGGATGCGGATTTCGGGACACCGCACCCAGCCTCATCCAATTTGTAATACTTCGCCCTGTTTGTCTGCACCGGAAGAGTGAGAGGGCATACCGACCGACACCCCCGGACCTTCACGGAACGTCACATGCGGTCGACTGGGGAGAGAACCCATCCAGATACAGGCAGAAACGATCTGTCAGAACGGGTGGTTGTTCCTGGACACTGGACAGTGGCTGCACCGTTCGAGGTCAGCCTCTATGATCGGCACACTTTCCTGCACGGACACGGCTTGTGCGGCGGTCCATCACCGGCCGACCGCCCCGAGAGACCCATACGAAGAACGAGTGCACTGCGGGAGCGAGCGGTGAGCGGAACGTCCGAAGGGCCGGCGCCCGCGGGAGACCTCGTCCGGCCGACCGTCACAGAACGTCACGTCGACACGTCTTCTCGTACGTCCGCCGGGACCTCTCCCGGCCCACCCGTCCCCTCCGTGTCTCCCGTACCGCCGGGGTCGTCGTCCGGGGCGCCCGCGCCCATGGCGATTCCCGACGGAACGTCACCCCGTACCTTCCGAGCGGCCTTCGCCACCGCTCCTCTCGCGATGGCCGTCGTCGACCGCGAGGGTCTCGTCGTCACCGCCAACGAGTCGCTGGGCGTGCTGCTCGGTGCCGGGGCGCGGACGTTCGTCGGGCGGGTCGCCGCCGACCTGGTGGACCTGGCTTCCGACGCCCGCACCTGGCACGCGTACCGCGAGGTGCTGGGCGGCAGCCAGGCCCGGCTGCGCTGCACCCGCCGGCTCAAGCACCCGGACGGCCATGTGATCTGGGCGCAGGTCACGGTCGCGCCGCTGCCCCCGCAGGAGCGGGCGGTCCTGATCTCGGTCACCGACATCGGCGCGAGGCGTGAACTCCAGGCACGGCTGCGCCACTTGCAGATGCACGACGCGGTGACCCGGCTGCCCAACCGCACGCTGTTCTTCGAGCGCCTGTCGGCGGCTCTGGAGGCGGAGGCGTACGACGAGGGCGGCACCGGCCGGATCGGGCTCTGCTATCTGGACCTGGACGGGTTCAAGGCGGTCAACGACACTCTCGGCCACCGGGTCGGGGACCGCCTGCTCGCGGCCGTCGCGGAGCGCCTGACGCGCTGCGCGGAGGAGGCCGGCCTCACCAGGGCGGCCACTCCCCTGGTGGCGCGGCTGGGAGGGGACGAGTTCGCGCTGCTCGTCGAGGACTCCACGGGCACCGACCAGTTGGCGGACCTCGCCGAGTCCGTACTGAAGGCACTCCAGGCGCCGTTCGATCTGTCGGGGCAGCGGCTGTCGCTGTCGGCGTCCATCGGGGTGGTCGAGCGGCGTGCCACCGGCACGACCGCGACCGGTCTGATGCAGGCCGCGGACACCACGCTGTACTGGGCGAAGGCGGACGGCAAGGGCCGTTGGACGCTCTTCGACCCGGAGCGCAACGCGCACCGCATGACGCGCCAGGCCCTGTCGTCCACCCTTCGCGCGGCCGTCGAGCGGGGTGAATTCGCCCTGGAGTACCAGCCGTTGGTGGGCATGGAGGACGGCGGTGTGCACGGGGTCGAGGCGCTCGTCCGCTGGAACCACCCGCGGTTCGGGACGCTCACGCCGAACCGGTTCATCGGACTGGCCGAGGAGAACGGCTCCATCGTCCAGCTCGGCCGATGGGTGCTGGCCACCGCCTGCCGCCAGGCCCGCCGTTGGCAGCTGGACCGGCCGGACGCCCCGCCGATCTTCGTCAGCGTCAACGTCGCCGTGCGTCAGGTCTGGGACTCGGACCTGGTGGCGGACGTGGCGGAGATCCTGGCGGAGACGGGACTGGCCCCGCATCTCCTCCAGTTGGAGCTGACGGAGTCGGCGGTGATGGGCTCGGCGGGCCGGCCGCTCCAGGCGCTGCAGGCCCTCAGCGACATGGGGGTCCGCATCGCCATCGACGACTTCGGCACCGGCTACTCGAACCTCGCCTACCTGAGCAGGCTCCCGGTGTCCGTGCTGAAGCTGGACGGCTCCTTCGTCCGCGGCTTCCAGTACGAGAACGCCGACGGCTCGTCCGCCCACCCCAACCCCGCCGACGAGGTCATCGTCGAGGCGCTCATCCAACTCGCCCACCGGCTCGGCCTGACCGTCACCGCCGAGTGCGTGGAGACCGCCTCACAGGCGTCCCGGCTGCGCGGGATCGGCTGCGACACCGGCCAGGGCTGGCTGTACTCCCGGCCGGTGGCGCCGGAGCGCATCTCCGCGCTTCTGATGTCGGCGGCCTGCCCTCGGACCTGAGCGCCTCGGTTCTCCGACCTGAGCGTCCGGGTCCTCCAGACCTGCGCGTTCTGTTCCTCAGACCTGCGCGTCCCGAGGCTCAGGCGCGGAGGGTTCTGCAGACCTGCGTGTCCCGGGCCTCAGGCACGGAGGGTTCTTCAGACCTTCGCGTCCCGGGCCTCAGGCACGAGGGCTCTGCTCCTTCGGCAACCCGTAGGCGTCCGCGATCAGTTCGTACGAGCGCAGCCGTACGTCGCCGCTGTGCGCGTTGCCCGTGATCATCAACTCGTCGGCGCCGGTGCGCTTCTGGAGGTCGTCGAGGCCGGCGCGGACCTCGTCGGCGGTGCCGTGGATGACGTTGGCGTTCCAGGAACCGACGAACTCCCGCTCCATGGCGCTGAATTCGTAGGCCTCCGCCTCCTCCGGGGTCGGCACGAGACCGGGGCGCCCGGTGCGCAGGCGGACCATGCTCAGGGCCGCGGCCAGCACCTGGCGGCGCGCCTCCTTCTCCTCGTCGGCGGCGAGGGCGGAGACACCGATGAGGGCGTACGGGGCGTCGAGGACCGCGCTCGGCCGGAAGGACTCGCGGTAGAGGTCGAGCGCCGGGATCGTGTTCTGCGCCGAGAAGTGATGAGCGAAGGCGAACGGGAGGCCGAGGGCTCCGGCGAGACGGGCACTGAAGCCGGAGGAGCCGAGCAGCCAGATCGGGGGCCGGTGCGGGGACTGGACGCCGCCGGGCGAGGTCGACTGGACGGGCCCGGGAACGGCGTGGATACGGGCGTAGGGGTGGCCGTCGGGGAAGTCGTCGTCCAGGAAGCGGGTGAGCTCCGCGAGCTGCTCGGGGAAGTCGTCGGCGCCCTCGTTGAGGCGCTGGGTGCGGCGCAGCGCGGCGGCCGTCGCGCCGTCCGTGCCCGGGGCCCGGCCGAGGCCCAGGTCGATGCGGCCCGGAGCCATCGCCTCAAGGGTGCCGAACTGCTCCGCGATGACCAGGGGGGCGTGATTGGGGAGCATCACTCCGCCGGAGCCCAGCCGGACGCGGTCCGTGTGGGCGGCCAGGTGGGCCAGGATCACCGCGGGCGAGGAGCTGGCCACGCCGGGCATCGAGTGGTGTTCGGCCACCCAGTAGCGGTGGAAGCCGCGGGATTCCGCCAGGCGGGCGATCTTGACGCTGGTGCGGAGGGCGTCGGTCGCGGTGCGGCCCGCGCCCACGGTGACCAGGTCCAGTACGGACAGGGGCACGGGGGCGGTGCCCTGTGCCGTGCCTCGGATCTCGCCCGTCTCGGCCGTCTCGTCCACCGGGGTGCCTCCTGTTGCGTACGCGTCCATGTCCTGGGGTTACGAACAGGAGGGTGGCTCCGGTTATTCCCCGGGAGGCTTCCCCGGTGAAGGGCAGGGGCTCCCCTGGCGGGCGGCTTTCCCCCGGCGGGCGGGGGCTGGGGACGAGGTGATTCGCCCCCTCCGCCCCTGCCCCTCCCCCAAGGTCTCGACTTCACTCGACCAGGGAGACCCCATCGTCACCGGGGCTCCGCCCCCGGACCCCGCTCCGCAAACGCCGGAGGGCTGGATTTTCCGGCCGGAGGGGCTGACTTCTCACGCCTGGACGATCGGCTCCCTCGTGAACAGGGTGCCGAGTTCGGGAGCGTTCACCCGGCGGCCGGCCAGGCGCAGGGCTTCCCAGACCGTGACCTGGCTCGCGGTGAGGACCGGTTTGGCCAGGGCCTTCTCCAGGGCCAGGAGGTGGGAGGCGGTGTGCAGGGCCGTGTCGGGGAGGAGGATCGCGTCGGCGTCCGGGTGGTCCGCCTCGCGGGCGAGCGCGAGAACCTGTTCGAAGTCCCAGCCGGCGACCTCGGCGGTGGTGACGACACCGGAGCCGCGCACCGCCACCACCTCCGTGCCCGCCTCCTTCAGGAACGCGGCGAAGAGCGCGGCCACGTCTTCGGGGTAGGCCGCCCCGATCGCGACCCGCTGGGCCCCGATCTCCCGCGCCGCGTGCGCGAAGGCGAAGGACGTCGAGGACGCGGGCAGGCCGGCCGCCCTGGCGAGGCCCCGGACCTGCTCATGGGCGCCCTGCGGTCCGTGCCCGAAGCTGCCGCTGCTGCCCGCCCAGACCACGGCCTCCGCGCCGGACAGGCGCAGCTCCTCGACGCCCGCCGCGAGACGCTGCGCCGAGCCCATTTCGAGGAGCGCGTCCACGCCGTGGGCGTCCTCCCCCATGTCCGTATGGACGACGGTCAGGCGGATGTCGCTGCCGAGCAACTGCTCCATGCGCGGGTAGTCGTCCTCGGCCGAGTGGCCGGGGTAGAGGAATCCGAGTGCGGTCATGCCCAACCTTCCTGTTCTTCTGGCAGTACGGGTCCCCGGCGGACGGCCTGGTCAATCAGCCGCTGAAAGGGACCTACCGCCCGGGTACCCAGGTGACGCGGGCACGCCCACATTTACCCGTACCCGTATGGGCGCCCTGCCCCGCAGTTCCGTGTGAACCGCGGGATCACGCCGCATGGGACGGTGTGCCGCCCGGCAGTCCTGCGTCGGCTCCACGGACCTACCCGCATTCACCCGAAGGGGTCAGCCCGCGGTGACGGAGACTCCACCCACGGAACCTCGGAGAGGGAAACAGGCGGGCAACGGACCGTATGCGAGCCCGTGTTGACGAAGGTAGGTTCGGGTGCGAGCGGGGTCGATCCGCGCATCTCAGACGGCTCGGCACCCGTTCGCCCGCACGTCTCCCCGGTCATTTCGCCCCAGGATCTCCCCAGAGAAGCGGACTCGCATTGCGAAACGGTTTCGCCCGGTGAACGCCCGTATGTCCCCCGGCACGCCCCGCCCGTCGGCCCCGGCCACCCTCCTCGTCCTGGACGCCGACCCGCTCCCCCGGCTCGGCCGGCTCACCGGTCGCGTGCGGATCGAGCACGCCGACGAGTCGACGCTCGCGGAGCGGCTGCCGCACGCGGACGCGCTGCTCGTGTGGGACTTCACCTCGGACGCCGTGCGCCGTGCCTGGCCGGGCGAGGGGCCGCGGCCGCGCTGGGTGCACACCGCCAGCGCGGGCGTGGACCATCTGATGTGTCCCGAGCTCGCCGCCTCCGACACGGTGGTGACCAACGCGCGTGGCATCTTCGACCGGCCGATCGCCGAGTACGTCGCCGCCCTGGTCCTCGCCATGGCGAAGGACCTCCCGCGGACCTGGGACCTTCAGCGGCGCCACGAATGGCGGCACCGCGAGTCGCAGCGGGTGGCCGGGACCCGCGCCTGCGTGGTGGGATCCGGGCCGATCGGGCGGGCGATCGTCCGCACTCTCAAGGCGCTCGACGTCACCACGGCGCTGGTGGGGCGCGTCCCGCGCACCGGGATCCACGGTCCGTCGGAGCTGGACCGGCTGATGGCGCGCGCCGACTGGGTGGTGTCCGCGGCGCCGCTCACCGCGGAGACGCACGGCATGTTCGACGCGCGGCGCTTCGGGATGATGCAGCCCTCGGCCCGCTTCATCAACGTCGGGCGCGGGCAGCTCGTCGTCGAGGAGGCGCTCGCCGAGGCGCTGTCGAAGCGGTGGATCGCGGGTGCGGCCCTCGATGTCTTCCAGCACGAACCGCTGGGCCGTGACAGCCCGTTGTGGGAGGTCCCGGGGCTGATCGTGTCGCCGCACATGAGCGGGGACACGGTCGGCTGGCGGGACGAACTGGGCGAGCAGTTCGTGGAGTTGTACGAGCGCTGGGCGGCGGGCAAGCCGTTGTCGAACGTGGTCGACAAGAAGCGCGGGTACGTGCCCGGACACTGAACTGTCCTGAGGGACCGGTCGTCGCGGACCTCGGCCATCACGTCGAGGCCGTCGACCAGCCGGCCCGGACGACGCCCGGGACCCGGCCCACGCAGCCGCTGAGGAGCAGGAACAAGAACAAGAGCAGGAGCAGGAGCAGGAGCAGGAGCAGGAGCAGGCAGAGAGTTCCACGACGGCCATCACCCCCGGCGGTCACGTGCGCACCGGACCGTGCGGGGCCGGAACCGGTCCGAATACATCGCATGGTCCCGGGTAGCCGCGCGGCCATGGCTCCACCACTTGGAACAGCACGTGGGAACGCACGTGGAAATGACAGACACCCGTCCGGGACGACCCGCCGGTCGCTGCTCGCGGGGGTCGCGGCGCTCGGTGCGATCGGCGCCGCCGGCTGCAGCCGCGTGGCCACGGCGGCCGGGACGGACGGCGGTGATCTCCTCGACCGGCTCAAGGCGCAGGGCGTCGTACGCCTCGGCATCGCGGGCGAGATCCCCTTCGGCTACATCGACCGGGACGGCCGACTGACCGGCGAGGCACCGGAACTGGCGAAAGCAGTCTTCAAACGGCTGGGCGTCGAGCGCGTCCAGCCGGTGCCGACCGAGTTCGGCTCGCTCATACCCGGGCTCAACTCCCAGCAGTTCGACGTCGTGTCCGCCGGGATGTACATCAACGCGGAGCGCTGCCAACAGGTCATCTTCGCCGACCCCGACTACCAGATGCTCGACGCGTTCATCGTGCGCAAGGGCAATCCGAAGGGGCTGCACGACTACAAGGACGTCGTGGCGAAGCAGGCCAGGTTCGCGACGGGGACCGGCTACGCGGAGATCCAGTACGCGATCGAGGCCGGGTACAGGGAGAGCGACATCCTGATCGTGCCCGACCAGGTGGCCGGGCTGAACGCGGTCGAGGCGGGGCGTGCCGATGTCTTCGCGGGGACCGCGCTGACCACCCGTGAGGTGGCGAGGAAGTCCAGCAAGGCGGAGAGCACGAAGCCCTTCACGCCCCTGGTCAAGGGCAAGCCGCACGTCGACGGCGGCGGCTTCGCGTTCCGTTCGCCGGAGACGAGGCTGCGGGACGCCTTCAACGTCGAGCTGCGGAAGATGAAGGAGAGCGGCGAACTCTTCCGCATCCTGCGGCCGTTCGGCTTCACCAGGGCCGAGATGACCGACATGACCGCGAAGGAGCTGTGCCGCGGATGACATCGGGACTGTGGAAACTCGTACTCGAAGGGATCTGGGTCACCGTCCAACTGCTGTTCTTCAGCGCTCTGTTGGCCGGTGCCATGTCCTTCCTTGCCGGAATCGCGCGCACCTCGCGGCGGTGGATCGTCCGCTTCCTCGCCGGCTTCTACACCGAGGTGTTCCGCGGCACCTCCGCGCTGATCATGATCTTCTGGGTGTACTTCGTGCTGCCGCTCGCCTTCGGCTGGCAGCTCGTCCCGCTGTGGGCGGGCACGCTGGCGCTGGGGCTGACGTACGGGGCGTACGGCTCCGAGATCGTGCGCGGCGCGCTGAACGCGGTCGACCCGGCGCAGCGCGAGGGCGGGATCGCGCTCAGCTTCACACCCTGGCAGCGGATGCGGCTGATCCTGCTGCCGCAGGCGGTGCCGGAGATGATCCCGCCCTTCTGCAACCTGCTGGTCGAGCTGCTCAAGGGCACGGCGCTGGTCTCGGTGATGGGCATGGGTGATCTGACGTTCAGCGCCAACCTGGTGCGGCTCGCGCTCCAGCAGAGCGCGGAGGTCTACACGTACGTCCTGCTCATCTACTTCGTCATCGCCTTCCTGCTCACCCGGCTGATGCGCGGCCTGGAGAGGCGGCTCAAGGCCGGGATCGGCAGGGAACCGCAGCGCGGCACGGCGGCGCGTGAGCCGAAGCGGGCCGGGACGACGGGCGTGGGCGCCGGTGCCGGAGCCGAAGCCGCCGCGAGTGGAGGTGCCTCATGACGTGGGACTGGAACGCCGTCGGCGACTTCATGCCGCACTTCTGGGACGGCCTGCTGGTCACCCTGAAGGCGCTGGCCCTCGGGTCGGTGATCTCGTTCACCCTGGGACTGGTGTGGGCGCTGCTCATGCGGGCACCGACGCGCTGGGTGCGCTGGCCGGTCGGGGTGGCCACCGAGTTCGTACGCAACACCCCGCTGCTGGTGCAGCTGTTCTTCCTCTTCTACGTGCTGCCCGAGTGGAACATCACGTTCTCCGCGCTGACCACCGGTGTGATCGCGATCGGGCTGCACTACTCGACGTACACGATGCAGGTCTACCGGGCCGGTATCGAGGGCGTGCCCGCCGGCCAGTGGGAGGCGGCCACGGCGCTCGGCCTGCCCGTGCGGCGCACCTGGACGGCGGTGATCCTGCCGCAGGCGGTCCGCCGCGTGGTGCCGGCGCTCGGCAACTACGTCATCGCGATGCTCAAGGACACCCCGATGCTGATGACGATCACCGTGCTGGAGATGCTCGGCGAGGCGCGGCTGTACTCGCAGCAGCACTTCCAGTTCACGGAGCCGCTCACGGTCATCGGTGTGGCCTTCATCCTCATTTCCTACCCGGCTTCCCTGCTGCTGCGAGCCCTGGAGCGACGCCTTGTCCGCTGACACGAACACCGCCACGAACACCGGCACGAACGCCGAGACCAACCCCCTGAAGGACCTTGCCAATCCGCCGGTGGACGGCAGCGAACTGATCCGCTTCGACAAGGTCACCAAGCGCTTCGGGGACAACACCGTCCTCGACGGGCTCGACTTCCGCGTCGACTCCGGCAAGCACGTCACGCTGATCGGCCCGTCCGGTTCCGGCAAGACGACGATCCTGCGTCTGCTGATGACGCTGACCCGGCCCGACGAGGGCACGATCACGGTCGCCGGGGACCGGCTCTTCCCCGCCGACGAGAAGCGGGTCCGCGAGGTCCGCAAGAAGATCGGGATGGTCTTCCAGCAGTTCAACCTGTTCCCGAACATGAGCGTGCTGAGGAATGTCACCGAGGCGCCCGTCACCGTCCTCGGCCTCTCCCGGGACGAGGCCGAGGAACGGGCCCGCGAACTGCTCGACCTGGTCGGCCTCGCGGACAAGTGCGACGAGCGGCCGGGCCGGCTGTCCGGCGGCCAGCAGCAGCGCGTGGCCATCGCCCGCGCGCTGGCGATGCGGCCGCAGATACTGCTGCTGGACGAGGTGACGTCCGCGCTCGACCCCGAACTGGTCGCGGGGGTCCTCGACGTCCTGCGTGACATCGCTCACACCACGGACATCACCATGCTCTGCGTGACCCACGAGATGAATTTCGCCCGGGACATCTCGGACCAGGTCCTGATGTTCGATTCCGGCCATGTCATCGAATCCGGCCCCCCGGAGAAGATCTTCAGCGACCCGGAGCACGAACGGACCAGGGAATTCCTCGGCGCGGTCCTCTGAAGTCCGGGAGCGAACGAGGGGCGGAGGGGGGCACGTACGGGAAGGCGCGAGGTCCGGTCATTGGGGCATGCCCCAGGTGCCATGCCTTTGGCATATGCCAGAGTGGTGCGTTCCTGCTGAGAGGCATGGAGCGCACCACCAATCTCGTCAACAGACGCCCACAGATGGCTGCTTGACGGTTATCGTGGAGTGAGCCCAGCTGTCCGGACCGACGTCATTTTTGAGCCGGGCCATGAAGCGCAGGGGGAAACCGTGGCGCTGATGAACGAGCCGACCGCGCCGTACCACTCGGCCCAGGACGCGCTGCGCGTCCTGGAGGCGGTGTCGCAACACACCACCGGCGTCACCGAGGCCGAACTCACCCGCCAGGCCGGCTTCGGCGCCGACCGGCTGACCGCACTGCTGCGCATGCTGCGCCGGGAGGGTTACGTCGAACAGGTCACGGACGGCGCGTACGTCACCGGCGCCGCCCTCAGCCGCCTCGGTGCCACGCAGGGCCGCGACCAGGCCCTGCGCGACAAACTCCAGCAGACGATCGACCGGCTCCGCGACTCGGTCGGCGCCGCGATCTACATCAGCCGCTACATCGACGGCGAGGTGCACGTCACCCAGTACGCGGAGAGCCCGTCGACCCCCGCGGTCAACGAATGGGTCGACTTCCGCTCCTCCGCGCACGCCAGCGCCGTCGGCAAGAGCCTGCTCGGCCAGCTCGACCACAACGGCCGCCGCGACCACCTCGCCCGCCACAAGATGGCCCGCCTCACCTCGCGGACCATCACCAGCGAGCGGCTTCTGCTGTCCCGCCTCGACTCCCAGCCGGCCACCGTGCCCGTGCTCGACCTCCAGGAGTACGCGATCGGCACGGTCTGCGCGGCCGTACCGATCACGGCCGGCTCCTCCGTCGGCTGTCTCGCCCTCTCCCTCCCCGTCGAGCACGCCCACCGGCTCCGCCGCGCCGCGGACACGCTGAACCGCGGAGCGACCCCGGTACTGCTCTCCCTCGCGATCTGACAGCCGCCGCACCGGACCCGCACAGGGCGCATACCGGGCCCACACAGGGCCGGCGGGCCGATCCGCCCGTCGGCCGGGGCCGGGGGGCGGCCGCACGGTCGGGCGGGTGGCCGTGCGGGTGGTCGGAAGCACCCCCGCGGACCAGGTAGTATTTCTTTTGTCGCCGCCCGCGGAAGCGGGAGGCGAGAGTCATGCGCCGCTAGCTCAGTTGGTTAGAGCAGCTGACTCTTAATCAGCGGGTCCGGGGTTCGAGTCCCTGGCGGCGCACCTTGGTGAAGGCCCTCCACTCCGTGGGGGGCCTTCACGCATGTTCCGGTGCCCCTCGCGCGAGCCCTGGACACGGGAGGAGCCTCGCGCGACCCTGGACGCCGGGACCAGCGCGACGCCGGAACCCGCGCGCGACCCCTGGACGCCGGGAGCCCGGCCTACTCCGACGTGACGAACTCCGTCAGCACCCGCGCCAGCAGCCCCGGATCCCGTGCCCCGCACAGCTCGCGCGCCGAGTGCATCGACAGCCCGGCCACGCCCACGTCGACCGTCGCCACGCCGAGGCGGGCCGCGGTGATCGGGCCGATCGACGTCCCGCACGGCATGGCGTTGTGGGAGACGAACGGCTGCCACGGCACCTCGGCCCGTTCGCACGCGGCGGCGAAGGCCGCGACACCGGTGCCGTCGGTGGCGTACCGCTGATTGACGTTGACCTTGATCACGGGGCCGCCGTTGGGCAGCGGACGGTGGTCCGGGTCGTGGCGCTCCGCGTAGTTGGGGTGGACGGCGTGGGACATGTCGGAGGAGACGCACAGGGCGCCGGCGAGGGCACGGTTGAAGTCCTCGGCCCCGCCGCCCCTGGCGGTCACGGCCCGGCCCAGCACCCGTTCCAGGAAGGGGCCCTGGGCGCCGGACTCCGATCCGCTGCCGACCTCCTCGTGGTCGAAGGCGGCGAGCACGGGGATGTACGCGGGCGGCCGGGCGGCACCGGCCGCGGCGACCAGGGCGGTGACGCCGGCGTGCACCGAGATCTGGTTGTCGAGGCGCGACGAGACGATGAACTCCTCGTCCGCGCCCAGGTACCCGGGCGGCTGGATGTCGTGCAGCATCAGGTCCCAGCCGAGGATCTCGGTGGCGTCGGCGCCCGCCTCGTCCGCGATCCGGCCGAGCAGGGCTCCGGGCCGGGGGCCGCCGAGCCCCCACAGCGGGGCCATGTGCCGCTGCCGGTCCAGGGCGAGCCCCTCGTTGACGGTGCGGTCGAGGTGAATGGCGAGCTGCGGCACCCGCAGCAGCGGCTTGTCGACGCAGACCAGCCGGGTCGAATTGTCGCGCAGGGCCAGCCGTCCCGAGACGCCGAGATCGCGGTCGAGCCACGTGTTGAGCGGCACACCGCCGTAGACCTCCACGGCGATCTGCCGCCACCCCGCCGAGCCGGTGTCCGGCGTGGGCTTGACCCGCAGGTTCGGTGAGTCGGTGTGGGCGCCGACGATCCGGAACGGGGTGTGGGTGGGGGCGCCCGGCGGGACGTACCAGGCGAGCAGCGCTCCCCCGCGGACGACGTAGCGGCCTCCCTCGGCTCCGGCCGTCCAGTCGTCCCGCTCCCGCAACTCCGCGAAACCCGCCTTCTCCAGGCGCTGCGCCGCGCTCGCCACCACGTGGTACGGCGAGGGGCTGGCTCTGACGAAGCTGAACAGGTCGTCGTTGTGTCCGCGGTCGAGCGTGTCATGCGTGGGGGACATGAGTGCCTTTCGGGTGTTGTCGAGGGTTGGGGTGGGGGGCGTCGGGACCGTCCGGCCGGGCGCACGGTTCGGCCGGGTCGACGGTCCGCCCGGGAGGCGGCCTGGACCGCAGGGGCATGACAAGTCCCCAGCTGGGCCCTGACCCTGGCGTCACCGGCGTCACCGGCGCGGACGTGAGCCGGGGCGACACCGCCCCGCGGCTTCCGTGTCCGCGACCCGGATCAGGCAACGCAACGCCCTTCTTCCCTCGGCTCGGGCCCCTGGCGCGCAGGCCTCTCGGCGCATGTGCCCGGATATCCTCCCCGCGGAAAGCGGCCGGGATGCCTCACCCGACCGTCGTTCGAAAGACGCCGGGCGCGCGTCACCCACCGACGCGGGCAGTCCGGTACGACCGGCGGTACGTGTGCTGCGCGAAGACAACTCCGGCCGAGACCCGGCGCTGCGGGTCCTGCACGGAGGCAACTCCGGTCGGCAGCCGGTGATGCGGATCCCGCGTCAGGCGCAGCTCCGGCCATCCCCCGCCGGTGGGCACCCTCGAAGGAGGCAACTCCGGCCACCACCCGCCAGTGGGCACCCTCGAAGGAGGCAACTCCGGCCGCCGGCCGGGCAAGAGCGGCGCGGCGACCCGCGGCGCGGAGCCGAACAGCGCGACGACCCCCGGCGCCGAACCGACAGCACGGCGATCCGGGCACGAAGCCGAGCAACCCGGCACCCGAGCGCGGAGCACGAGCGGCGCGGCCCCGGGCAGGGAGCCGAGCAGCACGGCGACCAGAGCACGGAGCAAGAGCGACGCGGCACTCCGGGCGCGGAGCGCGAACGGTCGCAGGGGGGCGAGCGGTCGGCGGGGGGGCGAGCGGGCGGGGGTACGCGGAGCGGCAAGGGCGCGGAGCGGGAACGGCGCGGAGCGGGAGGACACCGTCGGGTGGGCGCGGGAGTGTTGTCCGGGGTCCGTCCGGACAGCTACCGGGTCAGCAACTCCTCCCGGCCGTACGCCCGGTACTGGGTCACCAGCCCGTCCAGGTCAGCCGGCGTCAGGGGCCGGTACGCCGGTTCGCCCGGGGGCCGCCACCACACCGGGTCCGGGCAGCGGAATCCCTCACGCCTCAGGCCCACCCGGTGGATCTTGTTGGTGGCGGTGACGGGCATCCGCTCCACGATCCGCAGGAACCGGGGTGCCATCTTCGTGCCCAGATCCGGCTGGGCGAGCAGGAACTCCGCGAAGGACAGCGGGTCGAAGCGGGCCCCCTCCTTCAGGGCCAGCGTCGCCATCACCTGGTCGCCCGCCACCGGATCCGGTACCGCGTACACCGCGACTGCGGCGGCGTCCGCGTACCGGGCGAGGATGTTCTCGATCATCGCGGCGGCGAGGTTCTCGCTGTCGACGCGGAGCCGGTCGTCGGTGCGTCCGGCGAAGTAGAGGAAGCCGTCGGCGTCGCGGTAGAAGAGATCCCCGGTCCAGTACCAGCCCTCCCCCGCCTCAGCTTCTCCCGCCCGCCCCTTCCCCGCCTCGGCTTTCCCCGCCTCCCCTTCTCGCGCCCGACCTGCCCCCGTCCGCTCCTTACCCGTCCGCTCCTTCCCCGCAGGACCGCTCCCCGCCGTACCGTTCCCCTGCATACCGTTCCTCGTCTCGACTTTCACCAGCTCGCCTTCGCCCATCTCACCGTCCCCCGCCCGGCCCTCCCCGGGCCGAGGGGACGCGCCGCGGCGCCGGGCGGCCTCGGCGTCGGGATTGCGCCAGTACCCCTCGAAGGGACTGGCGCCCCGGTTCACCAACTCCCCTATCGCGTCCGCGCCGTTGAGCAGGCGCCCGTCCTCGGCGAAGACGGCGGCCGGGCACTCGCGCCGGGTCCTCTGGTCGATCACCGCGAGGTCGTCGGCGGGCGCCGCCCGTCCGATCGCCCCGGCCGGGGTGCCGGGCGTGCGCTGGATGGCGGCGCCGCCCTCCGAGGAGCCGTACCCCTCGATCAGCCGCGCCCCGAACCGCTTCTCGAAGGCGGCCGCGTCGACCGCGCCGGCCTCCGTGCCGAATCCCCTGCGCAGCGGGTTGTCACGGTCGTCGGGACGGGCGGGCGTGGCCAGCAGATACTGCACGGCACGGCCGACGTAGGTGAAGTACGTGGCCCCGCAGGCCCGAACGTCGGGGAGGAACCCGGACGCCGAGAAGCGGCGCCGAAGCGCGATCCCCGCGCCGGCCACCAGCGCGGGGGCCCAGTCGGCGATCAACGCGTTGCCGTGGAACATCGGCATGCAGATGTAGTGGGTGTCGTCCGCGCGCACGCCGAAGTGATCGACGAGCGAGCGTCCGGCGGCGGCGATCCTGCCCTGGGTGCAGATCGCGGCCTTGGGCGCGCCGGTCGAACCGGACGTGAAGAGCAGCAGGAAGCGGCTGTCCGCGCTCGCCCCGCCGGCGTCCGGCTTCGCGCCCTCGTAGGCCTCGAGGAGCTCGGCGTAGGCGTCCGTGTCGGTCACCAGGACGCGTACGCCCGGGAGTTCGAGTCCGTCGAGGAGGGGCAGGTGGGCCCGCTCGGTGATCAGGACACGGCACTCGGTGTGCAGGATGTCGCGGGCCAGTTCGGGGCCGCGCCGGGTCGGGTTGATCCCGGCGACGGCGGCACCGGCGAGGGCGGCCGCGCTCAACCACAGGGGATATTCGGGGGTGTTGTCGAGCAGCACCCCCACATGCGGCTCGGCGCCGGGCGGCAGCAGCTCGGCGAGCAGCGCCGCCCGCGCCGCCGCGCCCGCCGCCACCTGGTGGTGGCTGACGACCCGGCCCTCGAACCAGAGCCCCGGCCGGTGGTCGCCCCACCGCTCCCGCACGAGCTCCCCGACGGTACGCCTACTGGACCCCATGAAGGCGTACGGTAATTGACGGTCCGTCAGATAGGGAGGGCTGTGCACACCCCGACTCGGGCCGAGCCCGCCGGCCCCATCCACCCCCGGCCGGCCCCCTCTCCCCCCGCTGCCCCTCGCCAACTCCTCCTAGATCCCGCCGAAGAACCCGTCACTGTCCGCGAAGACCTGGTGGTAGGTGATCATGAAGCCGACGCAGAAGGCGACGATCACACCGAAGAACGCCAGCATGACGACGGTTCCCACGGCCGCCTTGGCGGGGCTCGGCGCCTGCGCCGTGGCCTTCTCGGGGTGCCGGGCGGTGTAGTGCACCGTGACGATGTCGCCCTCCACGATCGTCGGGCGGCCGTTCGCCTCTTCGAAGCGGATCGCACGGCCGTCGCGCGTGGTGAACTCGTATACGTGGTGCAGGGTCGTGGTGACGGAGCTGTCGTTGCCGCCTCCGCCGACCGTCGTGTACGAGCGCAGACAGCGCGCTTCCGCGGTCAGTCCGCTGTTCCAGGCGCTGCGCAGCTCCAGCGAGCGGCGCACCACCTTGGCCGCCGCGATCAGTACGACGAAGATGATCAGGCTTGGCAGGGCATAGAAAAACACACTCATGACGGTCCCCCGGTGGTCGGATACTGCTCCCCGCACGCCGACGTGGTCATGTCGACGTGCGGGGAACATACCCTCGCCGTGGGCGCCGGCGCCTCAAGGGAGGCTCAGAACTCCGGGCTCCGGCATTCCGGGCCACACGATCCCGGGCCTCGGGCCGCAGGCCTCAGAACGTGACGTCCGCGCAGGAGTAGAACGCGTTCGTCGTGTCCGCGACCGTCCACACCCCGAGGATGAGGTGGTGTCCGGTTCGGCCGCTCGGCAGGGTGCCGGTGTGCGAGAGCGTGGACGGGGGGCGCTGTCCGTTGTAGGGGACCGTCAGGAACGGGTTGGTCTCCAGGTCCGCGCGGGTCAGCGCGTGGTTCTGGTTCCAGCCGGTCTTGGTGATGAAGTACTTGAAGTCGGTCGTAGCGTGCATGGCGGTGAACTGCCAGCGGAAGGTGTAGGTCTGCCCCGCGGTCACCTTGGTCGTCGGCCAGGCCGTACCCGCGGGGGTCCTGGGCTGGTCGAGCTGGCCGAAGTTGGTGTGGTTCGCGGAGCAGATCTGACCGTCGGCCGGGCCCGCCGCCGGGAAGCCCTTGAGGCCCTCGACGCTCTGCGGCTCCCATTGGATGTCACCGCAGTTGGCGACGATGCCGCCGTTCGCGGCGCACATCTTCTGCCGGCTGAGGGGCTGGTCGGTGTAGCCGTGGGCGCTGGCTCCGCCGGTGGAGAGCACGAAGGTGCCCGCCGTGGCGAGGCCGAGAGCCGCCGCGTACAACTTCACTTTTCTGCTGGTGCGGGACTGGTTCGTCCGTGTGCGCATGCTGCCGCTCCTGGAGGACGTGGGGGATGTTCCCGTGAGCCGTGCGCGCGATGTTCAGGTCTAGACCAAGTACCAGATTATTGCGGGTAGTTGAACATGTCCATACCAATAGCGGACCTGTCCGCCCCGCCCGGTGATCCACGAGGACGCCTTCCGGCGGTCCACGCGAACACCTCCCGGCGGTCTACGAGGACACCTCCCCGCGCCCCGTGCAGAACGCAACCGTCAGGTCCTTCACCAACGCCTTGCGCTCGTAGTCGTCCAGCTCGACCAGCCCCCGCAGGGTCAGCCGGGTCACCGTGTCCTCCACCGAGTCGACGACCGAGCCGAGCACACTGTCGCGGTGCTGGGCGTCCAGGGCCGCGATCCGGCGGCGCTGCATCACGGCGGCGATCTCCGGCGCGTACTCGATCCGGGTCGGCTGCGCGGAGAACACCTCCAGCCCCACCGGGGCCGTGTCCGCGGCCACCATCCGGGTCAGCGCCTCGCCGACCGCGTCCGTGTTGCGCAGGGTCAGGTCCCTGATCACGGCGGGGGGCAGTTCGGCCGGCAACTGCGAGAGCACCCGCGAGAGCGCCGCCTCCACACACTCGCGCAGATACGTCCTGTGGTCGTCGACCGCGAGCGTGGCCCGCGCGGTGTCCTTGACGCGCCACACGACGAGCACGACCACTCGCAGTTCGACCCCGTTCGCGTCGACCACGGACATCGGCTCGCTGCGCCAGTGCCGCAGCCGTACGTCGACCCGGCGGCGCAGCACGAGCGGGTTGATCCACATCAGACCGGTGCGCCGGACCGTGCCGCGATAGCGCCCGAACAGACCGAGCACCCAGGCCCGCCCGGTCCGGCCGCGAGCGAGACCGCCGAAGCCGAACAGACCGAGGGCGCCCGCTCCGGCGTACGCCGCCCATTGCGCGGGTCCGAGCCCGGCGCCCATGTGCGCGTGCAGCTCCAGCGCCTCCTGCACGGCGGACGGCAGCACACCCGCCCACCAGGTGGTGAGGGCACATCCGGCCACACCACAGGCCCCGGCCAGCACACCCGCCGCTCCGGGCAGCACCCGTGCGGGCCGCTCCACCAGTTCGGGGTCGACCTCCGGCACCGGGCGCGGAGGTCTGCCGGGCACGGGCCGCCGGATCCTCGGCTGCTCGCCGGTGCCGCGCCGACGGCCCACGACCGCGGGCGCGAGCGGCACGGACACCGGGTCGGGGTCGTCACGGAAGAGCAGATGGACGGGGATCTCGGTGGTCGCCTCGTTCTGGATGAGCCGGCCGGACCGGTGACCGCCGCCGCACTCGGCCGCCGTGTCGGACCGGGGTTCCGCCGAGGGCTCTCCCTCGGGCTCCGGGGTGTCGGACGTCGTCGTACTCATAGCTGCCTCCATGCCTCCGCGCCTGGAAGTGTGTTCACGAGCCGTGGTGGACCCGGCCCGCTCAGGAGAAGAGACGCCGCCAGGTCTCCGGTCCCGGATATCCGTCCGCCGCCCCGCCGCGCCAGCCCTGGGCCCGCTGGAACGCCTCGACGTTGCGCCGGTCCGCCTCGCCCCAGCGCGGCCCGGGGGCGGTCTTGTAGTAGGCGCCGAACCCCTTCTTGACCAGCTGCTTTCCGAGCTGGGTGACATGGGCGGAGTTCGCCCCGGGCCGGAACACCGCGCGCCCCGGATAGCCGGGCACGGTGTGCGAGGAACCCGGACCCGCCGTCACGGCGGGGATGTTCCTGCCCTTCTTCCCGACCAGGTACGACCAGGTCTTCGGCCCCGGCAGCCCGTCCGCGTCCGCCCCCGTCCAGCCCTGCGCCCGCTGGAACGCCTGGGTGGCCCGCTGGTCCGCGGCCGACCAGCGCGGCCCCGGTCCCTTGGTGTAGAAGCGGCGAGCGCCCCGGTCCACCAGGAGCCGGCCGAGCTGGCTGACGTACGCGTTGTTCGCACCGGTCCCGAAGTACGCGACGCCCGGGTAGCGGGTCGACGTCGAGGGCAGCGGACCGCCCGCGCCCTCCGCGATCCCCTTGTAGCGATAGGGCACGTAATGGCCGGAGTTCGTCCAGTACGCGTACGGGGTGGACTTCTTCCTGGCGTGCGGCGGGGTCTGCTCGTAGGCGACGTACTGGGTGTGGGTGTAGTCGGTCCAGCCTCCGAAGATGACGACGTGCGAGCCCTTCTCGGGGTTGTCGGGGTTGTGGAAGAGCAGGATGTCGCCCGGCTGGAGCCGGTCCCGGGTGATCTTCACGCCGAAGCTGTCGAGGCTGCCGGTCCATTCGTTGCCCGGCAGGTTCCAGGCCATCGAGACGAAGCCGGAGCAGTCCTGCCGGTACCCGTCCCGCCAGTAGTCGTCCATGCTGTACGGCACCTGCGCATTGATCCATGTCATGACCCGCTTGTAGATCTCGGCCCGGGTGGTGGCGGGTGCCCTGACCTCCTTCCCCGGCCTGGCCGGCAGCGCCGGCTTCCCCGCCGGGCCGTGCAGCGGTGCCCTGTGGCCCTGGGGGGTGGTGTCGTGCCCGTCGGCCGGGGGAAGGCCGGGCCGGGCGGGTCCGTGCACGGCCGCGACCGCCGGCACCGCGCCGAGGACGGTGCCCGCCGTGGCGGCCAGCGCGAGGGCCATGGGGGTTCGCGCCACCCCCGCGAGGCCGAGGACGTGGGCGAGGGACGCCGGACGGCTCAGCGGGCCGGACGGGCCGAACCGCGAGGAAAAGGGCAGGACGCGCCGCCAGTGAACGCATCCGGGGCAGTCACAGTCACTCGCGGGATCGAGTTCCTCGAATACCGGAGTCTTCATGCGATGCCCCTCGTACTCCAGATGGAAATGTCCGCAATTCTGCACATTCGTCAGTTTCTCAACTGTCATCCGGTGTCGCACGTTGACGGTCCGAATGATGTACGGGACCGCCCCCACCTGGCATGGAGCCTCCCGCCTGGTCAGGAGCACCCCCGCGGGTCGGGTAGAGTTTTCGCGTCAGCAGGCGCCGCTAGCTCAGTTGGTTAGAGCAGCTGACTCTTAATCAGCGGGTCCGGGGTTCGAGTCCCTGGCGGCGCACCGACCGAAGGGCCTCCTCGTGACGAACGAGGGGGCCCTTCGTCATGCCCGGGAAGCCACTCACCGACGCCCGTACCGGAGCCTGCCTCGGAGCCGACATCGGACCCCTGAGCGGAGCCGGTATCGGAGCCGGCGTCGGAGCCGGCGTCGGAGCCCGGACCGGAGCCGACGTCGGTCCCCTTTTCGTACTCGCGTCCCAATAAACGCGTATGACCGGTTAACACCGCGTTTCGCATCTTGCGATCATGACGGACGACATAGAACCCTGTGCTGCAAAGGGCTGTCGATTTAGGGCAGTTGGGATAGTTGGAGTAGGGGCCGGTTGCGACTGTGAGGGGCTGGGGGCCCACTCATGAACGATGCCGAGGGGGGCGTCGCGCAACCGGAGAGCCGTCGTTTCATGTCCGTATGGTGTGAATGAGGCGATGCGACGCCGGCCGGCCAGTGAACGCGTCCGTGACGGTCCAGGGGGCCGGGCGGGCGGACGAGAACCGACGAACACGCACCCGAGCGTGCGTGCGGGGGGATGACTCATGACGTCGACGCCGACGGGCGCCCGGAAGGAATTCGACAGTACGGAGACGACCCAGCTCCGATTGCCGAACCACCGCACCAACAGCTTCCGGAAGATCAGGAAGACGCTGCCGAGGTACGACTACGAGCACTACAGCCGGCTCGCCGGTCCGCTCACCGAGCCCGATCCCGGCAAGCCGTACAAGGTGCGGTACCGCTCCCTGCTGTCGCAGGAGCCGCACCGCGTACGGGCGGCACTCATGCTGGGCGCGGCTCCGCTTCTCTCGCTGATCCTGCTCGGCTGGCTGCTCCAGCCCGTGCACTGGACCGAACGCGACTATCCCGCCTACGACTTCCTGCCGGTACTGGACACCGTGATGCTGGTGTCGATCGGCCTGATCGAGTTCTTCCGGTGCATGAACGTACTGTCCAACGCGCACGCCACCCTGGTCGCCCGCGACCCGATCCCGGTGGTGCCCGAATCCGGCACGAGAGTCGCCTTCCTGACCTCCTTCGTACCCGGCAAGGAACCCCTCTCCATGGTGACGAAGACCCTGGAGGCCGCCGTCGAACTGCGCCACCGGGGACTGCTGCACATCTGGCTCCTCGACGAGGGCGACGACCCGGAGGTGAAGGAGGTCTGCGCACGCCTGGGCGTGCACCACTTCACCCGCAAGGGCGTCGCCGAGTGGAACCGGGCCAAGGGCCCGCACCGCGTCAGGACCAAGCACGGCAACTACAACGCCTGGCTGCAGGCCCACGGCGACGACTACGACTACTTCGCCTCGGTCGACACGGACCACGTACCGCTGCCCAATTACCTGGAGCGGATGCTCGGCTTCTTCCGCGACCCGGATGTCGGCTTCGTCATCGGCCCGCAGGTGTACGGCAATTACGACAACCCCATCACCAAGGCCGCCGAGTCGCAGCAGTTCCTGTTCCACGCCCTTATCCAGCGGGCCGGCAACTTCTACGGCTCGCCGATGTTCGTGGGCACCTCCAACGCCGTACGCATCAAGGCGCTGAAGCAGATCGGCGGCCTGTACGACTCGATCACCGAGGACATGGCGACCGGCTTCGAGATGCACCGCGCCAGGAATCCGGAGACCGGCAGGAAGTGGAAGTCCGTGTACACCCCGGACGTCCTGGCCGTCGGGGAGGGACCGGGCGCCTGGACGGACTTCTTCACCCAGCAGCTGCGCTGGTCACGGGGCACCTACGAGACGATCCTCAAGCAGTACTGGAAGGGCTTCGTCACGATGCCTCCGGGCAGGCTCTTCAACTACACCATGATGATCGTCTTCTACCCGATGTCGGCGCTCAACTGGATCCTCGCCGCCCTGAGTTGCGCCCTGTTCCTCGGACTCGGAGCGTCGGGCGTGAACATCGACCCGACGGTCTGGCTGATGCTGTACGGCAACGCCTCGGCGCTCCAGATCGGGCTGTACATCTGGAACCGCCGCCACAACGTCTCGCCGCACGAGCCGGAGGGCTCCGGCGGTGTCGCCGGCATGGTGATGTCGGCGCTGTCCGCCCCGATCTACGCACGGTCGCTGATGGACGCCGTGCTGCGCCGCAAGAGCACGTTCGTGGTCACACCCAAGGGCGATTCGGCCAGCCCCGACACGCTCTTCGGGACCTTCCGGATCCATCTGTTCTTCATCCTGGTCTTCGCGGGCTCGATCATCGCCGGCTTCGTTCTCGGGCACTCCCACCCCGCGATGGTCACCTGGGGGGCCGTCGCCCTGCTGATCACCGCCTCGCCGATCCTCGCCTGGCGCTGGACCGTGCGCCAGGAGCGGAAGCGGCCGCCCGCGGCGCCCGAGGACGTCCGCGTTCCGCAGCAGGCCGTGGCGCCGCGACAGGAGCAGCACGCCCCGCACGCGCCGCAGCACAAGCCCAGCTGGGCCGCCGCGAACGGCGAGAGCGACCAGACCGTGCGGATCGCCCTTGGGGGACACAAGAAATGAAGGAGGACGGTGGCCGTCGCCGCCGGGTCCGCCGCCTCGGCATAACCGGGGCGGTGGTGCTCGTGCTGGCCGGGATGAACGGGCCGTGGCTGTACCGCTTCGGAACGGACAAGTACCACCAGTACACGATCAACAAGCCGGAGTACAAAGCCGACAACGGCCACTGGGACATCATCGACTTCCCGGCGGAGTACCGGCTCAACACGATCCACGCGGCCCTGCTGCACACCGGCAAGATCCTGCTCATCGCGGGCTCGGGCAACAACCAGGACAACTTCGACGCGAAGAGGTTCGACACCCGGGTCTGGGATCCGGTCAAGGACACGATCAAGAAGATCCCGACGCCCGCGGACCTGTTCTGCACGGGACACACCCAGCTCGCCAACGGCAATCTGCTGATCGCCGGCGGCACCAAGCGGTACGAGACGCTGAAGGGCGATGTCACCAAGGCCGGCGGGCTGATGGTCGTCCACAACGAGAACCCCGACCGGCCCATCACGCTGCCCGCGGGCAGCAAGTTCACCGGCAGGAAGAACGGCAAGACGTTCGTGTCGAAGGACCCGGTGCTCGTCCCGCGCGCCAGGAAGGTCTTCGACAAGGCGACCGGCGCGTTCCTGCACAACGACCCGGGCCTCGGCCGCATCTATGTCGAGGCGCACCGAAGTGGCCGGCGGTACGAGACCGGCACCCAGGACAACTACCGGATACAGGGCCTGACCGGCGCCGACGCCCGCAACACCTACGGCATCGCGCAGAAGCTCGCCCTGGACAAGAAGGACTTCCAGGGCATCCGGGATGCCTACGAGTTCGATCCGGTCGCCGAGAAGTACATCAAGGTCGACCCGATGAACGAGGCTCGCTGGTACCCGACGCTGACCACCCTCAGCGACGGCAAGGTTCTCAGCCTCTCCGGCCTGGACGAGATCGGCCAGCTCGTCCCGGGCAAGAACGAGATCTTCGACCCGAAGACCAGGAAGTGGACGTACACCAAGGGCATCCGGCAGTTCCCGACCTACCCGGCGATCTCGCTGATGCAGAACGGCAAGCTCTTCTACTCGGGCTCGAACGCCGGCTACGGCCCCGACGACGTGGGCCGCGACCCCGGTGTCTGGGACCTGGCGAGCAACAGGTTCACCAAGCTCCAGGGTCTGAGCGACCCGAACATGATGGAGACGTCCGGCACCGTGCTGCTGCCGCCCGCGCAGAACGAGAAGTACCTGGTGATCGGCGGCGGCGGGGTCGGGGAGTCCAAGCTGTCGAGCAGGAGGACCCGGCTGATCGACCTCTTGGACAGGAAGCCGAGGTTCGTGGACGGGCCCGAGCTGGAGAAGGGCACCCGCTATCCGCAGTCCTCGATCCTGCCCGACGACACCGTCCTGGTCTCGGGCGGTTCCGAGGACTACCGCGGGCGCGGCGACTCGAACATCCTCCAGGCGCGGATCTACGACCCGAAGGCGAACACCTTCGACCGGGTGGCCGACCCGCTGGTGGGCCGCAACTACCACTCCGGCTCGATCCTGTTGCCGGACGGGCGCGTGATGTTCTTCGGCTCCAACTCGCTCTACGCGGACAAGGCCGACACCAAGCCGGCCACCTTCGAGCAGCGCATCGAGATCTACACACCGCCGTACCTGTTCCGGGACGCGCGGCCCTCGCTGTCCGGCGGGCCGAAGACGATCGCCCGCGGCGCCTCGGCGTCCTTCACCTCGGCGCACACCTCGTCCATCAGGACGGCCCGGTTGATCCGGCCGAGCGCGTCCACCCATGTCACCGACGTCGACCAGCGGTCCATCGCCCTGGACTTCACGAAGACGAAGACCGGGATCTCGGTGACGGTGCCGAAGAACCGGAATCTCGTCGAGTCCGGCTGGTACATGCTGTTCGTGACCGACGACCAGGGCACCCCGAGCAAGGCCCAGTGGGTCAAGGTGCCCTGATTTCGCGGAGGTTGTGGGCGGGCGAGTATCTCTGTACGGGGCTGGGGGCGCCCTCCGCGAGAGGCGGGGGCGCCCCCGGCCCCGTACCGGCTGCCGCCGCCCGGACCGCTTACCGGCTGCCCCCGCTGCTCGGGCTTCCGCTACTTGGAGGCCTGCGCGAGCTTCAGGGCGTAGCCCGCCCACCAATCGCCCGCCTTCGGGCCGCCTTTGCAGGTTCCGTCCGACTCGCCCGGCCGCTTGACCCACAGATACGCGTCGACGAGCGGGTCGGCGGTCCTGGTCGTCGGGCTCTCGCCGAGCGCGCGGCCCGGCGGGTTGCACCAGTTCTCGTCGGCCTTGCCGCCCGTGTACGGGCCGTTGCCGTTGCGGCTGGTGTCGATGACGAAGTGCTTGCCGCCGACCTTCGCGGCCAGCTGCTTGCCGTACGCGATGGAGTCCTCGGTCGAGTAGAAGTTGGAGACGTTGACGGAGAAGCCGTCGGCCTGGCCGATGCCCGCCGATTGCAACGGCTGGAAGATCTGGTCGGGGTGACCCCAGCCGGCGTTGCCCGCGTCCAGATACACCTTGGTGTTCTTCAGGGACTTGAGTTTGCCGATGGCGCCCTTGAGGAGGTCGTAGCGCTCCTCCTGGTACTGCTGGGGTGTGCACTGGTTGACCAGGTGCAGGATGGCGTCCGGTTCCAGGATCACCGTGGCGGGGCGGTCCTCGATGCCCCTCGCCACCCCGTCGATCCAGGTCCGGTAGGCGTTGCCGTCGGCGGCGCCGCCCTGCGAGAACTGCCCGCAGTCGCGGTGCGGGATGTTGTAGAGGACCAGGATCGCGGCCCGGTCGGACTTCTCGGCGGCCTCGGTGAAGCCGCGCGCCTCCTGTTCCGGGTTCTCCGGGCCGATCCACTCACCGGTGGGCCGCTCGGCTATCTTGCGGATCTGCTCGGCTTCCGGGCCTTTGCCCGCCTTGACGTAGGCGGCGACCTGCTCGGCCGCGTTCCCGTGCGGATTCACCCAGAACGGGTCCGCGTTCTTCGGCTGTTGTGTGACCTTGGCTCCGGAACCCTCGTCCTGGCCGCCGTCGCCCCCGGAGGAACACCCCGCGAGCAGCAGTGCCGCCCCCAGCACCGCCATGGACGCCCGTGCCCCGGCACCCCTGTTGCCGTCCATCCGACTCCCCCTCGGGTGCACCGTCCCAAGTCTCAATCCTGACATACCTACCGCACCGCCCACGAGACCGTGCGACCCCTGTCGGAGAGCTGTTACAGCCCCGGCACCGCGGATACGCACGCCGTGCCGGGATCTGCGGCCGTCCGTCGTGGACTTGGCGTCAAAGGGTCTATGAACCGCACCGCTCATCTGTTCTAAGGTGGCCTCAAGTGGCCCCGTTGCCCGGCCAGTTGCCCGGCCTGACCGCCTCACCCCGGCGAGCGGGCCCCAAACCTCCCGCGCCGGCGCCGGGTTACTCCCGCAACCCGTGCGCGCGCGGTCGAGGATCAGCCCGGTCGGCGGCTCCGGGGGGAGCGGGTCGTCGACCGGGCCCGGTGACCGCACCGGCGCCCACACCGGCACCGGCACCGACACCCGCGCCCTGTCTCACAGTCCGCTCCCCGTGAGATACGCCGAGACGACCACGTTCGCCGTGTAGCTGTCGCTCGTCTTGTCGAAGGTTCCGCCGCAGGTGATCAGCCGCAGCTCGGCCCGCCCCGACTTCCGTACGCCGTAAGCCTGTTGGGCATCGAAATGGTCGCGCGGCAGCACCTGGACGTCGTCCACGGTGAACTCGGCGACCGTCCCGTCGTCACGCATGACCCGAATGGTGTCGCCGGGCTTGACGGAGCTGAGTTTGTAGAAGACGGCGGGGCGGGTCCGGGTGTCGACGTGACCGACCATCAGCGCGGTCCCGACGGCGCCCGGCTGCGCCCCGGCCGCGTACCAACCGACGACACCCGGCTGATCGAACGGCGGCGGATCGATCGCGCCCCGACCGTCGAGCCCGCGGGCCACGACGGGGGCCTGCACGCCCATCGAGGGAATGTCGACGCGCTGCGGACGGGCGTTCCCGAGGGGCTTGAGCGCGGGTGGCAGCCGTACCTCCGGCGGCCGTCCGACGGCCGCGATGTCCCCCGTGGTCGGCGCCGATGTCCCCAGCCGCAGATCCGTCACCTCGCGGCCCCACAGCCACAGCCCGAGCAGCAGCACCAGCCAGGCCACGCCGGTCAGCAGACGGCCGGCGCCCGGGGAACGCTCCCGTTCGGCCATGTCAGTCGCGGCCGTCGTGGCCCCGGCGCGCGCTGCGGATCGCCACGGCGACCGCGGCGACGCCCGCGAGGACCAGGCCGACCACCGCCTGCTTGGTGCCGGGTCCGGCCGCGCGGGCGTCACCCACCGTGGCGAGGCGGGCGGTTCCACCGCCGCCCGCATGCACGGGCGCGATCGGCGAGGCGGGCGCGGAGGCGCTCGGTGAGGAGTCCGGTGCCGGGACGGTGACCGTGCCCCTGACCCGGTCGTGGTGGCCGTCGCAGTCGACCCGGATGTCGTAGCTGCCGGGGCGGAGTGAGGTACGGACGCGGGTCTCGCCGACCAGTCCGCCGCCGCCCCCGCCGGTCAGCCGCGCGTCCGAGACGAACGCGTCCGAGGCCGCGGTGCCCGTCCGGCCCGCGCAGCCCATCGCCCGCAACTGGATGTCGCTGCCGGCGGCGGGGAACGCGGGGGTGACGGAAACACCGGCCGGTCCCGCGTCGGCCGCGTACGCGGCGGGCGTGAACGCGGCAGCGACCACCGCCCCGGCACAGAGAGTGAGTCGCATTGAGCTCATCGTGAAACCTCCAGATACCTGGAGACTCCCCCTCGGGGCGGCGGCCCGCATCTCCAGGGGGCCGCCACTGCTCCGTACGGGTCTGTCCGCGGCCCCGAGGGTTTCGGATCCGCCAGGAGCTGTCCGGGCTGCCCGGGAGTTCGGATGCGGTCGGCGCGCCCCGGGGATTCAGACGCGGTCAACGAGATCCGCGATCGAGTCGACGATCTTCGACGGACGGTACGGGTAGCGCTCGATCTCCTCCGGCGTGGTGAGCCCGGTCAGGACGAGGAAGGTCTCCATCCCCGCCTCCAGACCGGCCAGGACGTCGGTGTCCATGCGGTCGCCGATCATCGCGCTGGTCTCGGAGTGCGCGCCGATGGCGTTCAGGCCGGTCCGCATCATCAGCGGGTTCGGCTTGCCCGCGAAGTACGGCTGCTTGCCGGTGGCCTTGGTGATCAGCGCTGCGACCGCGCCGGTGGCCGGCAGCGGACCCTCGGTGGAGGGGCCGGTCTCGTCCGGGTTGGTGGCGATGAACCGGGCGCCGCCCTTGATCAGCCGGACCGCCTTGGTCATGGCCTCGAAGGAGTAGGTACGGGTCTCCCCGAGGACGACGTAGTCCGGTTCGTGGTCGGTCAGGACGTACCCGATGTCGTGCAGCGCGGTGGTCAGGCCCGCCTCGCCGATGACGTACGCCGTGCCGCCGGGCCGCTGGTCGTCCAGGAACTTGGCGGTGGCGAGGGCGGAGGTCCAGATGTTCTCGACCGGCACGTCCAGGCCCATGCGCTTGAGCCGGGCGTGCAGGTCCCGGGCCGTGTAGATGGAGTTGTTCGTCAGGACCAGGAAGGGCTTGCCCGACTCCCGCAGCTTCTTGATGAAGGCGTCGGCGCCGGGGATCGGCACACCCTCGTGGATGAGGACACCGTCCATGTCGGTGAGCCACGACTCGATCGGCTTGCGCTCTGACATGTGCTGGGTCTCCTGCCGTCCTGGCGTACGTACGCACTCGATCCGGGGGCGCCGGAACGACTTTGTGCCGACGCCCCCAGCCTAGTCAGGACCGCACGATCCCGACCTGGTCAGACCGGTTTCACCGATACTCCGTCGATCACCCAGTACCAGTTGTTCCCGCCGGTGTAACGGAAACGCACGCGCGCCGTCGTGGCACCGGCCGGGACCTGGAGGGTCACGTTCTCGACGCGGGAGGAGACATCGGCGGTGTACGCCTTCACCCCGACCGGCGCCGCGCCGTCGTAGGAGACGAGCACCTCGCCCTTCTGCGGGGACTCCTGGCGGTAGTAAGTGGTGTACGTGAGGGTGGCCGCGGCGCCTCCGGTGACCGGGTAGGCGGGCGCCGTAGCTGTGGCCCGCGTGGTCGACGTTGTCGAGCTGTACGAAAACCGCGTCGGGGTTGGCGTCGCGCAGCTGGGCGACCGCGCGCGAGGTGGTGCCGGTGTCGTACTCGGCGCTCGGGGTGGACACGCGGGTGTCGACCTTCGAGGAGAAGACGGTGTCCGTGAGAGGTGCCCAGGACGAGACGGCACAGGTGTTCAGGGACGGCTTCGCGGTCTCGATCCGGGTGAGGAAGTCCGGGTACCGCGCGAACTTCTGGCCGGTGAAGGTGTTGTCCTTCACGTTGTGCTTGTCGGGCCAGACGCCGGTGATGATCGTGGACCAGCCGGGGCCGGAGAGCGTGGGCGCGAGCGGGTTGGCGTAGATGCTGCTGGGCGCGGTGAGGCCCGCGGCCATCAGGGCGTCCAGGTTGGGGGCGTCGGCGTCCTTGATGCGGTTCAGCAGCGTGCCGTCGAGGCCGATGACCAGGACCTTGGGGGTCCTGGCGGCGGCGCGGGCGACGGCCGCGAACGGGTCGGCGGCGAGGGCGAGACCGGCCGCCGAGGCGAGCAGCGAGCGACGGGACATGCGTGTCGACACGTGATCCTCCGAAGGGGGGATGAAGGTGTGGGGCACGGATGGAACAGCACGGACGAACAGCTGAGGGTGAGGCGTTCGGGGCAGGGCGACGCCCCCGGTGGTTCCAGGGGCGTCGCGCGGGGTCCGGTCCTGGGGCTGGGTTCTGCCGGGGGCCGGGTACACCCGCCGGACAGGAGTCAGCTGCCGGTGGCGGACTTCCAGTCCTCGACGTACGTGGTCAGGTTCTTGTCGATGTCGGCCCAGTCCGGCTCGAAGATCTCGACGCCGTCCATGAGCCCGGTGAGGGCGATGGCGTTCGCGTCCGTCGTCTTGATGTCCTTGCGTGCGGAGAAGCCGCCGCCGATCTCGCTGACCTGCCGCTGCGCCGTGGCGGACAGCATGTAGTCGAGGAGCTTCCTGCCGTTCTCGGAGTGCGGGGCCCCGGTGACGAGGCCCGCGGCGTACGGGAGGGCGAAGGTGGTCGGCTTCCCGGCGGCGTCGGCGGCGTTGCCGGTGGCCCGCGGGAACCAGATGCCCAGGTTCGGCATGTCCTTGGACTGCGCGTAGTTCATCTGGACATCGCCGTTGGCGACCAGCAGTTCACCCTTGTCGACCTTGGGGGCGAGCTTGCCGGTGGACGCGGACGGGCCGACGTTGTTGGCCTGGAGCTTCTTCAGGTAGGCGAGCGCCGCGTCCTTGCCGCCGAAGTCGTGGATCGCCTTGATGAGCACGGCGGTTCCGTCTCCGGCGACGCCCGGGGTGGAGTACTGGAGCTTGTTCTTGTACGTCCCGGCCAGCAGCTCGTCCCAGGTGGTGGGGGCCTGCTTCAGTTCCTTCTTGTTGTAGACGAAGCCGAAGTAGTTGTTGACGACGGAGGTCCAGGTGGCGTCGGCTGCCTTGTCGGCACCGTCGACCTGCTCCGAGCCCTTGGGGGTGTACTTCTGGAGCAGTCCCTTGCCGTCGGCCTGCTGGATGAACGGCGGGAGGGTCACGAGGACGTCGGCCTGCGGGTTGGTCTTCTCGCGGACGGCCCGCTGGACCATCTCGCCCGAACCCCCCTCGACGTACTCGACCTTGATCCCGGTCTCCTTCTGGAAGTCCTTGAATACCCGGTCGTACCAGCCGTCCCCGTTCTCGCCCTTGAGGCCGTCCGCGCTGTACACGGTGACCACCTTGGCGTCGGAGGCGGCGGAGTCCCCGCCGCAGGCGGTGAGGGAGCCGGCGAGGGCGAGGACGCCGATGACGGCGGCGATCGGAGTGAGGTGCCGCGGACGCGCGTTTGCAGGCATGGCGAGGTGAACTCCTTGCGTTGTCAGGGCTTTTGGTAACTGTCGAGAGCTTTTGAAGATGAGCCGGATCAGCGGTAGGAGGCCTTGGTGCGGATCCGGGAGACGGCGAACAGGACGAGCACCGTCGCCGTCATGAGGACCACGGCGAGCGCGGACCCGGTGAAGAGGGCACCGCGGTCGGTGGCCGCGTAGATCTGGACGGGAAGCGGGGTCCAGTCGGGCGGGTAGAGCATCATGGTGGCGCTCAACTCGCCCATGGACAGGGCGAAGCAGAGCCCCGCGGCGGCCGTCAGCGAGGGCAGCAGCAGGGGCAGCCGCACCCGCCACAGCACGGAGGCGGGCCGGGCGCCGAGCGAGGCGGCAGCCTGTTCGTAGGCCGGGTCGAGACGGACGACGGCCGCCGACACGGACCGGTGGGCGAACGCCGTGACGAGAACGGCGTGCGCGAGGAAGACGATCCAGCGGGTGCCGTTCAGAAGCATCGGCGGCTTGGAGAAGGCGACAAGGATCGCGAGCCCGACGACGACGGAGGGCACCGCGACCGGCAGCATGAACAGCGCGTCCAGGACACGTCTGCCGCGCTTGCCCAGGGCGTGCCCGGCGAGCGCCGCCCAGGTGCCGACGACCAGCGCGAGCAGACTCGCGGTGACCGCGGTGACCAGGCTGGTGGTGAGAGCGTGGAGGGATTCGCCGCGGGTGGCGGCGGTGTAGTGCCCGGTGGTGAGGCCGGACGGGAGCGCGCCCGACCAGTTGGTGGCGAACGACGCGGCGAGGACGACGAGCAGCGGCAGGGCGAACAGGGGCAGGAAGAGGACGAAGAAGACGGCCCAGCAGGCCCACTTCCCCTTGCGGCTATGCACCAGCACGGCGGCTCACCACCCGGTAGAGGGCGTAGAGGCCCACGGAGATCAGGACGTTGACGACGGCGACCACACAGGCTCCTGGATAGTCCGACTCCAGGATCGCCTTGCTGTACACGAGCATCGGCAGGGTCGTGACCCCCTTCGCCCCGGTGAACAGGACGATCCCGAACTCGTTCAGGCAGAGCACCAGGACCAGGCTGCCGCCGGCCGCGAGCGCGGGCAGCGCCTCGGGCAGGATCACCTGCCGCACGATCCGCGCGGGCCGCGCACCGAGCGAGGACGCCACCTCCAACTGACCGGTGTCGATCCCCGAGAAGGCGGCGAGCAGCGGCCGCATCACGAACGGGGTGAAGTAGGTGACCTCGGCGAGGAGCACTCCCCACGGCGTGGTCAGGAACTGGAACGGGCCCTCTGTGGCCCCGGTCGCGCCCGTCCAGAGTCCGTTGGCCATGCCGACGGTCCCGTAGGCGAACAGCAGCGCGAGTGTGATCAGGAAGGACGGGAAGGACAGGAAGACGTCGATGAACCGGGCGACCGCCTTCGCGCCGGGGAACGGCACGAAGGCGATGACCAGGGCGAGCACGAATCCGAGGACCAGGCATCCGGCCGTGGAGCCCACCGCGAGCCACACGGTGGTGCCGAGCGCCTCCCGGAAGGCCGTGGAGGCGAACACGTCCCCGTAGGCCTGCGCCGAGGTGCCGCCGCTGTCCGGCCGGAACGACTGCTGGACGACGAGGGCGAGCGGGTAGAGGAAGACGAGGCCGAGAACGGCGACGGGCGGCAGGGCCCACGCCCAGGACGGCATTCCCGTGCAGGACTTGGTGACCGTGTTCGCGGGCGCGGTGACCGCGGCGCTAGCCATCCCGGGTCACCCCTTCGGCCATCCCTGCGGTCTGCCTGTCGGCGACTCCGGCCGGCCGCTCGGCGTTGATTTCGGCCGTCCGCGCTCCGGTGATCTCGGCCGCCCGCTCGGCGGTGACTCCCGCCGGGAGCAGCACCGCGTCCTCCGGCGCGAAGTGCAGGTCCACCGAGTCCCCCGGCGCCGGAGTCGTGCGCAGCTCACGCAGGTCGGCCATCACCCGATGGCCGCCCACGTCGACGTGGAGCCGGTGGGTCGCACCGCGCCACTGCACCTCGGCGACCACCCCTTTGACGGCGTTGGGCCCCTCGCCGAGTCCGACGAGGTGCGGCCGTACGCACAGGGTGGCGCTCGCGCCCTCGGCGGCATCCCCCGTCGGCACCTTCAACTCGGCCCCGGCGAAGGTGACTCCGTCCGCCCGCACCTTCACCGGCAGCAGGTTCGCCTCGCCCACGAAGGCCGCGGTGAACTCGGTGCTCGGCGTCCGGTACAGCTCGCGCGGTGTGCCGACGTCCCGCAGCCGGGCCTTGTCCATGACGGCGATCCGGTCGGCCAGGGTCAGTGCCTCGACCTGGTCGTGGGTGACGTACAGGATCGACACGTCCGGCAACTCCCGGTGCAGCCGAGCGAGTTCGGCGAGCATTCCGGAGCGCAGCCGGGCGTCGAGCGCGGACAGGGGCTCGTCGAGCAGGAGGACCCCGGGCCGGATGGCGAGCGCCCGCGCGATGGCGACGCGCTGCTGCTGTCCGCCGGACAGCTCGCGCGGGTAGCGTCGCGCGTACGCCGCCATCCCGGTCATCTCCAGCGCCTCGGCCACCCGCCCGCGGATCTCGCCCTTGGGCGCCTTCCGCGCCTTGAGCCCGAAGGCGACGTTGTCCTCGACCCGCAGGTGCGGGAAGAGCGCGTACTGCTGGACGACCATGCCGATCCCTCGCCGGTGGGGCGGCAGGTCGGTCACGTCGCGGTCGCCGATGAACACCCGTCCGGCGGCGGGCCGCACGAATCCGGCGACGGCCCGCAGCGCGGTGGTCTTCCCCGACCCGGACGGCCCGAGCAGGGCCATCACCTCGCCGGGTTCGACGGTCAGGTCGAAGGAGTCGAGAACCGTGGTGCCGCCGTAGGCGACGGACACCCTCTCGAAGCGGACGCCGCTGCTCATCGCCCGACTCCGGCGGCGAATTCGCCGAGCAGCGCGGGCAGTTCGGCCACCGAGCCGAGTACGTGACCGGCCCCGGCGGCGCGCAGCGCCTCGTCTCCGTGCGCCCCGGTGAGTACACCGACGACGACACCCGCCCCGGCGCGTACACCACTGAGCATGTCGTACGAGGTGTCGCCGACGACGGCGATCTGGCGGACCCCGTCCGCGGCCCCGGTCCGCAGGAACGCCTCCAGCACCATGTCGGGGTAGGGGCGCCCGCGGCCTCCGGCGTCGGCCGGGCACAGCGTGAGCGGCACCAGGTCCCGCCAGCCGAGGGCGTCGAGGATGGCGTCCTGGGTGACGCGGGCGAAGCCGGTGGTCAGGACGACGGTCCGGCCGCCGCCCTGGAGTTCCTCGATCGCCTCGCGGGCCCCGGCGACGGGCGCGAGGCTCCCGCCGTCGACGAGTTCCCCGTACGCCTTCTCGAAGGTGGCGTTGGCGCGCCGGGCGAGGGCCTCCTCGCCGAACAGGTGCCGGAAGACGGAGATCTTGGACTCGCCCATGGTGGCGCGGACGTGGTCGAGCTTCTTGTCGTGGTCCGCGGAACCGGGCTCGACGCCCAGCTCCCCGGCGGCCACGGCGAAGGCCCGCTCCACGAGGCCGCCGTCGGCGACGGTGGTGCCGGCCATGTCGAGCACCACAAGTCGCAGGTCGCGTATGTCGTTCAACTCGTTCACCATCCCAGTTCGTCGGCGGTCGTCTCGGCTATGGCGGGTGAGCAGGTCATGCCGCGCCCGCCGGGCCCGGTGACCAGCCACACCCCGTCCCGCACACGCTGGCGGTGCACGACCCGGCTCGCGTCGGTGCACTGCGCGTACACCCCGGCCCAGCGGCGCCGGATCTTCGGCAGCGGGCGGCCGAGGAAGGATTCGACGACCTCGGTGAGGTGGTCGTAGGGGTCTTCGAGGGTGTCGAAGGCGAAGGGGTGCTCGTACTCGTGGGTGTCGCCGATGGTCAGCCCGCCGTCGGCGCGCTGCACCATGAGCAGCTGCATACGGTGTTCGGCGGCGATCGGCGCTTGCGGCTGACCGGAGTTGAGTTCGTCGAGCGCCCCGCTCCGGTACGCGGGGTAGTAGCGGAAACTGTCCGCGTCGGCGACGGAGGTGGTGAGCGGCTCACCCAGCGGGTCGGTCTGCATCATCTGGAGCCGTACGCGCCGCACGGGCAGTTCGGGGCCCGCCAGTTCCCGTACGAGACCGCCGAGCCAGGCGCCCGTGCACAGCACCACGGCGTCACCGCTGTGGATGTCACCGTGGTCGTCGCGGACAGCGTGCTCGCCGATCACCTCACGGACCTCGCGGCCCGGCCGGAACGTGTAGTTCGGGGATTTCAACAGTTCGGCACGGAGGGCGAGTTGGGCGGTGCGCGGCTCGACGGCCGCGTCGCGCTCGCAGTACAGGGCCGCCTCGAAGGCGCCGCGCAGCGCGGGGTTCACCGCACGTGCCTCACCCGCGGTGAGCAGTTTGTAGCCGCGGGCCGCGGCGTCATCGCGGGCCAGGGCTGCCTCGGCGACGGCGAGTTCGCGCCGGTTGCGCACCGGGGTCAGCGATCCGCATGCCCGGAAGCCGAGACCGGGGACGCGTGTCCCGATCTCCTCCCACAACTCCCGCGCCCGCAGCGCGGTTTCGAGCTCCTCTCCTCCGGCGCGACCACTGACCCAGATCTGCCCGAAGTTGCGCAGCGAGGCCCCACGGGCCTCCGCCTCACGCTCGATCTGTACGACCTCGTGGCCGCGCTCCATTGCATGCCAGGCGTGCAGGGTGCCCACCACGCCGGCTCCGACGACTATCACTCTCACGACGGCAACGCTCCTCGGGACGGGGGAATCGGAAGGGTCCGGACAGCAACCGGATGATGAACTGCCCATCACGTTTGGGCTAGACCCGTTATCTATACGTTACAAAAAGAGGGCGGACCGAAGCCCGCCCAGCCCGCCTCGACCTGGCTGGAAATCGATCGCCCGGATCAATCGCCGAGGTGCGCGGTGAACGAGAACCGGTCCCCCCGGTACAGCGTCCGCACCCGCTCCAGCGGCCGCCCCTGCGTGTCCCGCGAGACCCGGTGGATCAGCAGCATCGGCAGCGCGGGCGGCGTTCCGATGAGCAGCGCCTCGCGGGGAGTGGCCAGCACGGTCTCGATCCGCTCGTCGGCGTCGCCGAACGCGACACCGAGCCGCTCGTGGAGGTACGCGTAGAACGAGGAGTCGGGGTCGAAGTCGCGGTCGAGGTCCGGGACCCGGCCCACCGCCACGTAGGTGCTCTCCAGGCCGACCCGTTCGTCGTCCGCGAGCAGCACCCGCTCCATGTGCCAGACGGGCTCACCGCGTTGGAGCCCCGCCTCGGTGGCGAGTGATTCAGGACAGGGGAAGCGGTCGAGAGAGATGAGCGTACGACCGGGGGTGCGCCCCTGCCGCCGAACGCCCTCGGTGTAGCTCGCCAGCGAGAGCGGCTGCTCCAGCTTGGGACCGGCGACCACCGTGCCGCGGCCCTGCCGCCGCAGCTTCCCTTCGAGCAGCAGCTCGCGAAGCGCCTGACGCACCGTCTCGCGGGCGACCTCGTACTTCTCGGACAGATCGCGTTCGGTGGGCAGGAGCCCTCCTTCGCCCAGCTCCTCGACGAGCCGGGCGATGTGCGCCTTGACCGCGTAGTACTTCGGGATGCGGCCGTGCTCCGGAATACCGGAGCGCACGGGGGCGCCGGGGGCCTGGTCGTTCGGATAGTCCACGGAAACGATCGTCGCAGACGGCGTTCCCGCCACGGCTTCCAGGTGTCAGCGCCGGCGCGGGCGCACCCGCCGTGACAGGGCGAGCAGTCCGGCTCCGGCGGCGACCAGCGCGAGCGCGAGCGCGGCCAGTCCCAGCCGGTTCGGCCTGCCGGGCCCGGTGCTGGCCAACTGGTCCGCGGAGGGCGCCGCCATACCGGTCCCGGCGGTGCCGCCGACACTGGTCGTCCCACTCGCCGCGCCCGTACCGGCACTGGCACGCGCGCTCACACCGGGGTCGGCACTCGCACCGGGACTCGCGTCGGCGTCGGTCCCTGTGTCCACGGTGCCGCCCTGGTCCTCGCCCGTCTCCGCGGACTTGCCCTTGTCCTTGGCATCGCCCTCGACACGGAACCGGTAAGGGTTCGACTCCCCCACCCAGTCGCCGTCGTCGTCGTGCTTCTGTACGACGGCCGCGTTCGCGACGACGGCGTTCGGAGCGGTCGCGTCGGAGGTCAGGGACAGCCGCACCTTCACGGTGAGGGTGCGGCCGGGGGCCACGGTGAACCCGGGGAAGCCGTCGTCGAACGGCCCGACGTTCTCGGCCTCGTCGCTCCGCTCGAACTTCACCGTGTGGGCCCGCTCCCCCTCGTAGAACTCCAGCCGCGCCTGCCCCGGCCGCAGCGTCCGCTTCTCGTCCACGAGGACGACGACCGGGTGGATCGCGCCGCAGGGGTGCGCCGTGGTGTTGGTGAGGTCGATGTACCAGGTCCCGAAGTCGCCGCCGGCCTGGTAGGCGTCGGGACCACCGTGGATACGGGTCTTGATCGGGAAGTCACGGGTGTCGGACGAGACACAGGCGGGGCGGGGGTCCAGCGCGTACGCCGGGGTCGGCGTGAGCGTCACGCACAGGGCGAGAGCGGTCGGGGCGAGGGCGGTCGGAGCGAGCGGATGGGCCGTACGCAGTCGCATGAGGAGCCTTTGGCCGATCGGGAGGGGGCGGGGATCGGGAGGATCGAAAGCGTCAGTCGGTACCGGGCAATGGCCTCGCGACCCTGCCACGCGTCACCCCCACCGACGGACCGCCACCCGTGAAGTCACCCCCGTTCGGCCCCCCAATTCCCCCCACCTGGCCCGCACACCACACCCCGGCCCACACTCCTCCCCCCGGCGGGCACTCCCCCAGCTCGGCGGGCGTTCCTCGCCGAGCAGGCGCTCCCTTCGTTCAGCCCTCTCCCCGCCCGAACAGCGGGGCCAGCAGCAGTTGGGCCGCGCCCTCGGCCACTCCCCGTGCTCCGCCGGGGGCCACCCGAACCGGCACCGGGGCGCCGCCCCCTTCACGCCGGGCCCGTTCCTCCAGGACGGCCCCGACGCCTCGTACGAAAACCTCCTCGTGAGCGGCGACCGTACGCCCGCCCAGCAGCACGAGGTCGATGTCGAGCAGCCCCACCAGATTCGCCGCACCGGCCCCGAGCACCCGGGCCGCCTCGGCCAGGGTGCCCCGGCCCACCGCGTCCAGACAGAGCACCTCGATGCACCCGCGGTTCCCGCACTCGCACAGCGGCCCGTCCAGCTGGATGACCTGATGTCCGAACTCCCCGGCCCCGGTACGGGCCCCCCGGTGCACGACCCCGCCGATCACGAGCCCGGCTCCCAGTCCCGTACCGAGATGCAGATACGCGAACGATCCGCCGCCCGCGAAGCCGGAGCCGGACGGAGCGCCGGTCCCCACCGCGATCCCGAGCGCCGCCGCGTTGGTGTCCTTGTCCACGACCACCGGCAGCCCGAGCCGCCCGGCCAGCGCGTCCCGCAGCGCGAACCCGTCCCACTCGGGGAAACCCGTGACCCGGTGCAGCACCCCCAGGGTGTGATCGAGGGGCCCCGGCAGCGCGACCCCCACGCCCAGCGGTGACACCCCGCCGAGCAGGGCCGACACCTCCCCGGCCGCCCCCTCGACCACCGCGTCGGCCCCGGCCCCCAGGTCCAGCGGCGTGCGCCGCTCGGCCACCACGGCCCCGGTGAGATCGCAGAGCACCACGGTCAGCTCGTCCCGGTCGAGGTGCAGCCCCACCGCGTGCCCCGCCTCGGGCACGAGCCGCAGGACCGTACGGGGCTTGCCGCCCGTGGACGCGCGGCGCCCCGCCTCCGTCGCGAGACCGTCCGCCCTCAGCCGCGCGGTGATCTTGCTGACGGCCTGCGGGGTCAGTCCGGTCCGCTCGGCGAGTTCCAGGCGGCTGATGCCGGCCGCCCCCGCCGTGCGCAGCAGATCGAGCACCAGAGCGGCGTTGTGACTGCGCAGGGCGGGCAGGTTCACCCCGGCACCCGCGCCGGTTCCGGGAGTCCCGGACACACCCTGATTCCCGAAGGCGCCGTAGGTCCCGACCACACCCTGGTTCGTGAAAACGCCGGACGCCCCGGGTCCACCCTGATCCGCGAAAACACCGGAGGTCCCGGGTACACCTGGATTCCCAGGCGTCCCCGGCATCCCGCCCCCACCCACATTGGTCCTGTTCACACCACCCATTGTCCCCCGCGCTTGCACTTTGGCAACAGCGTTGCGAAAGTAGGACCCATGACAGGCATGACTGGTACTGGTACGCCCCTTCGCGTGGGTCTCGTCGGCTACGGCCTCGCGGGTTCCGTTTTCCACGCCCCGCTGATCGCCACGACCGAGGGGCTCGCCCTCGACACGGTCGTCACCACCCATCCGGAGCGTCAGGCGCAGGCCCGCGCCGAGTTCGGCGACGGACTCCGGTTCGCCGCCACGCCCGACGAACTGCTGGCACGCGCCGACGAACTCGACCTGGTCGTCATCGCGTCCCCGAACAAGACCCACGTCCCGATCGCGACAGCCGCCCTGAAGGCGGGCCTCCCCGTGGTCGTGGACAAGCCCATCGCCGGTACGGCGGCGGAAGCCCGCGAGCTGGCCGCCCTGGCGGACGAGCGCGGCCTGCTGCTCTCCGTCTTCCAGAACCGCCGCTGGGACAACGACTTCCTGACCCTGCGCAAGCTGTTCGCCGAGGGTGAGCTGGGCGACGTCTGGCGTTTCGAGTCCCGTTTCGAGCGCTGGCGCCCGCAGCCGAAGGGCGGCTGGCGCGAGTCCGGCGACCCGGCGGAGATCGGGGGTCTCCTCTACGACCTCGGCAGCCACCTCGTCGACCAGGCGCTCGTCCTCTTCGGCCCCGCGGCCTCGGTGTACGCCGAGTCGGACATCCGCCGTCCGGGCGCGCTGACCGACGACGACACGCTCATCGCGATCACGCACGAGAGCGGGGTCCGCTCCCACCTCTTCGCCTCCGCGACGACCGCCCAGCTCGGCCCGCGCTTCCGCGTCCTCGGCTCGCAGGCGGGTTACGTCAAGTACGGCCTCGACCCGCAGGAGGCCGACCTGCGCGACGGCAAGCGGCCCGGCGTCACGACCGAGTGGGGCATCGAGCCGGAGGCCCTGTGGGGCCGCGTCGGCTCCGGCGAGTCCCCGCTGACCGGCGGCGGCCGACCCGAGCCGACGGTCCCGGGCGCGTACCCCGCGTACTACGCGGCCGTCGCCGCCGCCATCCGTGACGGCGGCCCCAACCCGGTCAGCGCCCACGAGGCCGCGGCCGCCCTCGACGTCCTGGAAGCCGCCCGCCGCTCCGCCCACGAGGGAGTAGTGGTGTCCCTGTGACCGCGCCCGTCGAACCGGAGATCGCCGAGCTGATCACCGAGCTGGAGGAGCAGGAGCGCCGTCTGACGCTCCCCCGCTTCACCCACGAAGACGCCTGGACCCTCGGCACGCTCCTCGTCGAGCTCGCCCGCGAGCGGGGCGCGCCGGTCGCCGTCGACATCCGCCGCGGTGGCCAGCAGCTCTTCCACGCGGCGCTGCCCGGTTCCACCCCGGACAACGACGCCTGGATCGACCGCAAGCGCCGCGTCGTCGAGCGGTACGGCTGCTCCTCGCTGCTGGTCGGCTCGCGCTTCCGCGCCAAGGGCACGACCTTCGAGGAGTCCTCGCGCCTCGACCCCGACGCGTACGCGGCCCACGGGGGCGCGTTCCCCATCGCCGTCACGGGCGCGGGCGTCATCGGCACGGTAGTGGTGTCGGGCCTGCCCCAGGTCGAGGACCACAAGATGGTGGTGGAGGCCCTGGAGAAGCTCCTCTCCGCCTAGCAAGCCGTTTCCCCGCGCCCCAAAAGCGGCGCGGGGAACGGCGCGACCAGCCACAAAGGGCCCGCAGCGAACGACGGACAGGAGGGCCCCATCAGGGGCGCGAGGAACGGCGCGACCAGCCACAACGCACCCGCGGCAAAGGACTCACCCCAGCCCCAGCGGACCCCAACCGCGAACCAAGCGGAGCGCCTACGCGTTCTTGAGTTCCTGCCGCTGCCGCCCCAGCCCCGCGATCTCCAGCTCGACGACATCCCCCGCCCGCAGATACGGCTTCGGCTCGGGCTGACCGAGGGCCACCCCGGCCGGCGTCCCGGTGTTGATGACATCGCCGGGGTACAGCGTCATGAACCGGCTGACGTACCGGACGACCTCGGCGACCGGGAAGATCTGCTCGGCCGTCGTACCGTCCTGCTTGAGCTCCCCGTTCACCCAGAGCTTCAGCGACAGCGCCTGCGGGTCCGGGACCTCGTCCGCCGTCACCAGCCACGGGCCCAGCGGGTTGAACGTCTCGCAGTTCTTGCCCTTGTCCCACGTGCCGCCGCGCTCGATCTGGAACTCGCGCTCGGAGACGTCGTGCGCCACCGCGTACCCGGCGACATGCGCGAGCGCCTCCTCCGCGGACTCCAGGTAGCGGGCGGTACGGCCGATGACGACCGCCAGCTCGACCTCCCAGTCGGTCTTCTCCGACCCGCGCGGGACGAGCACCGTGTCGTTCGGCCCGACCACGGTGTCCGCCGCCTTGAAGAAGATCACCGGCTCGGCGGGCGGCTCGGCTCCGGTCTCCCGGGCGTGGTCGTGGTAGTTCAGCCCGATGCACACGACCTTGCCGATCCGGGCCAGCGGCGGTCCGACGCGCAGTCCGGCCGCGTCCAGCGCGGGCAGCTCACCGGCCGCTACGGCGGCCCGGATCCGGCCGAGCGCCGCGTCGTCGGCGAGCAGCGCCCCGTCGATGTCCGCGACGACGCCCGACAGATCCCGCAGGGTCCCCTCGGCGTCGAGCAGCGCGGGCCGCTCCGACCCCGCCGTACCGACTCGCAGCAGCTTCATGGTCACCATCTCCCTCGATCGCGGGCCGTCGACCGACGGGTGCGGCCATCGGAGGACCGGCCGATCCTCCAAGCTCGCCGTCCAGTCCGCAAGACCCCGTTCACGGACTGGACCGGCCCGCGCCCGGTTTCCGCACCGGACGCGGGGCCTCCGCGGGACAGGCCGCCGTCAGGCGAGAGCCATAGCCGCGGGCGCCGCCCCCGGCATGTCCCGGTAGAGCGCCGCTCGCTCCACCGCGCTCCACGCCGTACTGGTCACCACGTACAGCGCGGCCGCCAGCGGCACCACGGCCACGGTGAACAGCGTGAAGAACGACATGAACGGCATGAGTTTGGCGACCGACGCGAGGGCGGCCGCCTGCTCGCCTTCGCCCACCGGCGGCGCGGCGGCGGTCATCCGCTTCGTGCGCACGTAGTTGAAGCCGGCCACGACCGCGACGACGGCGAAGAGGACCAGGTAGACGAGACCGGCCGGCCCGAAGAGCCCGCCGTCGCCGAGCGCGTCCGCCCACCGGCCCCCGAGCGGCGCGGCGAACAGCTTGTGCCCGAGCAGGGTGTTGGCCCCGCCGCCGATCGTCGAGCTGGAGAACAGGTGGTAGAGCAGGAAGAAGGCCGGCATCTGGAACAGGCTGGGCAGACATCCGGAGAGCGGCGACACCTTCTCCTCGGCGTGCAGTTCCATCAGCGCCTTCTGGAACTTCTCGCGGTCCTTCCCGTGCTTCTTCTTCAGCTCGGTGATCTGCGGCTGAAGGGCCGCGCGCGCCCGCTGCCCGCGCGCCGCCGCCCGCGACAGGGGATGCACGAGCAGTCGTACGAGCGCGGTGAACAGGACGATCGCGGCAGCGGCCGCCGAGGCGTGGAACAGCGGCTGGAGCAGGTCGGCGATCTGCTCGACCAGGTGTGCGAACACGGACATGAACGTGGACATGGGTGAGCCCTCCGGGGGTCTCGTCGTGCCGGGAGTACGGAATGCGGCATGACGACCCGCGCAGGTCACCGGGGAGAAAGAGCCACCCGGGCTGAAGTGTCACCGGGGGTGGAGGAGTGAAGGGTGCCCTACGCGGTCGCCGGGAGGGCGTATCCGGGTGCCCTGGGCCGCGGCCGTCCACTGGCGTCCGGATCGCGTTGCGGCAGGAAGGCCGTGCGGCGGGCGCGGTCGCGGATGGCCGTACGCACCCGGGTGGGCGGCACGACGGGCGCGCAGCGCGCCACGATGAGGGAGCAGGCGGCAAAGGCGGACCCGGCCGCGGCGGTCGCGGCGAACGCGACGGTGGCGGTGAGGCTGCCGGTGTCGAGCAGGGCGACCTCGAGGAGCAGGAGCAGCAGTACGGCGGCGGGGCGGGCGTTGGCCCAGGTCCGGATCATCGACTGCCCCTCCTCTCGTACGTGGTGCGCCCCTCGTACAGGGTGCGCGTGTCCTTCCGTTCGTTATACAGGATGCTTCTCGACCGACCGCCCGGGATCCACCCGTGAATCCGTCCCGGCGTCCTCGCCGGCAGCCGTCCCGGCGCCCTTTCGGGAGTCCGCCCCGATCGGCTCGCGGGACCCGGCCCCCGTCGGCTTCTGGGCGCCCGTGTCGACCGGCTCCAGCAGCCGCCTCGGCCCGAGCAGGGCGCGGCTGACCGGGTCCGCCGGGTCCCGGTCGAGTCCGGGGCCCGGTGTCATCTCGACGTCCGGGACGGGCACGACAATCGCGCAGGCGGGGCATTCGCCGTACGGGCCGAGTTCCGTGCCGCAGGCGGCGTGACGGAAGTAACGCAGACGGCTTTCGGAGAAGTGCTCGCGGCCCCACAGGCCGAGCGAGCGCAGGGTGGGCCACAGGGCGATACCGCGGTCGGTCAGGACGTACTCGTCACGTGGCGGCGACTCCTGGTAACGGCGCTTTTCGAGGATGCCCTCGGCGGTGAGCGCCTGGAGACGGGCCGCGAGCACGGCGCGCGGGATACCGAGGTGCACGAGGAAGTCGTTGTAGCGCCGTACGCCGTAGAGCGCGTCGCGGACGACCAGGAGCGTCCAGCGTTCGCCGACGATCTCCAGCGCGCGGGCGATCGAGCACTCCTGCGTCGCGTAGTCCTTGCCCAGAGCCATGACTCCACTGTAGCGACTTTTCGACACGTTGGTTCAGTGAACGAACCTAGGGTGTTACGATCTGGTCGAGGCAAGGTTCAATGACCGAACCGACTCACGAAATGAAGAGGCAGGCCATGACCCGGCTCGACCCGACCGACACCAGCACGCAGCCCGCGCACACCACCGCACCCTCCGGGGGCGCTGTGACGTCGGCCTCCCCGGCCGGTTCGCCCCGCGCGCCTTCCTCCGCCCCACCGGTCCCCGGGGTCCCGGCGGCCGCCAGGACCTCCCCGGCCTCCCCGGCCTCCCCGGCACCCTCGGCACCCTCGGCCTCCCCGGCGGAGAGCGCCCCGCGGGCCACCCCGACCCTCGCCCTGACCAGTGCCGCCACCGCCGTGGCCCTGATGACGTACACGGCGCCGATGGTCACGCTCCCCGACACCGCGGCCGCGCTGCACACCTCGGTCTCCGCCCAGGCCTGGCTGCTCAACGGCACCCCACTGGGCCTGGCCGCGCTGCTCCTGGTCGCGGGCAGTCTCGCGGACGACTACGGCCGCCGCCGGATCTTCATGGCCGGCACCGTCGCCCTCGGCGTCACCACCGCCCTGGGCGCGCTCGCGGGCTCGACCTGGCTGTTCACCCTGACCCGTATCGCGCAGGGCGCGGCGAGCGCGGCGATCCTCGCGAGCAGCCTGGGGCTGATCGTGCACGCCTTCCCCACACCACGCGGGCGACTGCACGCGACGGGGGTGTGGGGCGCGTTCGTCAGCGGCGGCATCGCGGCGGGCCCGCTCCTCGCGGGGGCCATAGCCGGCTGGAACTGGCGGATGGCGTACGCCGTCCTGGGCGCCGCCGCCCTGATCGTCGCCCTCCTCGGCACCCGCGCCCTGACCGAGTCCCGCGCACCCCGCGGCGGCCGGCCCGACCTCGCGGGAGCGTTGACCTTCGGCCTCGCGCTGGTCTCGCTGGTGGCCGCGCTGACGCTCGGCCGCGACGGCTGGCTGCGCGCGCCGGTGGGGCTGCTGCTGGCGGCGTTCCTCGTCCTGATGGCCGTGTTCGTCGCCGTGGAACGCCGTACCGGGACGCCGATGATCGACCTCGGACTGCTCCGGCACCGCCGTTTCCTCGCCTCGTCGGCGGGCGGGCTCTTCATGGGCCTCGCGGTGATCGGCCTGTTCAGCTTCCTTCCCGCGCTGCTCCAGCGGACGCTCGGGCTGTCCGCCATCGACACCGCGTGGCTGTTCCTGCTGTGGTCCGGCCTCTCCTTCACGGTCGCCCTCCAGGCCCGACGTCTCGCCGGCCGGGTCTCCCACCGCCACCAGCTCGCCATCGGTTTCGCCCTGCACGCGGCCGGCGTCCTGACGATGCTCGGCGCGATCGGCGCCGGCTCCTGGCCCCGCCTGCTCCCGGGCTTCGTGATCTCCGGGGTGGGCAGCGGCCTGCTCAACGCGGCGCTGCCGCTGCTCGCCGTCGAGTCCGTGCCCGCGACCCGCGCCGCGATGGGCTCCGGCGCCCAGCAGACCTTCCGCTACATCGGTTCGTGCGCCGGGGTCGCCCTCACGATCGCCCTGGTCACCTCCACCGGCGGTCCGGCGCGTGGCTCGGACATCGCGATCATCGTCTCGGCGGTGCTCGCCGCACTGGCCGCCGCGAGCGTCCTGGTGCTGCGGGACCGGGCGTGAGCCTGCGAGACCGCCACAGGTGAGCCTGTGGGACCGGGCGTGAGGCTGTGGGACCGGGCGTGAGCCTGGCGGATCGGGCGGGAGCCCGCCGGGTCGCCGTGAGCCGCCGGGTCGGCGGCGCGGCAAGGGGCCCGGCGGGCGCAGGGCGCGGAGCAGGGCGCGAGTCAGCGGGGCCGCATGGCGGTGAGCTTCCCCCACACCGCCATGCGGTACCGGGAGGTGTACTCGGGAGTGCACGTGGTGAGCGTGATGTAGTACCCCGGTTCGCTGTACCCGTACGACGGCCGGACGGTGCTGTGCGGCACCGGACGGATCACCCCGCCGTCCCGCGGGGAGGTCCGCGGAAGCGTCCGGTCGACGGTGTACGTGTAGACGGCGGTCCTCGTCTCGACGGTGATCGTGTCGCCGCGCCGGAGCCTCGGAAGGTACCGGAAGGGCTCGCCGTGCGTGTTCCGGTGTCCGGCGAGCGCGAAGTTGCCTGCCTGGCCCGGCTGTTGGGTGCCCTTGTAGTGGCCGACGTAGCCCTTGTTGAGGACGTCCGCCTTGCTGACGCCCTCGGCGACGGGCACCCGGAGGGAGAGCCGGGGAATGCTGAGGACGGCGTAGGCCTGGGACCACCGGGGCCGCACCTGACCACTGTCGGCGCCGGACGAGGAGGGCTGTCCGGCGGACCCTCCGGCGCCCCCGGCATCAGTCTCGCCGTCGCCGGGCCTCCCGGCGCCGGGACCAGCGCTCGCGCCCTCGGCGGTGCTCGCGTCGGGGGCGGCACCCGGGGCCGGGGTCCCCCACTCCCGTTCCAAGGCCTGCACCTTGCGCTCCGCGCCGTGCTGCGCCTGGCGGTTGGTCCACCACAGCTGGTGCACGACCAGCAGGAGCAGCACCACTCCGACGGTGACGAGCACCTCGGCGCCGCTCCAGACCGCGCGCCGGTACGCGGCCCGACGTCGCCGCGTGCCGTGGTGCACGATCCCCGGAGCCCGCATCCGTACGCCCCCTTCGCCGGGCGCACGATAAGCGCCGCCCCGCCAACTCGCCAGCCCCGCGCGGCTCCCGTACGCACCGAGTCCCCTCGGCGCACCGACAGCGCACCCGCCACGTCCACCGCCGCTCGCGCCGACCGGGGCTTCCTCCACCGGTTTTAGAAAGGGCTGTCACAACTCTCGACAACCCCACACGCCACACCCGATGCTTCCTGATGGCATCAGTGGGACAGGCAAGCGCCGGTGGGGACGAGCCGGCGACCGAGTTCGAAGTCGAGTCGAAATCGACGGCCAACTCCGGTGGGACGACCGGCAGTTGTGCGGAGACGGACGGAGAAGCCAGCCATGATCCGACGCAGAACACTTCTGGCCGCCGCGGGCGGTACGGTCCTCGGCGGCGCCCTGGCGACGGGCACCGCCCGCGCGGACGCGACGATCGCCGTCAACCCCGCCACGACGTACGGGAAATGGGAGGGCTGGGGCACCTCACTGGCGTGGTGGGCCAACGTCTTCGGCGCCCGCGACGACTTCGCCGATCTCTTCTTCACCACCAAGTCGACGACGTACAACGGTGCTTCGCGTCCAGGTCTGGGACTGACCATCGCCCGCTACAACCTCGGCGCGTGCAGCTGGAACAGCGTGGGCGGCGAGAGCATGGCCGCCTCCGCCAACATCCCCTCGTTCAAGCAGATCGAGGGCTACTGGCAGGACTGGAACAACGAGGACCCGACGTCGTCGGCCTGGAAGTGGACGGCGGACGCCACCCAGCGCGCCGCCCTCACCAAGGCGACGGCGCGCGGTGCGACGAGCGAGCTGTTCGCCAACTCTCCGATGTGGTGGATGTGCCTGAACCACAATCCGTCGGGTGCCTCGGGCGGCGGCAACAACCTCCAGTCCTGGAACTACCGCCAGCACGCCTCCCACCTCGCCGCGGTCGCCCTCTACGCCAAGACGAACTGGGGCGTGAACTTCGCCACCGTGGAGGCGTTCAACGAGCCCTCCTCCAACTGGTGGACGTCCACCGGCACCCAGGAGGGCTGCCACATGGACGCCTCCGTCCAGTCGGCCGTACTTCCGTATCTGCGCAGCGAGTTGAACGCCCGGGGCTTGACGTCCACCAAGATCTCCGCGTCGGACGAGACGAGTTACGACCTGGCCCGTACGACGTGGGGCTCCTTCAGCTCGACGACCAAGGGCCTGGTCAACCGGGTCAACGTGCACGGCTACCAGGGTTCGGGCGGCCGCCGGGACCTTCTCTACACGGATGCCGTGACGTCCTCCGGCAAGGCGCTGTGGAACTCCGAGTACGGCGACGGCGACGGCACCGGCCTCACCCTGGCGAGCAACCTCCTCCTCGACTTCCGCTGGCTGCACCCGACCGCCTGGGTCTACTGGCAGGTGATGGACCCGACGGCGGGCTGGGGCATGGTCAAGTACGACGCGAGCACCCTGACAGCCGGCGCGGTCGAGACGAAGCTCTATGTGATGGCCCAGTTCAGCCGCCACATCCGCCCGGGCATGACGATCGTGGACACGGGCGTGGACTACGCGGCGGCGGCGTACGACGCGACGGCCAAGCGCCTGGTGATCGTCGCGGCGAACAAGGCGACGTCCGCCCAGACCCTGACCTTCGACCTCTCCCGCTTCACCACGGTCTCCGGCGGCACGGGCGGCCTGGTCCCCCGCTGGAACACCCTGACGTCCGGCGGCGGCGACCTCTACGCGTCCCACTCGGACACCTACCTCAGCGGCAAGTCCCTCGCGGTGCCGTTCGCGGCGGGGGCGGTACAGACGTTGCAGGTGGACGGGGTGGTGGTGTGAGGCGGGCCTGAGGGGTCGCGGCGGCACAAGCCACCACGGCCCGGTCGGCCGATGGGTCGGCCGACCGGGCGCTCGGCCGACGCGATGCCCCGATGACACGTTCCGGAATATGCCGTCGGGGACTCCCGCGTCTCTGGCCTGCAGGTCTCTCTCCTTGGCGGCCCGACGGCAGTACGGTGTCCCCCATGCGCCCCGACACGCCTGCCGAGAACGTCGACCACACCGCCGAAGCGGCTCGCCTGGAGCGGACCGCCGGCCTGTATCCGGAGGACGCCGAGCACCTGCTCCTGCAGGCCGCGGCCCACCTCGAACTGTCCGGCGACCGCCCCGGCGCCACCACTCTCTACGACCGCCTGCTCGCCTCGGACGCTCCCCTGGAGAAGCCGTATCTGGTACGCGCCCTCAAGGCGTCGAACCTGTGGGAGTACGACCACGAGGCCGAGGCCCGCGCGATCATCGACGGCGTCAGGGCCGCGGCCCCCCGCGACCCGGCCCCCTGGGTGATCGTGGCCGAGGCCCTGGAGTCGCACGACGAGCTGGAAGCGGCGCAGGACACGTTCACGCAGGGAACGGTCCTGCTCCTGACGGACGTACCCGAGCCCCCGTACACCACGCTCCCGCTCCTGTTCGGCCGCCACCGCGTGCGCCGCATGCTGGGCGCGGCCCACGACGAGTGGGACGCTCTGGCCGACACCCTGCACTCGTCCCCGATCTCCCTGGACGAACTCCACGACCCGAAGCGGGTCTGGTCCCTGGGCTCGGACAACCCGGCGGAACTCCAGGCCGAGATCAGCCGCCTCCAGGCCGAACTGGGCACCTACCGCGAGGCCCTCTCCCGCCCGTTCCCGGTGGCGGTCCTGCACTGGTCGGCCCCCGAACTCGCGGAACTGACCGCCGCGTACCCGGACCTCACCACCGAGTACCCCTCCCACGAGGAGCACCTCGCCACGATAGAGGCGTCCCTCCGCGAACTGGCCGCCTCCGGCACCCCGAACCTCGGCATCGTGACGGCCACGGTCCCCTCCTACGAAGCCTTCGCCGCCTCAGAGGCCGCATCCCCGGCCGACACGATCCTGCTCCCCCAGTACGCGACGACGCTGGCGGCCCGGGGGTTGGCGGTGGCTTGGCCGCCGCAGCGGGGGAGCGAGTGCTGGTGCGGGTCGGACGGGCAGTACCAGGAATGCCACGGGATCACGGGGGCTTGAGGCAGACGGTGTCCCGCCCTTGAGGTTCGCCCCCCGGAACTTGTCCGGGGGGCGTCGCACACATATATTCCGATCCCACTATTCCTTCACAACTCGCGCACGCTAACGTCACACGTGACCAGCTGATTGGCCTGCCCGCACGCGTCCCGGGCATGTCCCTGCGCGAGGAACACGTATGCCGCCCTACCAGCCGTCTTCGGACTGGCAGTTCGACGTACCCACCAGCGGAAGCAAGCGGCTCCCCCCGGCCGCCAGGTCGTTCGAATCGCTCGCGCACCAGGGCTACGGCTTCGAGGCGGCCATCGCCGACCTGATCGACAACTCGATCGACGCGGGAGCCCACAACGTCGTCGTGAGTTTCCTGCGGGACACGGGTGAGCGCGGCGGACGAGACCGCCTCGTCGGTCTGCTCGTCATCGACGACGGCCATGGCATGGACGAGACGGACCTGGACACGGCGATGACCGTCGGCGGGCGCGCGAAGTACGCCGCCGGCGCCCTCGGACACTTCGGTGCCGGGCTGAAGGCCGCCTCCCTCTCGCACGCCGACGCGCTCACCGTGATCAGCCGGACCAAGCGCAGCCCGTCGACCGGCCGCCGCTGGCTCACCGCCCGCGCGCAGGCCGACTTCACCTGCGACATCGTCGACGCGACGTACTGCCAGAACCTGGTCGACCGTTACGACGGGATCATCGACTGGCACGGGACGATCGTCCGTTGGGACCAGGTCCGCGCGTTCGAGACCATCACCGACGGTCAGACCGACCGCTACCTCAATGACGCGATCGAACGACTCGAGACCCACCTCGGCCTCTACCTCCACCGATTCCTCGCCCGCGACGGCTTCCACGTGGACATCGTCGTCGAGGACGTCCACACCCGGGAGGAACTGGACCACCGGAGCGTGGAGCACATAGACCCGTTCGGCTATCGGGTCCCGGGCCGCCCCGGATATCCCCGTACGTACGTCGCCCCTGTCGAGGGCGTCGGCGACGTCGCGCTCACCGCGCACATATGGCCGCCCAAGTCCCCGCTGGTCGCGTACCGGGGCATCGGCCCGCTCGCCGAGCGCCAGGGCTTCTACCTCTACCGCAACGACCGACTCGTCCAGGCCGGCGGCTGGAACGACACCCGCAGCGCGGAGGGCCATCTCGCCCTCGCCAGGATCGCCGTGGACCTGCCGCCCGAGCCCAACGACGTGTTCGCCCTGACCGTAAAGAAGGACGGCGTCCAGGTCACCCCCGCGTTCGCCCGAGGTCTGGAGAAGGCGGCAGCTACCACCAGTGGCCACACCTTCACCGAATACACCCGTGATGCGGAGACGACCTATCGCGAAGCCGCCAAGCGGCGTACCGAGGTCAAGCGCACGGCCGTCATCCCGCCCGGCAAGGGAATCGACCCGAAGCTCAAGCGGACGCTGAGGGACGAACTTCCGCAGCTGGAAGGCGATGACCCCATCACCTTCAGCTGGGCCAGGCTCGACGTGCCGCCCGGCACCGACTCCGCCGAGCTGCTCTTCACGATCGACCACAAGGAGCGCCTGGTCGTCCTCAACAAGGACTACCGGCACGCCTTCAACGGCGGTCGACGCGGGGGCTCGAACGACGCCCCGGTCCTCAAGAGCCTTCTCTATCTGATGCTCAACGAGATCTTCCAGAAGGAACGGGTCTGGGCCAATCAGACCGACAAGGTCGCCCTGTGGAACAGCGTGCTCGTCACCGCGGTACGGGCCGAACTCGCCCGCGTCGAGGGTTAGTCCACCCCCCTCCCCTCAGCATCCACCCGTACGTCAGAGAGGCCACCCGACCGCCGTGACCGCCGAGAACACCCCCTCCCCCGACCACCTCACCGACCTCCACGGCGAGATCCTCGACGCGATGAGCCGGCGCGGCCCCAGGCACTTCGCCAAGCTGGCCTTCGCGCTCGCCGAGGCCGACGAACCGGCGGACACGGACGTGACCGGCTTCCACGACCGCATTCTGGCCGCGGCCCCCGGCGACGAGCTGCTGGCCCTGTGGCGCCGCAAGCTCACCGCATGGGACTTCGAACAGTCGCCCACGTGGTCGACCACCGCGCCTCGCACCCCGGAGCGCCGCGCCGAGGTGCACGACAAACTGGCGCTCAACGCGGATCTCCGTAAAGCGCTCGACGTGGCCGTCCCGGTCCACGTGGAACCGGGTCCTGTCACCATCAGCCGCGAGTTCCAGGCCTGGTACACCCGGGAGCAGGCGGCGAACCGCTCCTTCTACTGGGCTTCGTACGAGGCTCTGTTGCGCCGCAAGGGCTGGAGCGACGCGGCGGTCTCCGGCCTCGACGAATCCGCCCATGCGGTCGTCGAGCGGCTCGCCGACCCGACCCGTGACGACCCCTACGGCGCGCGCGGGCTGGTCGTCGGCTACGTACAGTCCGGCAAGACCGCCAACTTCACCGGCGTCACCGCCAAGGCCATCGACGCGGGCTACCGCCTGGTCATCGTCCTGGGCGGCACCCTGAACCTGCTGCGCGGCCAGACCCAGCGCCGTCTCGACATGGAGCTGATCGGCCAGGAGAACATCCTGGGCGCCGCCGACCCGACGGACCCGGACGCCCTGGTCGGCATCGACTACCAGGACGACGAGGACTGGCCCGCGAAGTTCGTCTCGTTCGGTGCCCGCCCCTCCCTGCTCGGCGCCTTCGACATCGAGCGTCTGACCTCGCGCGACCGCGACTACATGTCGCTGGAACGCGGCATCAGCGCCCTGGAGTTCGAAAAGCCGGACCGTGCCCGCCCCCTGTACGACCCGGCGAACCTGCATGCGGCCCGCGCACGGGTCATGGTCGTGAAGAAGAACAAGTCGGTTCTGGAAAAGCTGGTCAAGGACCTCAAGAAGATGGGTGCCATCCTCGGCGAGATACCGACCCTGATCATCGACGACGAGTCGGACCAGGCTTCGGTGAACACGACGGACCCGAAGAAGTGGGAGGACGGCAAGGTCACCCGCACCGCGATCAACGGCCAGATAAGCGCCCTGCTCAAGCTGCTTCCCCGTGCGCAGTACGTCGGCTACACCGCGACCCCGTTCGCCAATGTGTTCGTCGACCCGAGCGACGAGGAAGACCTGTTCCCGCGCGACTTCCTGATCTCCCTCCCCCGGCCCACCGACTACATGGGTGTCCAGGACTTCCACGACCTCGACGCCTTCGACGAAGGTGAGGGCGAGGCCGAGAGGAAGCATGTCCGGAGCATCTGCGACTACACGGGCGACCCCCTCATGGAGGCGGAGTCCACGGGCGACCGTCTCCAGGAGGCCTTGGACGCCTTCGTCCTCACGGGCGCTCTGAAGCTCTACCGCAAGGACCACGGCGTTCCCTCCGCCCCGTTCCGGCACCACACGATGCTCGTGCACGAATCGGTCCGCATGGCCGAACACGCCGCGCTCGCCAAGCGCATCAACGCCCTGTGGGACAACTCCGCGTACACAGGCCCGGAGGGCCGCACTCGTCTGGCGTCCCTCTTCGAAAAGGACTTCCACACCTACGCGGACGGCTCCCTGCCCACTCCCGCCACGTACGAGGACCTCAAGCCGTACGTCTTCGAGGCCCGTCAACGCATCAACAGGGGCGGCACCCCCATCATCGTCGTCAACGGCGAGAGCGAGCGCGACTACGCCCAGCCCGACCTGGACTTCGACCGCACCCCGAACGTCTGGAAGATCCTCGTCGGCGGCACCAAGCTGTCCCGGGGCTTCACGGTCGAGGGCCTGACGATCACGTACTACCGCCGCACGACGCAGCAGGCCGACACCCTGATGCAGATGGGCCGCTGGTTCGGCTTCCGCCCCGGCTACCGGGACCTGGTGCGGCTGTACATCGGCCGCGAGGAGACCCTCGGCCGCGGCCGCAAGGCCAAGACCGTCGACCTGTACGAGGCCTTCGAGGCTATCTGCCGCGACGAGGAACTATTCCGCGCCGAACTGGCCCGCTACGCCCCCTTGGTGGACGGCCGGCCCCAGGTCACCCCCGCCCAGATCCCACCCCTGGTGACCCAACACCTGCCGTGGGTGAAGCCGTCGGCTCGGAACAAAATGTTCAACACAGAGTTGGTGGAGGTGCGGTCGCCCGGAACCTGGGTGGAACCGACCGCCTACCCGGACACCCCAGCGGGGTTGGCCCACAACACCGACTGCTGGGAGCCGGTGCTCGCCGCGCTGGGTCAGGACCCGGTGCGTCTGTCCGTCGGGGACGGCCCCGAGTACGAGGCGCGAGTGGGGACGGTCTCGCACGAAACGCTGACCAGGGTGCTGTGCGACCTGCGGTGGTCGATCCCGAGCCAGTTCTCGCCGCATCTGGAGTTCCTGCTGGAGACGGGGCAGCAGGAGACGACGATCGACGACTGGCTCGTGATCACTCCGTTGCAGACCTCCGCGAGGCGTGTCGAGGCTCGCATCCTGGGGCACGGCCCGTTCACCCCGGCCCGCCGTACCCGCCGGCGGGGCTCCCTCTTCGGCGCGCTCAGTGAGCCCAAGCACCGCGCCGCCGCCCTGCGCGTCGCGGGCGCCGTCGAGACGGCCGGGAACACGGCGGTCGAGCAGCACGTCCGCCCGCGCCGAGGCGCATTGCTGCTCTACCCCGTGGTCGAGTCCGAGCCGCGACTCGGCTCCGACGGGACCTTGGACCCCGGTGACCTGGTGATGGCCTTCTCCTTCGTCGCCCCGAAGTCGTCGGTGGGATCGGAGCGCCCGCTGGTCCGGTTCCGTGCCATCGACTCGAGCCGGCAGGATGCCATCGTCATCGACCGCGACGACGTACGTTCTTGAGGCGCGAGAGCATTGAACAACGTGAGGCCCTCCTCTCCCGACGTCTCCGCTCGCATGTCCCGACAGGCCAGCAAGGACACGAACGCCGAGCTGGCCGTGCGACGCCTCCTGCATGCGGCCGGCCTGCGCTATCGCGTGGAATACCCGGTGCCGGGCATGGCGCGACGACGGATCGACGTGGCCTTCACCCGGGCCAAGGTGGCCGTCCTGATCGACGGGTGCTTCTGGCACGGGTGCCCGCTGCACGCGACGCAACCGAAGTCCAACGCGGAGTGGTGGCGCGAGAAGCTGGACCGGAACATGGCGCGTGATCGGGAGACCACGGAGCACCTGATGGCGCAGGGGTGGACGGTGCTGCGGTTCTGGGAGCACATGCCGGCGGAAGAGGTCGCGGCGACCGTGGGTGCTGCCGTGGACCGGAAAAAGCAGGATCGGGACAGACGCACGCGGAGGGCACGCGAGCAAGGCCGCCCGAAGGGTCGAGGGGGAGCGCATGGCTGATCGACTCGGTTTCGTGGACGTCTGTTCCGGTGCGGGCGGCTTGGCGTCCGGACTGGAGAGCGCGGGCTTCTCGCCGGTGCTCCTGCTCGACAACAAGCCTCAGGCGTGCGAGACGATCCTGGCCAACCGGCCGCAGTGGAAGGTCGTCTGCGACGATCTCATCGATTTCCTGCCGGAGGAGCACCCGGAGAGCCTGGACGTCGATCTGCTCTCGGCGGGCCTGCCCCGGGTGAAGTCCTCGGCCGCGGTGAGGCGGTCGGACAGCGAGCCCGAACTGCGTCTGCTCACCGCCACGGTCTACCTGGTCCACGCGATCCAGCCGCGCGCCCTGCTCCTGGAGAACCTGCCCGCTCTCGTCGACTCGCCCGCATACGCGGAGGTCCGGGAGTTCGTCGAGGCCGAACTGACGCATCTCGGATACCGGTTCCGCTGGTTCGTGCTGAACGCGGCGGACTTCGGCGTTCCGCAGGAGCGGCTGCACGGCATTCTCGTGGCGCTCAAAGAACCGTGGTTCCAGGCCTTCGTTCCGCCGGAGCCGACGGTGAGCGAGCACATCTCGGTCGGTCGGGCGCTGCGTCGTTCGATGGGCATGCGGGGCTGGCCCGAGGCCGATGCCTGGGCGGACCAGGCACGGGCCGTGGCTCCGACCCTCGTCGGGGGCTCGGACAACCGGGGCGGCGCGGACCTCGGCCCGACCGGTACGAAACGGGCTTGGGCGCGGATGGGGGTGAACGGTGGCGCGTTCGCCGACGAGGTGCCGGGGCCGGACTACCAGTGGCCGCGTTCGGACGACGCGGCGCAGATGCTGAAGATCACGGTGGACCAGGCGGCCGTGCTGCAGTCGATCCCTCCGGAATGGCGGATCACGGGCCAGAAGACCGCCAAGTACCGACAGATCGGTCACGCCACCCCTCCGCCGGTGGGCAACGCGCTGGGCGAGGCCATCGCCGCGGCTCTACGGTCGCCCGCCCGTCCATAGGCAAGACGGGAATGCCACCCCCGATCGCCGGCTACACTTCAAGCCCATGAGCCACATCGAAAACGCACCGCCCTCACCTGCGGTTTTCCGTATCTTGGACCTGTTCGCGGGGCCGGGTGGGCTGGATGTGGCGGCAGACGTCCTGGGGCACCAGGTCACCGGCATCGAATGGGACGCGGGAGCGTGCGCCACCCGCAGCATGGCGGGGATGGACACCTTCCAAGGCGACGTCCGCAAGTACCGCGCGGCTTTCTTCCCCCATGCCGACGTGCTGACCGGTGGGCCTCCTTGCCAGACCTTCACCGTCGCGGGACACGGAGCGGGCCGCAGGGCGCTGGACAAGGTGATCCAGTACATCGAGCGCTTGCACCAGGCCGTACACCCCGAGAACGACCAGGACTGGAAGCAGATCTTCCGAACCTGGCGAAAGATCTCCGAGGAGCTCAGGCTGAGGGAGCTCGAGGCCAAGGAGGTCAAGGCCGAGAAGCGCGAGGTCGACGAGCTCAGGATCGCGACGCGCAAGGCCATGAGGAACAGACTGGAGCAGCTCGGGAACTCGACGGACGAAGTCACGAAGTTCCTGAAGAAACTCAAGGCTCCGCAGAATCTCGACGTCTCGGACGACGAGCTCGAGGACCTGCTCAAGCAGTTCGGTGATCTGAACGGCCGGCTCGACAAGTTGAAGGCCAAACTCGAGGAGTTGGGCGACGAGCGCACGGGGTTGGTCCTGCAACCTCTGTGGTGGGTGATCGAGCGAAGCAAGCGGCCCGGCTCGAAGCCCTACGAAGCCGTCGTCCTGGAGCAGGTTCCCGCAGTGATGCCTGTATGGACGGAGTACGCCAAGGTTCTCGCCTCCCTCGGATACCGGACCAAGCGACAGTTGATGCACACCGAGGCCTTCGGCGTTCCACAGACCCGACGGCGCGCGGTATTGATGGCCCGTCTCGATCATGCCGCTCAGGAGAACAGGCTCCGCCCCGAACCCCTGGCAGAGGTGCCCGAAACCCACAAGCGCTACCAGCCTGGAACCCTGACGCCGAGGGCAGGTCAGGCCGAGACCCTCCCCTTGGAGCCCGAGAAGACGGTCGAGGGCAGGCAACGGGAGGATTGGGTCTCCATGGAGAAGGCACTCGAACAAGCACGGATGATCCGGATGGATCTCCCCCGTCGTCCTGCTTTTACCGTCATCTCGAACTATGGGACCGGAGGTGACCCCGAGGCGCGCGGCCGACGCGACCACGACGTGCCTTCCGCCACGATCACGGGGAAGGTGTCACGGAATCGCGTAGTCAAGAAGGGCACCGACGAGAACCTCGATCGCTTCTCCAAAGCGGAGGCAGGGGTGCTCCAGACGTTCCCCGTCGCGTACCCCTGGACCGGCAACGACATCTCACAGCAGATCGGCAACGCCGTACCGCCCCGGCTGGCCCTGCACGTGCTACGGCAGGTCCTCGAACCGGAACTGGACGATGAACAGGCCCACGCCAGGCTGGAACAGGCCGTCGCGAATCTGGAGGCCTGGCAGCCCGGCGAGCCCGTGGATGTGTGCGAGCACAGGCACTTGAAAGGTCACCCGCTCACCGGCAGATGACCCTGCCCGTTCAGGCCTGGGGTACCCGTCCCCTCACCGGGGCCGTCTCGAAGAGTTCCGTGAAGTACTCGGTGAGCGCGGCCACCGAGTACTCCGGGACGGGCTCCTCGTCGGGCCCGGTCGGCAGGTCATGGCGCGGCACCGGCGGCGCCGATTCGGCCTCCGCGATCCACCGGCGGAGCGCCTCGGGATCACGCACCTCGTCCGGGGCCAACGCGTCGTAGACCAGGGTGGCGCCGGCGGTGTTGATCGCCGCCATCAGACCGTTGATCTCGCGGCCGCTGCCGACGACCTTTCGTTCCAGGACACGTACCAGTGCCTGGGCGGTGGGCCTGTGGTCGAGCAGGTCCAGGCGCAGTGCGTTGTGGATCAGGTCCTGGTTGGCACAGGCGCCCACCACCGGTGCGTAGTCCCCACCATTGCGAAACATTTCCGCCGCCCACCACAGACGCGAGAAGGCCTGTCGATCCGCCGGGCCTTTGAAACGGTCTCTGTTGATACGCGGCGCCCCGCCGCCGCGCGTCGAGGGCACCGGGGGATGCCGGAAAGCCACATAATCCGGAGCGACAGCCAGCGCGAGATGGTTCCACAACCTCTGGTCCGCCGCCTCGCGCCGGGTGAGACGCAGTGTCGCGTGCAGCCGGGGCGCCAACCAGCCGTCGGCCTCCGTCCGATTGTCCTTGAACTGGTAGATCGCGTCGTCCATGAGGTCCCTGAGCGGCTCGACCGCCCACCGGGCATCGTCCTCCGGCAGGGTTTCGACGACTTTGGCCAGGTCGACTCCTCCGTGCCCCTGGAGACCCTTGAGAAGGTCCTCGGTGAGGAAGGGGTCGGCAGCCGTCGCGGAGAGCAGGCCGAGCCGCTCGGGAACGTGATGCGGCTTCTCGATCACGCGCTGTCCTCTCTGTTCATCTGCTGCAACGCGCGCAGGGCGTTGGCGACCGCCTTGCTCGCGCCGGCGCGGCGCACCGCGGCGTAGTGGACACGGGTCTGGAGCTCCACCCATCCCGCGTCGCCGGTCCGACGACGGTGGACCTGCCGGAGCGCCTCCTCGACATGAAGACCCGGCACGACGTCGGGGAGCATCTCCCGCAGCACTTCCCCTCGCCAGTCGGTGGGGAAGACGGGCGAGCCGTCGGGTTCGACCTCCAGGTCACCCACGGCACTGTGGAACACGGCGGTCCACACGTCGGTGGCCATCTGGGAGATCAACAGTTCGTGGACCTTGTTCTCGATCCCCCCACTCTCACCGCCGAGGAGGTCGGAGAAACCCTCGATATCGGTGTTGATCATCACCAACGGCACCCTGCCGGAGGCGTCGATCACCCAGGGCACGTCGGCGTAGGGTCGCAACCATTCCCGCGCGCTCTTGGAGAAGCTCGCCTGTTTCACGTCCAGGCGCAGGCCGCCGAGCGGCTCCTCGGCGGTGACGTCGACGGTCCAGTCGCTGTCCGTCTCCGTGATCGCTCGGCCCGGCACGTCCCCGACCTCGGCGACCGCGTAGACGGCCAGCGAGGCACGGCCCACATGGTCGCCCCGGAACATCTCGATCTCACCGGACCACTCCTTGCTGTCCGGAGCGTCCTGGCGCAGTTCGATGGAGGTACGCACATTGGTGGCACCTTCGGTGAGGACAGCCAGGACCCTCAGATCGCTCCACGGGCCGTCGGGATCGGTGGCGCCGGGAGGCAGGGTGGCGGACAGGCCGATCCTGGCCGAGACCCACTCCTCATGCTGCGCCACGCCCAGGGCCACCGTCCGCTGAGGGGTGGAGTACGCGGAGGTGTCCAGGTGATCGCGAGTACCGTCGGGCAGCTTCAGGGAGGCCGAGGTCACTCTCAGTGTGATCGGGCGGTTGAGTCGTTTGTACGGATAGAACTTCATGACTCACTCCCCTGTCCCGGCACGGAGTTCGAGAACGAGCCGCGTGAGTTCGGTGCGAACCGGATGGCTGGTTGCGTCGGTGGAACCCCGGAAGACGGCTCGGCGCGCGCCCGGCGTGAAGCGGAGCACACCGTCCTCGACCTCGCAGCCCTCCAGGCCGACGAGATCCGCCCAGTCGAGCCTGGGTCGGCTGCCCGACCGGACGTCGAGGAGGACCACCGGTGTCATGGCGGGCAGTTCGTCGGCCCGTGGCAGTTTCACCTCGGCGGTGATCCGCCACTCCCCGCCAGCGCCGATCTCGCCCTCCAGTCCGTCCAGTTCCGGCAGAGCCGGCCCGGAGACACGCTTGGGCGCGGCGCCCTTGCGCGGGACGGTGAGCTTCTTGCGCAGCTTGGCACTCTCCTGTGAACCGGTGCTCTTCGGCCGGACGACCAGGTCCTTCACCGCCGAGTTGACCTCGGTGGTCAACCTGGAGACGCGGTGGTGCGCGCTGTGTGACCAACGGAGGGTCAGTTCCTCGGTCTGGCCCCAGCGGTCGTGTTCGGGCGGTTCGGCGGCACGCAGGAACTCCTCGGCCTCGTCGGCGAAGGGCGCCGACTCGCCTGCCGCGTGCCCCACCAGGAGAACCGCCTGAAAGGAATTGACGCCCAGTGGAAGCCCGTTGACGCTCGACTCCTTGATGGTCATCCGGTTGCCGCGCAGCGAGTGGACCTGGTTCGGCGTGCCGTCCTTGTCCTCCGCCTCCGTGACCAGGAGCACCCCTTGGTGCGTGCCGAGCGTGCCACGCCGCCCTCCGGACAGGGGCAGCCGGAGCGGGACGGTACGGAGTGCCACCTGCCCGGCCTCGGTGAGTCGGTCCACGGTGGTCCCGTCGTAGAAGGCCCGCAGCGCCCGAGTCCGCGAGGGCTGCGTGCCGGTGGGATCGACCTTCTCCTCCTCGATGACGACTTCGCCGTTGCGCAACGTGCGGACCGAGGTCTCCAACAGCGGGAGCCTACTGCCGCCGCCGGTCATGGCCGCCCAGAAGTCCCGCCCCAGCGCCTCGACCAGGCGTCGGTGCATTGCGCGGATGTCGCGGGTCCCGTCGTCGTCGCTCCCGTTCTCGTCCTCGTCGTCGGTCGTGTCCGAACCGCCCTGCTCGAGGCTCGCCACATCATGGGCGCCGACGATCAGGAAGGAGGTGCCCGGCTCGTCGCTGTCCCGGGTGAGGTGCAGACGTTCGACTGTCTCCTCGTCCGCCCACCAGGAACGGACCACTTCGGCGCCGGTCGTCTCGGGGTCGGGGCGGCCCAGCCAGGCGGGGCCCGCGTACGAGTTGCCGTCGACGGAACGCCAGGGCAGCTCCAGCCGTCCGATGACACGGCGCTCGGTACGTCCTTCGTGAGGGACGGAGAGCATGGAGTTGATCAGCACCATGCCGAGCGCGCTGGTCGCCCAGAGCGTCGCCTTGCCGAGGCCGTAGGAACCGCCAGCGCCGCGACCCGACTTGAGGCTCTCGAGCTGCCGTCGGACGACGGCCGCGAACTTGCCGTCGTCGTAGTCGTCGCCGGTGAGACCGGAGGCGTTGTAGTCGTCGATCCGGAGAAGGACGAGGCGGCCCTTCTCGAACATGTCGCGCACGCCGGCGTCCACGACGCGTCCGACCTTCTGATCGGCGGCGGACGCGGAGACCGCCGTGTAGTGCGGCTGGAGCTCGTCCCAGAGGACGGCGGCGCGGAACGCGTCCAGCGTCTCGCCGGTGAGCTCGTGGATCGTGTACCGCACACGGACCGGACGACCGTTCTCCACGAGTCGCTCGTCGAGACTGTTCTGGCAGGTCTCCCGAGCGAGCACCTGGACGTCCGCGTCGAAGGCGAAGGCCGCGGCGTTTCCGCCGTCACGCCCTCCGTCCTGGTAACCGGGCCGGTGGTACCAGGTGATCGGGAGGCCGGCCTGGGTGTCGGTGGTCCGGGTGTGCACGGTGCCCAGGTCCGTGCCGAGCGCCTTGGCGATCTCCCCCATGACGGTCGGGCGCGGGACGGAACGCCGGGTGATCCACGCCGAGACCGCGGCCCTGGTCAGCCCCAGCTCATCGGCCAGTTCCGCCTGCGTCCTGCCCGCGAGCTTGAGTTGACGGGACAGCCAGGGCCCGAACTCCTCACCGACCTCCATGTGGCCTCCCAGACCTCGCCGTATTTCGTTGTGTCCACGGTCAGCACAGGCTAATTTGACGCCGACACGAACGTCAACTGCCGCTTGACACAACCTGGATCCATCTCATCGACGGTCAACTGTCCACTTTTCCCGATACATCCGATCGGTGACCATAAGGGAAGAATGCCCATGAGGGACGGGTCACCCGCGGGGCGACCCTGAAAATCTCGAACGCAAACGCTTGTTGCAAATCGGAGCCGTCAACTCCAGGAATTCGTCAGGGAATTGGGAGTGACACGAACGGGTGACGCACCCTAGGATCGTCAACGGCGGCAGTGTCCGCCCCACTCGGGAACTCCCGTGTGGCATCGGGTGAGTTGTACCATTTTTCGCTCACACAACCCCGAACGTACTGATGGTACGGGGATCTTTCGACAAGAACCGGAGGACGCGAAAATCCCATGGAAGACCCTCCCGGGGAGGGTGAATCTCCGTACCACGACATCCCTCATTCGGCGCGCGAAATCAGCTCCGTATCCTTAGAGCTTTCGTTAGCCAGCTCCGAAACGGAAAGAAAGCAGATCCTCGACTCGCTCGGTATGACGATCGAGGAATTCGACGAGCACTTCGGCCACAGTTCCGGATTCATCGAGCCCGAAGACGACTGACCCCACGACGGCCGGTGTCCCGGCGTCAAGCAACATCACCGCAGGTCAAACGGGATAAGACCGCACCACGCTCGACTCCGTCGTCCCTTACGTCATGCCACCCATCGCAGGAGCCGTGAAGAAGCAATGTCCGCTTCCCCGCCACCGGTCACTCCCACCGTCATCGAACAGTCCTCTCGCGTCCTGCAGACGTACGAGGTCGATCCTGGTCTCGTCCCGGAACACGCCAACGGAGAACGCCGCATCACCCAGGGAGGGTACGGCGACCGTCAGCTCTTCGAACTCGTACAGAACGCGGCTGACGAGATCACCGGCGAGCCCGGGGGTTCCGTCCAGGTCATCCTCACCGACAAGCATCTCTACTGCGCAAACGAGGGCGCACCGGTGTCTCCGGAAGGCGCGGAGACCATTCTCCGAATGAGCATGTCGCGCAAGCGAGGTGGCCAGATCGGCCGTTTCGGCGTGGGTGTGAAATCCGTTCTGGTCGTCACCGACGCTCCGCAGTTCTTCAGCAGCTCCGGCGCTTTCGGATTCGACCGCGAATGGGCACTCGAGAAGATCCGTTCGGTGCCTGGTGTGCGGGAGCGCCTGGGCGAGCGGTTCGAGGCACCGGTGCTGCGCATGGCGCGCCCGCTCGACGAGGCCGCCGAACGCGCGCAGGATCCCGTCCTCGACGAGTTGTTGGGTTGGGCCACGACCGTCGTCCGTCTGCCGCTGCTCGACGGCGCCGCCGGCAGGTTGGCGCTGGACATGCACGGCGGGCGGACAGCCGCCGGTTCGGCCCGCGAAGAGTTCCCGCTCGGGTTCCAACTCCTCTCCCCTCACGTGGCGAAGGTCGTCCTGGAGGACCGTCGGCCCCGCCCGGCCGTCCGCCGCGTGCTGACCAACAAGCAGTCCGGGGATCTGCACACCGTGGTGGAGGAGCGGACGGGGAGGCAGACCGTCAGCGCGGGCTGGCGGGTCTTCTCCACCAGGCACGAACCCGGGCCGGCTGCCCGGGCCGACGCCGGTGAACTGCACGACCGGCTCACCCTGGACCTCGCCTGGGCAGTGCCCGCGCTGGAGAAGGACGAGAAGAGCGGACTCCACGTCAGCCCGCAGTCACGGGGCCGAGGTCGCTTCTGGTCGTTCTTCCCGACCAAGTACGAGATGTCCCTGAGCGGCATCCTCAACGGCGCCTGGAAGACCAACGAGGACCGGCAGAACCTGCTCGACTCGTCGGCGTTCAACGAGGAGATGGTCAAGGTCTCGGCGGCGTTGGTCGTCGACTCCCTCCCCGGCCTGGCCCCCACCGAGGACCCGGCCGCGTACCTCCCGTTGCTGCCCGGCCGGGTGAAGGAGGCGATCAGTTGGGCGGACGAGTTCCTGACCCGAGAGATCTGGGAGCGGGCGGCTCTCCGTCCGTCGCTGCCCGACCAGGAGGGCGTACTGCGCGTCCCGACCGAGTTGCGCGTCCCTCCGCGTCTCGACAAGGAGCGGATGGCCGGCTGGCTGCGGATGTGGCACGAGTCCCCCGGCCGCCCGTCGAACTGGCTGCACCCGAACGCCGATGCCGACACGTTGCGATCGGGCAAGGTCGAGCACATTCTCGGTGCGGCCGGGCACAGGCGGGCCGACGTGCGCGAGTGGCTGGAGGCACTGGTCGAAAGCGGCACGGCCGAGGCGTCCGCCACGGCGATCCGCATCCTCGCAGACATGGTCGAGAACAGGTCGCCGTACGCGGAGGAGGCACGCAAGGCGAAGATCGTGCTCACCGAGGAGCACGGCCTGGTCAGACCCGTACCCGGTCAGGTCTTCCGACGCGCCGACGAGGACGGGCTCCGCGAGTCCCTGACGTACGTCGTCGGCGAGATCGCGCAGGACCCGAGACTCGCCTCCGCGCTCAACCTCCTCGGCATCCGCGAGGCCGATGTCGAAGGCCGGTTCATCAGCGTGCTCGACCAGGGCTTCGACGGCTACGCCGACGCCGAATGGAAGCGCTTCTGGGACCTGTTCCGCCAGGCCGGCGGACGCCGTCTGACGCACACGGTGCTCCAGAGCGTGCCGAATGCCCGCGAGACCCTGCATGTGCGGACGGCGGACGGGAGGTTCCGCCCGGTGCGCGACTGCATGCTGCCGGGCGCGGTGGTCGACGCGGCACGTGACCCCAGCATCGCCGTCGACACCAGGTTCCACTCCGACGACCTCGCCTTCTTCCGCGACATCGGCCTGCGGGAACGGCCTTCGACCTCGACGCCTCCGGAGGGCGAGGCCTGGTTCGAGGAGTACCGGCAGGCCGTGCACGCGTCCTATCTGCGCGGTCTGAGCCAGAGCGCTCCCCGGACCACTCTCAACAGGATGAAGGTGGAGGGGTCCCCGATCGGGGGTCCGCTGCACCTCTTCCGATCGCTCTCGGAGGAGTCCCGCGCGGCGTTCCTGAAAGCGCTCCCGGACGAGGCTGTGGTGGACAGCTGGACGCGACAGATCGGCGTCCAGGCGAACACCCGGCGGGCCGTGGAATCGCCGATCCGCTGGATGCTCAGGAACTACGGGACGGTCGCCACCTCCCAGGGCATCAAGTCGCTGGGAGAGGCCGTCGGGCCCCAGCTCGGCGCCTACCGCGATGTGCTGGCAGTCGCCGACATCTCCCCGGAGAAGGCCCGCAAGCTACGCCTGCCGACCACGGCCGACGAGGTTCCTCCCGAACGTTGGAAGGCCTTCCTCGCACAGGTGGCCCGGAGCGAGGACGACGCCTTCGTCGGCAACACCTACGTGATGCTGACCCGAGTCGGCGCGGAGTTCCCCGAGGACTCACTGACCCGCTGCAGGATCGGCGACACCTGGGGCACCAGGCCCGACGAGGAGATCACCGTCGCGGTCGGCGCGACCGAGTACCGGGCCCTGCGCGCTGAACAGCTCCCCGCGCTGCTGGTGGCGACCCCGGCGGACGCCGAGCTGATGGTCGACAAGTGGGCCATGAAGCGTTATGCCGACGCCATAACCCTGGAGACCCGCGAGGTCCCGGACGGTGCACCGGTTCCGCTCGTGGAGCTGTATCCCGCCCTGCGTCAGCGACTGAACAGCGGCAACCGGAACACGATGGTGCAGCTGTGCACCGAGCTGGAAGTGGTGACCCGGACCGAGAACGGCGCGAAGGCCCGTCCCCTGGACGCCGTGCGCCAGGGCGGCACGATCAAGGTCAGCGTGCCTCTGGACCCTGAGCCGATGCTGCGGCTGATCGATCGCGAGCTGGCGCTCGGCCTCGGCCGGGACGGCTGCGCGGCGGTGCTCGCGCATCAGGAGCGCATGGCGCGGGACAGCGAGGCGAAGGCGGCTCTGACGGCCGTGCGCGACGCCGAGGACGTGGTCGCCAAGATCGAGCTGCTGATCGGTGCGGACGCCCTGCGCACCGGGCTGCCCGACAAACTGATGGAGGCCGAGCTCCAGGAGACCGACGGCCTCGAGCCCTCCGGGCATCGGATCGCGCAGATGGCCTTCAACTCGCACGGCGACGGAGTCCTCCATCAGCACGCCCGCGACATTCAGGCCCGATTCCCCAACGCACCCGTGGCCTACGGAGGTTCGTCGGCCGCCGTCGTGTTCGTGTCGGACCTGAAGCTGCCGGTGGCCTTCGCCGGCTCCAGGACCCCTTCGCCGCCCGCCTTCGAGACGGTGGACGGACCCCGGGACTTCCCCCGGCTCCACGACTACCAGGAGGACCTGGTCCGCAACATCACCACGCTGCTCGACCGACTGGCCCCGCAGCGCGCCATGTTGTCGCTGCCCACCGGCGCGGGCAAGACACGGGTCACGTCCGAGGCCGTGATCCGCTGGGTGAAGCGGGTGGGAGACCTGGGAGGCCCGCTGCTGTGGATCGCTCAGACCGAGGAGCTGTGCGAACAAGCCGTGCAGAGCTGGAGGTTCGTGTGGAGCAAGGTGGGCGCGGAGCGACCGCTCACCATCAGCCGGCTGTGGAACAGCAACGAGGTGGGGAACGTCGTCGAGCACCCGCACCTGGTGGTGGCCACGGACGCCAAACTGGAGCGGTGTCTGGGCACCGACCAGTACGCCTGGCTGCGGCAGGCCGCGCTGGTGATCGTGGACGAGGCCCACACCGCCATCTCCAAGCGGTACACCGAGATCCTGACGCGGTTGGGACTCACCCAGTACGAGACCGGACGACACCTGCTCGGCCTGACAGCCACTCCGTTCCGCAACACCAACGAGGACGAGACGCGTCGACTGGCCACGCGGTTCGGCAACCGGCGTCTCGACGAGGGCGTCTTCCCGTCCGGTGATCCGTACCGGGATCTCCAGGAGTGGGGAATGCTGGCGCAGGTGGAGCATCGCACCCTGGAGGGCGGCCAGATCGTGCTGAAGCCCGAGGAGAAGGCGCAGGCGGTCCGGATGGCGACGCTCTCCAGCGCCGCCGAGCAGCGACTTGCCGACGACCACGCACGCAGTCGCCGCATCGTCGACGCGGTGACCGACCTTCCGGAGGGCTGGCCGACGCTGCTCTTCGCCACCTCCGTGGATCACGCCAAGTACCTCGCGGCCATGCTCAACGACCGCGGGATCCGGGCCGCCGCCGTGGACTCGACCACCAGCAGCCAGGACCGCCGGCGACGCGTCGAGGACTTCCGCGCGGGACGCATCCAGGTCCTCACCAACTACGGCGTCCTGACACAAGGGTTCGACGCTCCCTCCACGCGTGCCGTGGTGGTGGCCCGCCCGGTCTACAGCGCCAACGTCTACCAGCAGATGATCGGCCGCGGGCTGCGCGGCCCCAAGAACGGCGGCGAGGACACCTGTCTGATCCTCAACGTCAGCGACAACGTCGCGAACTTCGACACGCAGCTGGCCTTCACCCAGTTCGAGCACCTCTGGAGCAGGAAGTGACCGACGCCTACCTCGACAGTCCCCTGCTCACCGACGAGCAGCGGACCGTGGTCGAACAACCCTGGGACGCGCGCGTCCTGGTCACCGCCGGTGCCGGAGCCGGAAAGACGCACACCCTGGTGCGTCGGCTCGACGCGCTGTGTGGTCATGAGGACCCCGAAGAGGCACTGGAGGCCGCCGACATCCTGGTACTCACCTTCTCCCGGGCCGCCGCTCGCGAGTTGCGCGAGCGCATCGCCGGGCACGGCGAGCGGGCCCGGAGGGTGCGCGCCCAGACCTTCGACGCCTGGGCGTACGGAGTGTTGGTCCAGGCGTATCCCGACAGCGATTGGAACGCGGTCGGCTTCGACGAACGGATCGCCGCCGCGACCCGGGCGATCGAGAAGGGGGCATTGGAGGCCGGCGACGCCGTTCCGCCCGCGCATGTCGTGATCGACGAGGTGCAGGACCTGCTGGGCGGGCGTCGCGAGCTGGTGGAGACGCTTCTCGACCGGTACCAGGACAGCTGCGGCTTCACCGTCGTCGGCGACGCCGCCCAGTCCGTCTACGGCTTCCAGATCGAGAACCTGACCGAACGCGCCGACGAGACCGGCCGGTTCTTCGACTGGCTGCGCTGCTCGTACCCCGACGATCTCGTGGAACTGCGTCTCACCCGGAACTTCCGCGCCGTCACCCCCGAGGCCCGGATCGCGCTGGCGCACGGCTCACGCCTCCAGCAGCTCAGCGATCCGGACGAGGCGGCAACGCTCTACGACGAACTGCGCGACCTCCTCCTGGACCCGGCGAACGCAATGGGCGACCTCAGCGACGGATTCACCCTGGACGGCCTGCGGGACCTCTCGGACACGTGTGCCGTTCTCACCCGGGACAACCGGGAGGCACTCGTGGTCTCCGGTCTGCTGCACGCGCACGGCATCGAGCACCGGCTGCGGCGCCCCCTCGAAGAACGTCCGGTGCCGTACTGGGTAGCCGAGTTGCTGCGCCGCACCGAGGCGACCGGCCTCACCGAGGACCGGTTCCGCTCTCTGCTCGCGGAGATCCCTCTGCGGTACGAGCCGAATCCGACCGCCCTGTGGACAGTGCTGCGTCGGGCCGCACGCGGGACCGCGCGCAATGTGCTCGATCTGGAGCGGTTGCGCCGCTCGGTCGCCGACGGCAGATTCCCCGACGAGGCGGCCGACCCGGAGACAGCCCGGATCGTGGTCTCCACCGTGCATCGCGCCAAGGGACTGGAGTTCGACCGGGTGATCGTCCTGGCCCCGCCGAGCGTCGCCGAGCTCCACAAGCGGTACAAGGACGAATTGGACCTCCCGGCCGAGGCCCGGGCCCTGTACGTGGCGATGACGCGCGCCCGCCAGGATCTCTACCACGCGGTCTCCCCCGAGGTACCGATTCTCAGAAGAGCTGGTGGTAGGAAGAACGGCCGCCGGTACGTGGGCGGGTGGCGGTCGTACGACAGGTACGGGGTCGTGGCCGAGGCCGACGACGTCTGTCGGGAGAACCCGCCCGGCCGCGAGGCCGACGCCCTGGCGACCCAGGCGTATCTCCTGGAGCGGGTCCGCCCTGGGCAGGAAGTGGTGTGGCGCAAGCAGCACGACCTGCCGATGGGCGAGTTCCAGAGCCCTCCGTACGCCCTGACGCACGACGGGCGGGAGATCGGTGAGGCGTCGGAACGGTTCCGCGAGGAGTTCTTCCAGGTACAGAAAGTGAATCGGACGTGGGATCCCCGGTGGCCCGAGGAGATCCGCGGCATACGGATCGACACTCTGGAGACCGTGACCGGCAGCGCCGCCGCCGGAGCCAATGCCGGTCTCGGTGACCGGGGTGTGTGGATCGCACCCCGGATCACCGGCATCGGGAGATACCGGCGGGCCGACGACGATGAGGAGCAGCTCGCATGACGCACGTGGAAGGCCGACACTCCGAGCACTACCGGGTCCGGGACGAGGAACTCCTGGTGGGCCTCCGCCGCGAGCTCCTCGGTCCCGTCCCCGACGCCGCGCCGGACGACCGGGCCGAGGTGCTCACCCAGGACGCACCGATCGACCGCTACCTGACCGGCGTCCTCTACCCGAGGCCGGCGGACGCGGCCGCGGAGGAGAGGGTCCGTGAGGACGAGGAAGAGCACAAGGACCCAGACGCAGCCCTGTTGCGCACCCGCGACAACGTCGAGGAGTCGGGCACGGCGCAGGAGGTCGGAGCCGCCGGCTCCCGCCGCCCCTCGTCGATGGGCCTCACCTTCGCGGTCGCCCCGGACATAAGCGACACGATCGTGGTCTCGGCGCGCGCCGCCGTCTACGAGCCCACCGATGCGGAGGGCAAGCCGGTCCCGGCCCGCCGCGCCGAGGCTCGCACCACCTCCGACCAGCGGGAACAGTGGCGACGCAAGGAACTCACGCTCCCGGACACCACGGTCGACGTCACCACACCCGATCCGGACAGAAAGGTGGACCTCGGTTCCGGAGCCGCGCTGCGCGTCAACGTCCGCCGCCCCGACGCGGTCACCGGCACGGTCACCGTGACGATCACGCTCGTCAACACCCGACAGGTCGGCGAGCGGGAACTCCAGGACGCCTTCTCCCTGTTCCAGTGCGGACTCGCGGTTCGCGCGGTCAACGGCTCCAGCGCCTTCGTCGAACGTCCTGCCCCGACCGCCGCCCACGACCCCGAGGTCGCCACCAGTCGCCTGCTCCACCGCCACGCCCCGACCTTCGCCGTCGGCCACGGCTGCGCGGCCGAGTGGGACTGGACGCCACCGCCGATCGGCATGACCGACTCCAGGACGGCCGCGGTCACCGAGGTGCGCAGCGAGTTCGTGCCCACCGTCGAGGTGCTGCTCACCGACTCCAACCCGGAGATCGACAGTTCCGCCCTGTCCATGCTCGGCCTGGCGGAAGACACCGACACCCAGGTTCTGGCCGCTCTGAGAGCGCTGGCGACGGGCTACGAGCGCTGGATCGACCGCAAGGAGGCGGAGGCACAAGCCTTGGCCGACGCCGCGCACCAGGAGCCCGCCCGCCACCAGGTAGCGGCCTGCCGAGAGGCCCTCGGCCGCATTCGCGAGGGCATCGAACTACTGGCCGCCAAACCCGACTTGATGCGAGCCTTCCGGCTCGCCAACCGGGCCATGGCCGATCAGCGGGCACGCAGCGCCTGGGTGAAGGGCGGTCGGGTTGGCGCCCCGGACCCGGCGCGCGGCGAGTGGCGTCCCTTCCAGATCGCGTTCGTGCTGCTCTGCCTGGCCGGCATCGACGACCCGAAGCACACCGACCGCGGTATCTCCGATCTGCTGTGGTTCCCCACCGGTGGTGGCAAGACCGAGGCGTACCTCGGTCTCATCGCCCTCACCGCCTTCCTACGACGGATCCGGCGTGGCGCGGGAGGTGGTGGCGTCACCGTCCTCATGCGCTACACCCTGCGACTGCTCACCCTCCAACAGTTCGAGCGCGCCGCGATCCTGCTCTGCGCGATGGAGCGGATGCGGCGCGACGCACAGACGGAGCTGGGCCTCGAGGAGTTCTCCCTCGGCATGTGGGTCGGCCGCTCGGCCACCCCCAACACCTTGGAGGAGGCGGAACGGAAGCTCACCGAGCTCCGCGGGGACCTCACGAAGCGCCTCGCCACCGAGAACCCGGTCCAACTGCACGCCTGCCCCTGGTGCGGCACCCGCCTCGACGCCCGCGCCTACGAGGTCGACCTGGACGACAAGCGGATGCACGTCCGCTGTCCCGGCGTCGACTGCGCCTTCGCCGACGGCCTGCCGGTCCACCTGATCGACGAGGCGGTGTACGCCGCTCGCCCGACCCTGGTGATCGCCACTGTCGACAAGTTCGCCTCGATGCCGTGGCGTCCGGCCACCGCCGCCCTCTTCAATCGCGACAACCCGGCCGACGGCACTCCGCCCCCGGAGCTCATCGTCCAGGACGAACTCCACCTGATATCAGGCCCGTTGGGGACGCTGACCGGCCTCTACGAGACCGCCGTGGACGCGCTCGCGGGCCGCCCCAAGGTCATCGCGTCCACGGCGACCATCCGGCGTGCCGCTTCCCAGGGGCGCAGCCTCTTCGACCGTGACGTGCGCCAGTTCCCGCCGGCCGGCCTGGACTCCCGGGACTCGTGGTTCGCCGTGGAGACCCCTCGCGAGGAGAAGGCGAGCCGCCGCTACGTCGGCCTCCTGGCTCCAGGCACCAGTCAGTCCACCCTCCTCATCCGTACCTACGCCACCTTGCTGCACCGGGCGAAGCACGCGCGGACCGGGGACGAGGTGCGCGACGCGTACTGGAGTCTCGTCGGTTACTTCAACAGCCTGCGGCTGCTGTCCGCCGCGGAACTTCAGGTCCACGACGACGTGGTGGCCTACCTGGAATTGCTCGCCGAGCGTGAAGGAGTGGCCGTCCGCTCCGTCGCCAACTACTCGGAGCTGACGAGCCGGATCGACGCCAGTGAGATCCCGACCCGTCTCAAGGGCATCGAGAGGAAGCTCCCCGACGAGGACACAGTGGACGTCCTCCTCGCCACCAACATGATCGCGGTCGGCGTCGACGTGGACCGGCTCGGTCTGATGGCCGTGATGGGCCAGCCGCAGACCACCGCCGAGTACATCCAGGCCACCAGTCGCGTCGGCCGCTCCCACCCCGGGCTGGTCGCCGTGATGCTCAACGCGACCCGCTCCCGCGACCGCTCCCATTACGAGAGCTTCCAGCACTTCCACTCCGCCCTCTACCGCGAGGTGGAGTCCACCTCCGTCACCCCGTTCTCCGCCCGCGCCCGCGAACGCGGCCTGCACGCGGTGATCGTCGCGCTGGCCCGCATCCTGATTCCGGCGGCCCGGCCCAACGAGGCCGCGGGCCGGGTCGACTCCTACGAGCACCAGCTCCGCCAGGACATCAAACCCGTCCTCCTCGATCGCGTCGGCAGCGTCACCAAGGAGGAGACCGACGCCGTCTCCCGTGCCTTCGACGAATTCGTCGACTGGTGGTGCGCGGAGGCCGACCTGCACAGCGGTCTGCTCTTCGAGCCTCGCAACGGCAAGCGCACCCCTTCGCTCCTGAAGTCGTACGACGACGAGTCCGAGGCCGAGGCGTGGTCCACCCTGTGGAGTCTGCGCGACGTCGACGCCGAGTCCGCCCTGTTCATGGAGGCATCCCGATGACCCCGTCCCCCGCGCGCTCCCGCCGCACCGGCACGAACCGTCAGGTTCCCGCCCACAACCTGCTCCGCCGGGGCGCGATCCGCCGCGCGCAGATGATCACCACGTACGGCGTCGGCTCACTCATCGCCGTCGACCACGAGTCCTTCGTGGTCTCCGGCCTGGACGGGGCCGACACGCAGTGGAGCGCCGACGAATCCCCCAGGATCCACGAACGCCGCCTTGCCCGTCTCCTGGGCGTCCAGCACTTCCGACTGCCTCCTGCCTCCGACGACAGCAGCAAGGACGGTGTCCGGGTCCGCCGCTTCCCGGTCATGCACTCCTGCCCCGAATGCAGCGAGCTGCGTCGACACCGCGACTTCACCCCGCCGCCCGGCAGGAGCGTCTGCGGCACGTGTGAGGCCGACCTTGTCCCCTCCCGTTTCGTCATCGCCTGTGAGGTCGGGCACCTCGACGAGTTCCCGTACTGGCACTGGGTCCATCGCGCGACCGGCAGCGGGACGACCACCGCGGGCCAGTGCGGCGGGACTCTCAAGCTGCGCACCTCCGGGCGCAGCTCCTCCCTCCGCTCGATCATCGTCTCGTGCACCTGTGGGGTCTCCGAGGTCTCGATGGAGGGCTCTTTCCGCAAGCACGCCCTGAAGGATCTCGGCCTGCGCTGCCGCGGCACGCGCCCGTGGCTCGGCACCTCCGTCCCAGCCCAGTCCTGCGGCCTGACCCCCCGCACCCTCCAGCGCGGTTCCTCCACCGTGTGGCAACCGGTGCTGAAGTCGGCGCTCTCCATCCCGCCGTGGAGCGACGGACGTGCCGATCCGCTCGCCGAGCACTGGGACGAGCTCCGCAAGCTGAACAGTCGCGCGGAGGTCGAGATGTGCCTCAAGTTCGCGTTCAAGGGCGAGAGCCCGGTACCGGTCGACGAGGTGATGGCACTCCTCGATGCCGAACGCGAGGAGGACCCCACCGGCGACGAGGCCCCCGCCTTCGACCACCGCTACCGCGCCCTGCGCAACAAGGAATACGAGCGCCTCCGCTCGGGCAACGACGAGAGCAAGCGTTCCCGCGATGAACAGTTCATCTGCGAGACCCCACTCGGCGACTCGGCCCCCCTCGGCCCTCTGGGTGTCACGGGCCCCATGTTGGTGAAGAAGCTCCGCGAGGTCCGCGCCCTCAAGGCGTTCACCCGGCTCGCTGACCCCGACTCGAGCAACGAGGGCAACGAGGCCGCGCTCTCCGCCTCGGAACTGACCTGGCTCCCCGCAATGGAGGTCCGCGGCGAGGGCGTCTTCCTCCGGCTGGACGACGAACGACTCGACGCCTGGGAACGCATGACCGCCGTGGCGGCGCGCGCCGAGCGGATGCGCACCGCGCACCACAGGGTCATGGAGCAGCGGGCAGCCGACCCGACCCGGGTCCCGCCCTCTCCTGCGAGCCCCCGAATGGTGCTGCTTCACACCCTGGCCCATGTCCTCATCAACGAATGGAGCCTCGACGCCGGCTACCCCGCCGCCGCGCTTCGCGAGCGTCTCTACGCCGACGACGACATGGCGGGGATCCTCGTCTACACCGCGACGAGCGACTCGGCGGGCAGCCTCGGTGGGCTCGTAGCCCAAGGGGAACCGGACCGCCTCGCCCGGACGATCCGCTCGGCCGTTCGTCGCGCCGAGTGGTGTTCCTCGGACCCGCTGTGTGTCGAGTCCGAGGCGTCCGGCACCGGCGGCACCAACCTCGCCGCCTGCCACGCCTGCGTGATGCTTCCTGAGACGAGCTGCGAGCACAACAACATCCTGTTGGACCGCGCGCTGCTCGTCGGCACCCCGGATGATCCTCGTCTGGGCTTCTTCGCAGACATAGTGGCCCACTGATACCGACCGACAGACGGACTTCGGCGGCGATCGGCGGTCCTGTGCCACCGATGCTTCAGCCGAAGTGGGTGCGTCAGGCTGCTTCGAGTGCACGATCAGAGCCTCGAAGCAGCCCTCGCCTGCACCCCGCACGACTCACCGGCCTTCCTCATCGCGGAACCTGGCAAGGCCGGCCTGGGGCTTCGGTGATCTGCGCCTCGAAGCGAGTTTGCGATCTGTCCAGGACCTCCTCCTCGTCGCAGCCGTGTGCACGTAGCCAGTGGAGCAGGTCGACGATGACGTCGCTCGCGGCTTCTGCCGCGATCGTCCTGCTCAGCCTGTTCGGGCTCGCCTCGCAAAACAGTCCGGTGGCCTCGCGGAGACCCATCAGTGCTTCGGCCCTCGCGACCCCCGTTCCGTCCACGTGACCGTTCGGCGTGTTCAGTCCCGTCGCCAACTCGCACCAGGTCACTTTTCGGTCGGCGTGCAACAGGACACCCCAACGGTCGGCGATCGCATCGACGATGGCCATGCCTCGCCCGGTCTCGGCGTCGGAGCCCGCGGCGACGAGGGTGGGAAGAGCGCGCGTGTCCGGGTCGTGCATCTCGATACGCAGACGGGTGCCGTTCATCGAGACGCCGAGCGTGGCCGGGGTGCCCGCGCCGACGTGCGTGATGATGTTGGACACCAACTCGCTCACACAGAGTTGGGCCGCGTCGTTGACCTCGTGCAGGCCCCAGACGCCCAAGTGCAGCCGGATGATGCGGCGCAAGGCGGCCACTTCCTCGGGTTCCGCGGTGAAGTCCAGGTCCCACGGCTTCCGTGACATACACGCTTCCTGGATCACGAAGACCCCTCTCGTCGCATGCCATCTCCGCATGGCCAGCGGAGCGTCACGCATTCTCACGGTGAGTTGCGTCGTGGATCAGAGTGGCGCGCGCGTATCCCGTCATGCAATGTGCAGGACGGGATTCCCACTTACGAGTGATTGGCAGGCCCAGGCCTTGGCGCGAGACTGAACACCCACTACTCAAGGGATGGTTGAGATGTCCGGTTCACCGACGGCGCGCCGTCGTCGTCTCTCGATCGAGCTGAAGAAGCTCCGCGAGAGCAGCGCACTGACGTGCGCGCAGGTCGGCGAGTCCTTGGACTGGAGTGGGTCCAAGGTGAACCGGATGGAGACGGGGACCGGCAGGGTCCAACCGTCCGACATCGACGCGCTGTGCCGCTTCTACGCCACCACCGATGAACTTCGCGAGTTCCTCAAGTCACTGGCCCGGCAGGCCAATACGCGCGGTTGGTGGCAAGTGCACGGCGCCGGGGTGCCCGAGTGGTTCAACATCTACATCGGCCTGGAGCAGGACGCTTCCACGTTCCGGCAGTACCAGAGCGAGTTGATCCCGGGCCTGATGCAGATCGAGCCGTACATTCGCGAACTCCACACGACCGGCGCCCACATGTCCGTCGAGGACATCGACAGGGCCGTACGAGTGCGTGCGGAGCGCCAGACCATGTTGTCGCAGGCTGAAGCCCCCGACGCTTGGTTCATCGTGAACGAAGCCGCGCTGCGCCACGTCATCGGGGATCGGGCCCTGATGCGAAGTCAGCTCGAACGCGTCTTGGAATCAGCCGAGTTGCCGACGGTGACTCTGCAGGTCCTGCCGTTCGACTCGGGCACCTATCCGGTCACGGGGTCCTTCACCATGCTGGGCTTCCCGGCACAGGAAGCGCCGGACCTGGTGTACCGGGACGGCATCACCGACGCCGTCTACCTGGAGGGAGAGCATCATGTTCGGGAGTACACGCGGGCGTTCGACGGGCTAACTGATCGTTTCAGAATGCCGTCCTGCGGAGACGCTGGCGGCCCATGGAACAATCCCTTCAGTCACGGGCTCTGGGGGGGGATGACTCTGTA